>CAMYIJ010000074.1 GCA_947258375.1 uncultured Acidimicrobiaceae bacterium
CGACCTGAAGAAGCTCGTCGAGGTCGGACTGCTCCGAGCCGTTGGAGATCGGCGCGGCCGCTACTACGTGGCCAGTGAGCGCCTTCAGGATCTCAACCGACGAATCCAGGAGGAACGCAAACCGATCCCCGATCCATTCGAAGACACCGCCTGAGGCTCAACAGACGTCAGCGTCGCGTCGCTCTGGGCCGCGCCTGGGCCGCGGGACGATGAAAACTGATGCAAGACGACGCAAACAAACCAGAGGCAAAATCGCAGGTCAGCGCACGATTCTGGATGAAAGTCGAGGTCATCCAAACCGCTCTGCACTGACTACGGATCAGAAGGTTGGGAGTTCGAGTCTCTCCGGGCGTGCGGCAACGCTTCGCGTTGCTTGCGGCGTGTCCACGCCAGTTAGGCGGGGCGTCGTGTGTCGACGACATCTACCCGGCGACGGCGGAGGTGGGAAGGTCATTCGGCCCTGGTCCTGTCTTCCCACAATACGGATAATCGTGGTAGTCAGCCGAGCGAGCGTTCTGCATGATGTCCGATTCGCTTCCCCTCCATAGCTCGATCGAGCTTCGGGACGTCGAGAAGGTTTACCGGAGCGGACGGCTCGAATACGCGGCCCTACGCGGTGTCAATCTCCAGGTCGATAGCCGCGAGTTCGTGGCGATCGTCGGTCCGTCGGGTAGCGGGAAATCGACGATTCTCAACGTGATGACCGGGATCGACCGGCCGACCGCCGGAACGGTGAAGGTCTTCGGGGCGACACTGAACGACATGAACGAGGAGGAGCTGGCCGTATGGCGAGGTGAGCACGTTGGGATCGTATTCCAGTTCTTCCAGCTGCTCCCCACGCTCACCGCACTGGAGAACGCGATGCTGCCGCTCGACTTTGCCCGAACCGGGTCGGTTGCAGACCGGACTGATCGTGCTCACCACAACCTTGCCCTGGTGGGCATGGGGGACAAGCCCGACCACCTGCCACTCGAGTTGTCCGGTGGGGAGCAACAACGAGTGGCCATCGCCAGGGCGCTGGCCTGTTCTCCGTCACTCCTCGTCGCCGACGAGCCGACGGGGAACCTTGACAGCGACACGGCGCAGCATGTGCTGGAGCTGTTGGCGAAGCTGAACACCGATGGCATGACGGTGCTTTACGTCACGCATGATCGGGAACTGGCGTCCTACGCCGACAGGACGGTCACCGTGAAGGACGGTCGAGTGATCGACGGCCACCGCCCGAGCGGCCACGGCAGCGCGCCATGAGGTCGGCGCTCGAGCGCCGTGCCTGGAGGGAGTTGAGTCGCAGGCGTGCCAGATCGATATTCACGGTCCTCACGGTCGCCGCTGCGACAACCGCCCTGTGGATGTTTGCTATCCCTCAGCTCAGCAACCGAGCGATGGCGGAGCGGGTCGAGGACCACCAACTCGACGACGTTGTGTTGAGTCCCGCATGGTTCGATCTGTCCGACCGGCAGATCGATGAACTGCAGGCTATCCCCAACGTGGCGGGGTTGGATGTGCGGACCGGGTTCGTCGCCCCGATCTCGTTTGGCGAGCAGCGCCAGGAGGCCTTCTTTGTGACTGTGCGTGACTTTGGCGACCAGGAAGTCAACGTGGTCACGATTGACGAGGGCGAAGCGCCCGGCCATCGCGAATTCCTGGTCGATCTCCAGAACACGCGTAGCCAACGCCTGACCGCAACTACCGGCGACATGTTGCGGCTCTACGGCCCATCCGGAGAGTCGGAGGAGTTCAAGATCACCGGGGTCGGCGGGTCGCTGAGACACAGCGATGGTGTTCGAGATGGTGCCCCGGTCATCTACATCACCCACGAGACGTTCGAGGATCTCGCCGACGCTCAGGGCTATTCGGTCTTGAACTTCAAGGTGGCCGACCGCACGGATGGCCAACTTGCCGCGACCCTGAACGCAGTCCGCTCCGCCTTCGAGGGGATGGTCGGCGAGCCGGAGTATCAGACCATTCCGCAGATCCGGCCTGCGGGCGACTGGCCCGCCAAGGAATCCATGGAGAACGTCACGACCGTGTTCTACGTGCTGGCATCGATCGCCGCCGCATCGGCCCTCTTCATGGTGTACACCACGATGAACGCCATCGTGAGGGAGCAAACCAACGAGATTGCGGTGATGAAGGCCATTGGCGGCCGCAGACGTCAGATCGCGTGGTCATATGTCCGGTCGGCGGCGATCATCGGCACGCTCGGCACCTCCCTCGGACTGGTTGTCGGATTCCTCATGAGCAACCTGCTGCTGCAGATGGCCTCGACCACTCTGATGGCGCTCACCCCCGGCTGGGGAGTCAGCTGGGAGGTGGCCGCGCTCAGTGTCCTCGTAGGCATAGGCGGGAGTGTGCTCGCTTCGTTACCGGCCGTTTGGCGTGCCGTGAGGGTTCCAGTGCAGGAAGCCCTGCGTGATCAGGGGATCGCCGCGGGCTTCGGCGACGGCTGGCTCGACAGGACACTGCAGCGTTCGAACCGCCTGCCCCGCATGACCCAGATTGGTTTGCGCAACACGGCCCGGAGAAAGGCAGCGAGCCTGGTAACGGCGCTTCAGGTGAGCCTTGCCGTCGGCATCGCGCTGGGCCTGCTGATGTTGGGCGCGACAGTCATGGACGCCGCGCAGGATTGGCGGAACGCCGAAGGCGGCGACATCGAGGTCTCCGACGGCCCTGGCGTCGACGGATTCGAGTCGAGGATCGCGAATGTCGCCGGAGTCGCTGACGTAGAGGGTGTGTACTGGAGCACTATCGGCGTTGGTGAGGAGCGGGCTGCGATGCTCGGGCTCGAGGCCGACACGACGATCTTCGGCAAGGATGTCGTGGCAGGGAGATGGTTCACACCGGAGGAAGCGGCGACGCAGGCACGAGTCGCCGTCATTGGTCTGCCGCTCGCCGAACTCACAGGCGTCGAGGTGGGAGCCGAGGTTGCAGTGGAGACCCCGGGTGGGAGCGAGACGCTGCAGATCATCGGGGTCGACAGGAACATGAGCAACGACGGCAAGATCGTCTACCTGCCTATCGAGACGCAATATGACATGGACCTCAGGACAGCGCCCAACTGGTACTGGGTGCGAACTGCCAACCAGGACGAGGAGTACATCGACAGTGTGGCTAGCGGGATCGCCAACACCCTCAGCTCCGCCGGCTACCAGTTTGACTTGGAAGTCAACTACATCGACGCCAGAGCAGCGAGGGCAGAGGAGAGGCTCATCCTGGGGATCATCGGCGCGTTGGGGATACCCATCGCGGCGATCGGCATGATTGGTCTCGCCAGCGCCATGACGATGACAGTCCTCGAACGCACGCGAGAGATCGGGATTCTCCGGTCGGTCGGCGCTCGGGCCAAGGATGTGCGCCGTATGATCGGCGCAGAAGGGCTTGCGCTGGCAACACTCGGCTGGGTTTTGGCGTTGCCGGTGGGTTTCTTCTCAGGATGGGCGATGCTGTGGGTAATCGGCAGGGCCTTCAACACTTCCTTCGGCCTGGTACCGCCATATTGGGCCATAGTGCCCTCCCTGTTGGTGGCCCTGTTGCTGGCCACACTCATCGTGCGCCGGCCCGCGACGCGGGCGATCGACCTCAGCCCCGGAGTTGCGCTGCGCTACGAGTAGGGGGCACGGTCGGCCGCCCCATCCGGTCATGTCCATCCTGGTCGTGTGCCCGTTTCTAGGTGCTGGTCCCAGCCGGGAGAGGCTCGTGGCCGTGCATATACGAGGCGGGGATGGAGATGCGCCGACGTCCTTCACCTTTGTGCGCGCGGTTTCGACCAAGCAAGTGATCTTCTACCCGACTTCTACCGAACGCCCTGGGACACAGCGTGGCATGGTGTGTCTCAGCGGACACCTGATCGTGCAAAGTCCCAGGTGGAGGGACTGCGCGGGCGGCAGCGTGACAGCGCGGTAAGCCCGGCACCGAACTACGGATCAGAAGTTTGGAAGTCGAACTCGGAGAGTTCACCGAGTCCCTCCGGGCGTGCGGCAACGCTTCGTGTACAGGAACGCCACCGACGTGCTCCGTCGTGGGCCGGTGGTCTTGCTTCCGAGCGCAGAGTCCACCTCGACTCTCATCCTATGAGGGTGCCGCGGCCCTATTCGGAAGAACAGAGCGTTGGTAGGAGAAGCACCATTTCGCGTCACTCTGGCGTGTTGTTGGCAGCCGATCGGGCCGGCAGTACGGGAGTAGTCGCGCCTCATCGAGATCGAACGTCGACGGAGCGCGACGGACGGCAGCATCCCAGAAAGCTGCCGAGCCGTTCGCAGGCCGCTGTAGGTCGACCGTCGCCGTAAAGTCGTGTCAGATGGCAGACGACCGTGTGTTTATGTCCGGCAATGATCGTCGGATGTCCTCGCCCCGTCCGCCCCACCTCGGCGGCGTCCCGGCATGGGTGCTCGCGCTGGCCGTAACCGCCGCGGTGATCGTGGGTATTCCGTTGCTGGGCACCGATCGGGCCGCGCCGCCGGAGCCGGCCGAAGCCGACCCGGTGCCGCTCGTCACGGTGCCGCCTTTGTCCGAAACCGTACATCGATCGGAGGTACCTGAGGTCGCGTTGGGTTGGGTCCGCCTCGATCTGACGGGCAACGGCAGCAGCGGCACCATCGTCGCTCTGGTGCACGGTGAGTCGGGATGGATGGCTCTCGGCGACGGTGAGCAGGCGACGGTTGCGACCTCGAAGGACGCACAGGTTTGGGTGACCCGCACCTTCCCCGGATCGCTCGACGGTGAGGTGCGCGCCCTGGTGGCCGGCTCCCGGCTCGTGGTGATCGATTCGTCCGTGGCCGACAGACATGGAGCCCGTTCTTGGATCTCTGCGGACGGGGGGGTGACCTGGGATTCCATGCTGCTGCCGGGCGGTTTCGTGCGAGTCGAGTCGCTGGTGGAATCGGGAACCCGCCTTTTCGCCGGCGGTGTGCAAGCCTCCCAGGTGGGTGATCCCGGGGAGAACCCCGGTCCGACTGCAGCCGCGGTATGGGAGTTCTCCCGTGGGGTGTGGAGCCCGGTGGGCTTTGCCGACCCGCCGGGCCGCTACAGCGGTATCTCGGAGGTGGTGGTTGGCTTGAACGGCCTCATGGCGTTCGGACACGCCGGGGACCGGCCGGCCGTGTGGCGGCTCGAAGGCTCGTCGCTGGTGCCCGAGCCGGTTTCGCTTCCCCGTCAGCTGGAACGCGGCGCCTTCGCCTCCGTGGTGCAGTCGATCGACGGCTGGTGGCTCGCTGAGTTCGCCGAAGGAACTGCGGTGTCATACGCCCGATCCACCGACCTGGGCGGCTGGGAGCTGCTCGGGTCTGGGTACGAGGGCCTCGGGAATGCCGCCTTGGCGGCCACCAACCTCGGAGTCGTCCACGTCGGAGAGGACGACGAGCGTTTCCGGATCGTGGACGACTCAGGGGTCGTCGAGGTCCGCTATCGCTATCCCGAGACGGCGACCGGGTTCGAGCCCGACCGCCATACCGCGAGAGCGGCGTCGGACGGCGCCGTCATCGCGATGGGGGGCGGAAGGTACTCACCGGCGCTCTGGCTGCGCGGCTTGACCAGTGGGCAGACCGCGGTGACTGCCGAACCGGCTGTGGGCGATGGTCGGTGGCGGGCAGAGCAGGTCTTTGGCCACGGATCCGTGGGCGAAGCTCCGCGGCCCTTCCAGGTCGTCCGGTTCGACGGCGAGCTGGTGATCGCCACGCCGCAGGGCGTGTTGCGCACGTCGGCGCCAGGCATCGAGGTCATCCGCGAGGGTGTTGTGGCCGCCCGTCTGGTGACCACCGCGGACACGCTCTACATGATCGACGCTGAGTCACGTTTGTTGCGAGATGACGGCGCAGGGAGCTGGGTCGCCGAGAATCTGGCGATCTCGGTCGCCGGTATGACCGTGACGCCGTGGGGAATGATGGCCTATGGACCGGACGAGCGGGGCGCAACTGTGGTCGCCGTCCGTCGGTACGGCGAGCAATGGCACATCGTGCCTCCGGATTCATCCGCGGCTGTCCACCCGGTCGCCGCCGCGGGGGGTCTGATCATCGGTTTCGAAGAAGGTCGGTCACCCCCGGATGGTGGCCTGGTTACAGCGGATGGTGTGACCTGGGCCCCGTTCGAGATCGACGGGCTGCGCGGGCTCGACTCTGGAGTCCCCTTCCTCGTCACAGACATCGCGTCGAGATCGACGACGATCGAGTTCATCGATGAGGAGCGGTCTATCACCGTACCGTCGATCGATCCGCTCGAGGTCGTACGGGTTGGCACGACCGTGCGGGTGAGGTGTCCGGGCAGGCTGTGGGAGACCACCGACGACGGGGCCTCGTGGGTGTCATATCCCGTCGGCATCGAGCACCGGACCGCGGGGTCGATCCGCATCATCCCAACGGAGCAGCTATCGCTGCTGGCCAGAGGCCGGGGCTCCTACCAGATCCTCACGTTCGAGGACTGATCAAGCCTTCCGGATCCATGCGCAACAACATGAGGCTGTTCGAGGTCGTCGAGGAACGCCCCCGGACTCGGCAGCGCCGACCGGCTCGGTGCAAACGCTCGTCCGGCGCCCCCGCCGGGAGCCAAGTTGGGAGCCATTCGCTATGGATTGCTATGGACGTGTGTGGACGCCTGTGGAATCTGGACTAGCCCGGCGGTGGGAGTCGTCGCCCGGTGCTGACAAGGATCGTTTGACAGAAGGAGCACGAGCGCGCCGCCCGGTACGATGCCTTCTCCGATGTGAGGTGACACGAACATGGACCTAGCGTTCATCCTGGCGGCGTTTGGGCTCGGGTTCGCCGCCGCGCTGGTCCGGCTGCCTCCGCTGGTCGGCTACCTGGCCGCCGGATTTGTTCTGCATGCGTTCGGTCACGAGACCACGGAAAGCATCGACCTGATTGGGGACTTCGGGGTCTACCTGCTGCTGTTCGGAATCGGATTGAAGCTGCGCCTGCGCACTCTGGCCCGACGTGAGGTATGGGCCGGTGCCGGAATCCACTTGGCAGTCACATCCGCAGCTATCGGCTCACTGTTCCTGGGTCTCGGGGCGCTCGGCCTGCCGCTCGCCGCCGGGCTCACCCCGGCCCGCGCTGCCCTGGTGGGATTTGCCTTCTCGTTCTCGAGCACGGTCTTTGCGGTCAAGGCTCTCGAGGACCGCAACGAGTCCGGGTCGCTGCCGGGGCGCATCGCCATCGGCATGCTCATCGTTCAGGACATCTTCGCTGTGCTTTTCTTGACGCTGGCCGTCGATGAACCGCCGTCTATCTGGGCCGTCCCCGTCGTCATCGCAGTGGTCGCCGCCCGGCCGCTGTACGGATGGGTCCTCGACCGCAGCGGCCACGGAGAACTGCTAATCCTCCTCGGCTTCGCGCTGGCAATCGGCGTGGGTGCCGGCACCTTCGACCAAGTCGGCCTCAAGCCGGATCTCGGTGCGCTCGTAGTGGGCCTGACCCTCGCTTCCCATCGCCGCGCCGCCGAGTTGGCCGAGACGCTGCTGGGTTTCAAGGACATCCTGCTGGTCGGGTTCTTCCTGTCCATCGGCCTGGGGGGTGCACCGGGACCGGCGGCGATGGCAGTTGCAGCCATTGTGCTTCTCGTGATCCCGCTGAAGACCGCCGGGTACCTAACGCTCCTTTCCCGTTTCCGGCTGCGGTCCCGGACCGCCTGGCATGCTTCGGCGACCCTGGCCAACTACAGCGAGTTCGGGCTCATCGTCGCCGCCGTCGGCGTCGAGCGCGCCTGGCTCGATCAGCAGTGGGCGTCGGCGATCGCCGTGGCGGTTGCCGCCTCGTTCGCGGTGGCCGCGCCGATCAACACCGCCCGATACACGATCTACCAACGCGCTTCGTCCTGGCTGGCCGGGCTCGAACGGCATCCGATCCGCTCCGACGACGCCGTCATCGAGCCGGGCGACGCTCGCGTGATCGTGTTCGGCATGGGCAGGGTCGGTGCAGGCGCCTACGATGAGCTGGTTCTCAGACGCCGTGGGGTCGTCCTCGGCGTCGACAGGCACGATGAGGCGGTGGACGCCAGCCGAGCGGCCGGTCGTGTCATGATTCGCGGCGATGCCCTCGACAGCGACTTCTGGGATCGCCTGCGTCTCCATCCCGGAACCGAACTCGTGGTGATGGCCATGGGCGATCATCGCGCCAACCTCGAGGGCGTCAGGCGGGTGAAGCAGTTCCTCCCCAACGTACGCATCGCGGCATCGGCGACATTCCCCGACGAGGTGACCGCACTCGAGAATGCGGGCGTGGACGTGGCTCGCAATCTTTACGGAGAGGCCGGCCAGGGCCTCGCCGATGACGCCTGTGACCTGCTCGAAGGGAAGCGGCCGCAGTGAACGGTTGCACCTGATTCGAGCTAGGAGCTGCGACCCCAATACCGTTGCTCACGTGGACAAAGCACCGATCCCTCAGATCGACGACGCCATCACGAAGTTCCTCCAGCGGTGGAGCATCACCGTGCTGCGGATCGCCGTGGCCATCGTCTTCGTTTGGTTCGGCGCGCTCAAGGTCTTCGACGTGACGCCGGTCACCGACCTGGTAGCCGACACGGTCTACTGGGTCGACCCGGACTGGTTCGTCCCGCTGCTGGGGCTCTTCGAGATCATGGTGGGCGTCGGCCTGCTGATGCGCCGGGCCCCGCGGGCGGTGCTCGGCCTGTTCGCGCTCCAGATGGCCGGCACCTTCCTGGTGCTGATCGTGCAACCCGAGGTGGCATTCCGGGACGGTAATTTGCTGCTTCTGACCGTCGAGGGGGAGTTCGTCGTCAAGAAACTGGTGCTGCTGGCGGCCGGCATGGTCGTGGGAGCAACGGTGCGTCGCCGGCAGGCATCGCCCGGGCCGGCGTCGAACCGCCGGCAGCCACCTTCACACACGTCTGAGAATCAGAGTCCGCCGCGTCATCTGGTTTGATGAAGGTTCGTCCGGACTCTCTCACAGCGCTCTCCGCCGCACGGGGGATGGGCCCAAAGGCGACGGCAGTATGCGCAACGTCGAGGACGTAGCAATCGATGCTCAGCGCTGCAGGCTGGAAGAGCCGGCCAGTAGTGCCCGGGCGCCTGCCACGGCCGCGTTGGAGCGCTCATCCTCAGTTGCCGTTGAGTCCGTAAGAAGGGTATCGCGATCGAGGAGACACATGACGTTGCCCACAGCCCCTACTAGGAACACCAGGGCGCTCCTAGCGGCGCTCACCCCTTTCCATCGCACCAAGCTGATCTTCATGGGGGCAGCATTCGCATCCTTCATTTTGTCGGTGAGTCTGTGGTTCCTCGTCGACCGGGAACTTGGCCTGTTCGTGGGTCTCTGGGTGCCGGCGATCCATTCACTGGGGACCCTCGTGCTGACCGGAGAGCGACAATGAGCGAGGCCCTCATCTTCAGCTTCGGATCAATTCTGTTCATCATCACAACCGCAGCGAGTTTCTCGTTCGGTCTGCATCGAATGTACGAAGTGCAGGCGGACGACATGGCGGAGGCGGGTCGATACGCGGTTACGCGTCCGGACGGGCTCACCGAGCTCCATGTCGCCGATGACGAGTTGGAGGACCGAGCTCAACTCGCCGCGGATGGCATGGAGGATCACAATGGCGTCGATTGACTTGGCGGACAAGCGGACCCTGGTGCTCGGAGGATCGGGCGTCCTGGGGAGCGCGATAGCTGGGGAGCTCGCAACTCGTGGCGCCTTGGTCATGCTGGCGGGTCGAGACGCGACGCGACTGCAGGAGAGGGCAAGTGCAATAGGCCCTAACGTCCCATCCGTCATCTTCGACCTGCGGGTGGCCGAACATGCGACACATGTCGTCGAAACCGCAACGAGGCTGCTCGGGGGCCTGGACGGAGTCGTCAACGCTGCCGGTGTAGTTGCGTTTGGACCATTGTCAGAGCTATCCGACGCAGCTCTCGACGAGCTTGTCGCCGCCGATCTCGTGGGACCTCTGCGCGTTGCTCGCATCGCGCTCGAGCACCTCGATGTCGGCTTCATCGTGAACATCACCGGCGTGGTTGCCGAAACCCCAGTCGCCAACATGGCGGCCTACTCGGCGGTGAAGGCTGGATTGAGCGCTGCCTCGACCGCCCTCAGCCGCGAGCTGCGCCGCCGGAACATACATGTGCTCGATGCCAGGCCGCCCCATACCGAGACTGGGCTCACCACCCGGACAATTGCCGGTACTGCGCCCAATCTGCCGCGTGGACTGGATCCGGTGGATGTGGCCCGCACGGTCGTGGATGGGCTGGCCGCAGGGCGGCGTGAGCTTTCTGCCGAGGCCTTTCAGGCAGCGTGAGCCAACTGCTCGCCATCCCACGCAGACCACGCGACCCGGTCTTGATCAGTCGACCCGTCTCGTCGACTGGTGGGCTACTGCGGTGTGGAGCCTTCGCGGAATAGTCGTAGCATCGACGCTGGGCGCATGACCCGCGATCGGAACTGCTACCAACGGAGGGGCAGACCAAGTGAAGACCGTATGGGTCCTCGGCGACCAATTGAACCGCCGCATCGGTGCCCTCAGCGAAGTCACCCCTGCTACGGCGAGGATTTTGCTCGTCGAGAGCGAATCCATGATCGCCGGACCCAGGTTCCACCGGCAGCGGCTCCACTTGGTCCTGACTGCAATGCGCCGGTTTGCTCTCCAGCTGCGCCGGTCCGGATTCCTTGTGGACGTCCGGCGGTCACCAACGCTGCGGGCCGGGCTACTCGAGCACGTGGCCGAGTTCAACCCGGAAACGGTGGTAGCCACCGAACCGAACTCGCGAACGATCGAAGCCCTGCTGCGCGGGCTCGACGTCGAATTGGTGCCGTCCAACCAGTTCCTCTGCCACCGCAACGACTTCGCGCAATGGGCGGGTGATCGAACACGGCTCAGGCTTGAAGATTTCTATCGATGGCAGCGACGCCGCCTTGGGTATCTGATGGATGATGGCGAACCCGCTGGTGGTGACTGGAACTACGATCGCGAGAATCGTGAGCCGCCTCCCAGGGACGGAGGCGATTGGCCAGAGCCCATGGTGAGCCGGCTCGATGATGTCGATTTCGAGGTCATCAGTTCACTTCCCGACGATGCGCCCGGACTGAATCCGGTGGGTTGGTGGGCGACGTCCCGGCGCAGTGCTTTGGCTCGGCTTCGCCACTTCATCGACGATGTGCTGCCACGGTTTGGTCCGCACGAGGACGCCATGGTCGAATCCAGCTGGCATCTGGCGCACTCTTTGCTCAGCCCGTACCTCAACCTCGGCCTCCTCCTACCCGGGGAGGTGTGTGATCGAGTCGAGGATGCCTATCGGGCGGGTCGTGTGCCGATCAACTCGGCAGAGGGATTCATCAGACAGATCATTGGCTGGCGCGAATTCGTGTGGGGTGTTTACTGGCTGTGGCCCGACCAGTACAGCGCCAACGAACTCGGACATACCCGGGCGCTACCTCCTTCATGGACCGGTGAGGCCGAAACCACGATGCGATGCGTCGCCACCGCGCTCGATGGCGTCGGGGAGCGCGCCTGGGTCCACCACATCCAGCGGCTGATGGTGCTGTCAAACCTCGCCAACCTATATGGCATTCACCCGGCCCGCGTACGCGACTGGATGCGTGACAACTTCGTCGACGGTGCCAACTGGGTGATGGGGCCCAACGTGATGGGCATGGGACTGTGGGCCGACGGTGGGCGCATGTCCACCAAGCCCTACGTGTCCGGGGGCGCCTACATCAACCGGATGAGCGACTACTGCGCGAGCTGCTCGTTTGACCCCGCCAAGCGCATCGGCGCCGATGCCTGTCCGTTCACCACCTTGTACTGGGCTTTTCTCGATCGCCACCGCGACCAGCTCCAGCCGAACGCCCGCATGGCCCGCCAGTACCACATCCTCGGTCGACTGACCGATCTGCCTCAGCTGCGGGTTCGTGCCGACGAGGTGGTCTCGGCGATCGCCGCTGGTCATCTCTAGCGCTCGTGATGATCCCGTGACGGTGGGCAGCTCACCCATTGCGCTTGCCGTGAGGTCAAGTCCCGGCGCCGGCAAACGTGGCGGTATCGAGCTGTCCTGGAATGAGAGCGTTGTGGACCCATACGGCGAGCGCCGGCGCACCAGCCCGATAGCTTCTGCCACGGTGTGACTCGCCCCTCACTGGACGGTGGGCGGACCGCACCATCGCAACGGCAGCCTCGACCTCCGGCATTGCTCCGAACGACGTTGCCGTCACGTAGGCGGAGGTGCGGCTGAGCCGGCCGAGAGGGTCTTCGCGATAGCGTGAGTGATCGGAGACACCTGCAACCACCTCCGGGTGGGCTGCCTGGACGAGAAGGGCCCGGATACCACCGATGAAAGCGGCGGCATCTCCGAGGACCGGCCATGCCACCGACTCGGGGCCGCACAAACCCGGGTCGCCCTTGTGAGCAAGTGTGTTTGCCAGAGGGTATGGCGCGTGAGAGAAGAGTCCGGCGGTCGAATCCACCACACGATTGCGATAGCGATCGATCAGTCGGCGGATTCGGCTCAGTGGGCGGCTCTACTCGGTTGGCAGCTCCGCCGGCACGGCTCACTGTGACGACCGCAAACATGGAGTTGAATCGTATGAGCCTCAGGCATGATCGACACGCCTCGGGAGCCCGATCCGCACCTCGACGCCGGGCGAGAAGTGCACGAGGGGGCGCCCCTTTGGTTTGCTGTAGCCGGCGGCCTCCACCAGCTCGTCGTCCAAAACGCGCAGCTCGGCGCGTTGCAGGGGCCACGCCGGATGGGCAACTGGGGCAAAGGACATTCGCGAGGCCAGCTGAGTGAACAGTCCCCATCGGGCGGTGAGGAAGTGTTCGAGCGGGCTCGGATCTGCAATCGGGTCTCCAGCTCGAATGGAGAACCTGCTTCGGGCTCCGCGAGGACCTGGCCAGCGTCGCCGGGCGACGTAGCTCAGCTCGTCGCCGCGCCTCTCGATTCCCATCTTTGACCACATGTATGGAAGCCGGTACGTGCCCCGAGCCACGAGGACGGGGAGGAGCCGATCGACATCGAGGGAGTGAAACCACACTCCGGGCCGCCCGTCGGGACCTCGCACGTACGTCCGCACGTTCGTCTCGAAAAACGTGCCCAAGTACGGCACAGCCGGCGTGCGCGGCAAGCGGATGCGCTCCATGCGGAAAGCAACGAGCCCGACCCACGCCTCACCATCGAAGGTATCAACCTGAAGGCCGGCGGGCAGTTGTCGCTGCACAGCCGCTGGGCTATAGGGCCAGTGCAGATAGGTGAGTTCCTTCCAGCCCTGCAACATGACCGGCCGTTCGATAGCTTCAGCAGGCGTTGCGGGGTAGAGAATCGAGCTGTCCATGCACCCTATTCGGTAGCGCAGCCAGAAACGGATGCCGAAACATGGGGCCCTTCCGACCCGAGGTCGGGAGGGCACACCGTCCGGGAGTTGAGTGATTAGAGCCCGATCGATTCGCAATCTCACTTGTTGTGGCGATGCTGGTGACGGTTGCTGCGAACACGACCGGTAGCGGAACCTCCGAGCCGGAAGCCTCGCCCGGTGCTGAGCCGACCGCTGAGGTCGCAAGCACAAATCGACCTGGCTAGTGCCCTGACCAGCAACGTTCGCCGGGTTGACGGCGGCCAGGAACCCCCCTGGCTGTGTCCTCGTCCTCGACGCATCTACAAATGGGCCTTCGTCCTGCGTCCTTGCCAGGAAGGCCCCTTAGCCGGACCCCCGGCTGGGAGGCCGTGGTCGCTTCACAGTGGCCCGAATCGGCATGGTCGAGATTTCGTATACGGCGCCAACCACCTGAGCGGGGGCGCGCGCTGCTTCGATGAGGCCACGCCCCAGCGTCGCGCCTGCCTTCCGCCCCGACGGACGCCGTATCCAGCCGGCTGCGACAAACACGCCCAGGGAGAGCGCAGCGATCACGCCCATGATTGCGCTGGCCATGATCCAGCCCCATTCAGAATCCAAGCCCGGGATGTTCACGAAATTCATGCCGAAGAACCCGGCGACGAGGGAGAGCGGAAGCATGATCGCGGCGTAGATCGTCAGAACCATGGTTACGTCGGTGGCTTTGCGCGCCTCAGCGCCCCGATAGGCATCGAGGATCTCGGCGAGGCCCGTCCGGGCACCTTCGAGGCTTTGTGCGGTTCTAGAGGCGACGTCAAAAGCGTCGGAGAACCTCCGCCTTCCGGCCTCCCCAATGAGTTCGGACGAGCTCCGGCGCAGTAGATCGAGGGTCTCCCGCTGAGGATGGACGACACGCCGCACGGAGGAGAGATCCGACCGAACGGCCGTCAGCTCAGGCAGAAGACGAGCGTCGGCCGTGAGAGCCTTCTCGACGAGGTTGTCGGCCACATCATCAAAGGCGTCAACCACGGCGAGCAGGCGTCGCGTCAGAACGTCCGCAATGCGGGCGAGGAGCTGGTCGACACCACCGCGGCCAAGCCTCGGACTCTCCTGCAACCGGGACCATACGGCGTCAAGCGAAGGGGACGACGCTGTATGAACCGTAACGAGATACCGCTCCGTCACGAAGCAGTCGACCTCGTAGGTCTCCACCCGATCGTCTCGAACACCGTGCAGGATCACCAGCAGGTGATGACCGAAATCGTCGAACTTGGGGAAGTCGAGATCGTCAACAGCGTCTCGCACAGCAACAGCATCGAGCTCCAGGCCATCGGTCAACGCAACCAAATCGTCGATGTCGTCAGGCCCAACAGTCACATCGATCCACGCCCAACCAGTCGCCGAGTCCGCGTCCGGTAGCTCGGTCACGACAGAAACAGCGCCGTCGCCAGATGAGTGAAGAATCCGAGTCTCCATGCCACCATGATTGCTGCGCAGCAGCGTGTCTCCAACGACCACGGAGGCAACCCGACGAGCTCCAGGGATTGGCGTAGATCACATCCCGATTGCTCAGGTGTCGTCGGGAGCCGCCTCAGCCGGTGCGGCTCATTGCCGGCAGCTCGATCGTCCGACGCCGCGGAGCTCGATCAGGCCGAGGCTCTCCATTTCCCTGTTCGATCGGGACAGCCTCTCCCGGCGGGCGCGCTCGGTGATGACAGTCTTCCTGCTCCCGGAGTCGATCTGGCGGGAGCCCGGATCGACGATGTGGAGACCGCGACAGCGGGAACGGGACGGGTGCCTACTCGCCGTGCCCCGGCGGGCGCGTGCCTTGACGTTTCCGAGTCCGTCAACCGGCCAACTCGACGCCGCAAGAGTCGCAGAATCGGGCCTTTTCGGCGTGAACGGCTGAGCCGCAGCGGCGGCAGGCTTGCTCACGCGGGCGGCCTGCGCTGGCGACCTCGGCCGACACTATGCCGGTGGGCACCGCAATCACGCTGTAGCCGACGATCATCAACATCGCCGCCAGCACTTGGCCGAGGGGAGTCGAGGGCGCAATATCGCCGAACCCGACTGTGCTCATCGTGACGATTGACCAGTAGAGCCCCCGGAACATCGAGTCGTACCCGCTCTCGGGACCCTCGATCAGGTACATCGTCGATCCCACGATGACGTTGATGAGCACAACCGCGATCAAGAACACCACGATCTTGCGCGAGCTGGCTTTGATCGCTCGCACCAGGAAGTTCGCTTCGCTGATGAAGCGCGCCATCTTCAACACGCGAAACACGCGCAACAGTCGCAGCGAGCGAATCACGAGCAGCGACTGGGCCCCCGGCAGGATCAAGCTGAGGTACACAGGCAGGATCGCCAACAGGTCGACGACCCCAAAGAAGCTGCGGGCGTACCGCCACTTCCTAGTGACGGTTACGAGGCGGGCTATGTATTCAATCGTGAATACGATCGTGATGATCCACTCGAGGACGAAGAACAGGGTGTCGTAGCGAGCCTCGATCTCCTCGACCGTCTCGAGCATGACGAGCAGCACGCTGAGCGCGATGAGAGCCAGCAAGGCCACGTCGAACGTTCGGGACGCCGGCGTATCGTGGTCGAAGATGATGTGGCGGACACGCTCCCGCAAATCCGCCCTGGTGGTCTGCACACCGGCAGCGTAGGTCTAGTCGTCGTCGCGATCGTGGCTTTTTGTGCTCCATGGCTCACGATGGGAGCGGGCAGCTGCGGGAGAGGACTCCTTGATCACGGCCACAGATTCCCCATCCAATCGAAATTGCGGAAGATCGTCGTCCACCGGCAGATCATGCCCTCCCGGAAGGCGTAGATCGCGACTGTCTCGATCTCGATCGGTTCGACGATATCGCGGCGTTTGAACCTCAGTTGCCAATGCGCTGCAATGGTGTCGCTTTCCAGGCCAAGAAACGATTCCAGCACCGTCGCCTGGGCATGCTCCATGGCGGCGAAGACTGGCGTCCACATGCGTCGCATCTCCTCACGACCTATCTCCGACGACGGCCCTGCGTCTTGGTACACCGCGTCGTCGGAACACAGTGCCACCATCGCATCAACGTCTCGCGCCTCGATCTTCTCTGTGAGGTCCGCCAGGAACTCTGCAGCAAATGCCGGCGTGAGCGGTTCGGATTCTGTTGTCATCAGGGCCTCTACGTTCGGTGCGCGGGCAGGATAGCCAGCGACCGCGAGCCGCGAACGTGTGACCATGGTCAGGGGAGAGGTAGGGCGCACGCCGACGTGAAGCTGCTGTACGTGCTCAACTCGGCCGATCTCGCAACCGGCTTGGGCCAACGCGACCGTGTCCGCTGCCACGCGCCGACGCGGCGCCGGCGACACTCGGGTCGGACCTGGCCTGACGGAAGCGGTGAGGCCCGAGGAAAAGCGGGCGAACTCAGGTAGCAGCGGTCCGGGGGCCTTGCTGACCGGTCCCTCGAGGCGGATCTGGTCACCGCAGAAGAACGACTCGCATGGACGCGGTCACCGCGGCACGCAGCCACCTCACCGATGAAACGCCCGACAGCGTCTGTGCGGGCCGATGTGGAACCCACGCATGGGGTCTGGTCGGTCGTGCCGAATCAACTCTCCACCCGAAACCGGGGGCGAAGTGGGCGACCTGGTGTATCAAAGCCAGCTGCTGCCCACACATAAAGTAGTCTCTAGTCACCGAGGGTGGTCGTAGGATACGATTGGCGCACGACGAAACGGGAGGTCTGATGCGAGTGAGAGCAGCGCTCGTGATCGTGGGGATGCTGGCGGCGACACTGACCGCGGCCGCCGGGGCGGGCGCCGTCATCTGTGAGGCAGGATCGTTTGAGGTGTCCGGAGTCGTCACCGATGCGGTGACCGGGCTGCCCCTGGACCGGGTGACGTCGGTCGGGATCATGTATCCCGATGGGACCGGATACGACGGAGCCGGCACCGACCCAGCAACCAGCACGTTTGCCGAGTGCCTGCCGATCGGCGATTACAAGATCGGCTTCACTGCCGACTTCTACTTCCTCGAGTTTTACGATGACGCCGCCGACGTGGGCTCGGCGATGGTTATCTCGGTCGTCGACGGTCCGGTCTCGGGAGTCGATGCCGCGCTCCAGCCGTGGCCGTCGATCAGCGGCCAGGTCACCGATCGCCGCGGCGTTCCGCTGACGCTGGTGAGTGTTGGCTTCACCTACGCCGATACGGGCACCGGCATCGACGGCGAAGGCGTCGACGCCAATGGTGAGTTCATGTACTACCTGGATCCGAACTACTTCACGTACCCGGTTCGAATCAAGGTGGCGTTCGCCGCCGACGACCACTGGGCCGAGTGGTACGACAACAGCAAGCGCTTCAGCCGGGCGACGGTGATCACGGTCGAGCGGGACTCAGGCCCGATCGTCGGCATCGACGCCGAGCTACGCCACTGTGCGCGGCCGGGCACGGAGTTCTGTTTCCCGCGGAAGTTCACCGACTAGGCAACCAGGGGACTGCCGGATAGTGCTCGTGTCAGGCCGAGGACCCGAAGAGCATCCTGGAGCAACTCGCCGAAGACCTCCCTCCTGACATCCCCGACGACGGCGCGGAAACTGGCGAGGATCCGATCGCGACCGACGACGACGTCGTCCCCAGCTGATCTCAGCCGAGCGTCAGGAACCAGGTTCCGCCGTTTCGGCCAGGGTGCCGATGATCCACTGATCGATCTGAGACCACATGTCGTAGAGCCACGACTCCAGGTCGGCCGGGTCCGGCAGCTCCTCGGCCGGAACGAACCAGGTCTTGGCGGCGATCGTCGTGTCGATGGGCATCGCCCGCCAGATGTCACCTGGAGTGAGAAATGCTTCTAGCCCGGCGTGACCGATGAAGAACACGCCCCCGTCGGCCGGGGCTGCATCCAGAGCCGCCTGGACGCCGGCCGTTCGCGGCGGCAGCGTGAACTGCAGGTCCTCGGCTCGCTCGGCGAGGTCGGGCCGCCCAATCTCGCGGAGCTTGCGGATGGCGTGAGCGTGGCGACCTTCCGTGTAGTTCGCCCCTTCGGGGAAGATGACGAACGCGTCGTCGCTACGCATGCCGCCGGCGAGGTCGCGGATCGCGTGCATGAGGGACTCGCCGCCCTTGCGTCCGACGGGAACGAATGCCGCGGGGATCCGATTCAGCATGACATCGATTGCGGGGTCCCACTGCAGGAAGTCCTTGAGCACGATCCGCGGCCTCCGCTTGTATCCGTTCACCAGGAAGTCCAGTAGAAGCATCGAGTCGCCGGGCCCGGCGTGGCGGCTCAGGATCAGCGCCGGCTTGCGGTCGGGCTGACCGACCGTCTGTGGAGGCGGGTCGGCGAGTGCGACGTCCAGCTTGAAGGCTCGCTGTGCCGAGGCGACTACCCGGCGCAGCACCGCGCCGAACACAGCGAAGTGGGCCCGCTGGAAAGGGTCCGATCGGATCTTCCAGCCGAAGCCCGAGGCGAGCCACAGAGCGAATAGCGTGATCAGGGCGGCGACCTCGACGGCTAGATATAGGAAGAGGAACCAGGCCACCCTGAGGATTCGCCAATTGCCCGGAACGAGTCGCGACACGACCAGAGCGACGAGTAACCAGAGAGGCAGCGCCACGGCTGCCATCACGAAGCCGATCACCACCGCCGGGTCGATCACGAGCCGTCGGAGCCACCTGGGAGGCAGGCTCACCGTCGACCAGCCTCGTCTAGATACGCCGAGCTCGCTTGGTAGGCGGCGTCGATGAGCCCGCTCGTCGCGGTCGTATCGCGCCACTTCAGCTGGCGCCTGTCGTCAAACTCGAGGGGGTTTCCCGACGGCAGGACGTGAAGCTCGACATTGTCGGGAAGGCGCTTGATTCCGCTGCGGAACCTGTGTCTGCGCGCGATCTCGAAGGAGAGCAGCGCTGCCTCGTGAAGTCGGCGCGGCGGCCGAAGCGGGGACTCGACGCGGCCGACCTGCAGCGCGAAGACGGTGGTGGCGCCCAGGTCGATCGCTCGGTCGATAGGTATGGAGTTGACGATTCCACCGTCGTAGAAGTGTTCGCCGTCGATCTCGACCGGCGCCAGGAGCACCGGGATGGCCGAGCTGGCGAGGAGCGCATCGACAAGGGGCCCCTGCGTGAACCAGTGCTCGGCCGCGCCCTCGATAGACGAGGCGACACACTGGAAAGGAATCTGCAGGTCCTCGATCTTCGTGTCTGGACCGTGCACGGCTTCCAGCGCCTCCCTCAATTGGTCCGTGCTGTGGATGGCAGGCCGCATGAATGCGAGGTTCTTCACCCGCTGCCCGATCCCCGACGCGAAGAGCCGGGCGCTCGCGATCTCCGTCCAGAGCTCGGTCAGGCGCTGGATCGCGGCGGAACCCGCGTGGGCGGCCACCACTGATCCGTTGAAGGCGCCAACAGAAGTGCCGACGATGAAATCTGGTCGGATGCCGGCTTCATCGAGGGCGCGGAGCATGCCGACCTCAACAGCGCCCCACCGGCCACCGCCTCCTAGAACGAATGCCTTCGTCACAGAGAGACGATAGGCCGCCCGACACCGACTTCGCCTGTCGCGCAGTGGGCACTCGGATATCTAGATGGCTTGAACAACCAAGGGCCGAACAACCGTGGGTGGATTGTCGCCTGGGCGATTCGGAGCCGGCGCAACCGTCAGAGGATCGCGTGGCTGATCCCGCTACTGGCGCTCGGCGTCGCCGCCATCGCCGCCGTCGTGACCGTCGCGATCGTCACGATCATCTGAAGGCCGGCAAGAGCGCGCCGGAAGTCACCCTCGCTTCAGCTGCGCGACCGGGTACTCTCGAATCATGCAGTACTCCGATATCACGCTCAGCGAGATGGCGAAGAAGAAGGTCATCGATACCGACGGGGTGCGCGTCGGCAAGATCAAGGATGTCCGATTCGACGAGAACGGCTCCACCTGGTTTGTTCTCGGCGGCGGTTTCGCCGAAGAGCTGCTCGAGAAGATCCACGTCCGGCACAAGATGGACCTGCTGGTTCCGGCCGATTGGATAGGAGGCGTCGGCGAACACGAGATCGTGTTGACCCAATCTGCGTTCCAGCTCGAGTCGACCTGTGAGGATTGCTGGGTTCGGGAGAAGGAACGCCTCATAGCCAACGCCACGGACCCCGGTGACCATCGGTCGCTCCGGCTGGGAGGTCCTCCCATCGTCTGACGGCCGGTGTCGACAGGGAGCCGCGGCCCCGTCCCGCGAGGCCCCTTGGCTACAATCGAGCGCACGAGGTGTGCCGGCCCGCGAGCAACCAACGATGGAGGACTGATGGCGAGGATCAGCTATGTCCATCCGGACGATGTCACCGATCCGGAGATGAAGGAGTGGCTGGCGACGGCCATCGAGACCGGTCGGCCCGGTCCCGAGAATCAGGCGATCCGGGCCCACAACAAGGTCGTCATGCGTTCCTTCACCTCACTCATCGGGACAATGAGAGAAGAGGGCGTTCTCGAGCCCGAACTTCGTGAGTTGATGCGGGCGCGGATAGCCACCTCGTGGGATCGCCTCTTCGAGATGCCCGCCTGCCACTACTGAGGGACCATGAATACTGCACAGTTTGTGCATGTTCCCGGCCACCGTATGGCAAACCTCGACAGCGACCAGTCCTACCTCGCATCGGACGAGTTCACCCACCGCGAGAAGATCGCACTCCGCTACTGCGATGCCATCATCGACAACCCGACGGATGCCGATGACGAGCTCTGGGAGCTGCTGCACGATGAGTTCACCGAGCCCGAGCTGGTCGAGCTCGGCCACTACATCGGGTTCATCTCGGGCGGCCAGCGCTGGCTGATCACCTTGCACACGCAGCATGGCGAGCTGGCCGAGTTCATCGAGCAGGAAGACGCGAGGCGGGCGGCAGAACAGCTGGATGCCTCCCACGCCTGAAGCGTGAGCCCGGCCGCCCACCACGAGCTGCCCGCAAACGTCGCGACCGTCCATTGGGGCTACTTCGACGCGACGCTCGAGCCGGTCCTGTCGATCGAGTCCGGCGACACGATCACGATCCAGACCGTGTCGGGCGCGCCGGAGTACATGCCGGACCCACCGCTCGTCGTGCCACCAGAGTTGCGGCAGATCCATTCGACGCTCCAGCCCGAGCTGGGTCCGCACATCCTCACCGGTCCGGTCGCCGTCGCGGGCGCCGAGCCGGGCGATCGGCTCGATGTGGAGATACTCGATATTCTCCTCGACGCCGACTGGGGCTGGAACACTCACAAGCCGGCAATCGCGGCGCTGTCCGATGTCGCCGATCCCTGGACGAGACATGTGGCGATCGATCGCGGTCGGATGAGGGCCACGCTGCCGTGGGGCGGCGAGATCCCCCTGCGGCCCTTTTTCGGTGTCCTCGCTACGGCGCCGCCGCCGGCGATGGGAAGGGTGAGCTCGAAGCCGCCGGATTTCTTTGGCGGCAACATGGACAACAAGGAGCTCGGGGTGGGCAGTGTCGTTTCCCTTCCGGTTCACACCGCCGGTGCCCTGTTCTCCGCAGGAGACGGCCACGCCGTCCAGGGCGACGGCGAGGTCAGCCTCACCGCGCTCGAGACGTGTATGACGGGAACTTTCGAGCTCCGCCTCGTGAAGCAGCAGCCCCTGGGCACCCCGCGCGCCGTCACCCCCACCCACTACGTCACCCACGGCTTCGACCCCGACCTCGATGTCGCAGCGCAGCAGGCTCTGCGCGACATGATCGACTGGCTCGGCGCCCGGGCCGGGTTGGCGGCCGCCGACGCCTACCTGCTGTGCAGCCTCGCCTGCGATCTTCATGTCACCCAACTCGTCAACGGCAACAAAGGTGTCCACGCCATGGTGGCGCGAGAGATCGTCGAGCAATATCCGTAGAGCGCAGGATGGGTGGGTCGCCGGTAGGCTGGCCGACGATTGTCGTTAGAGGTGGGCCCTTGCCGATCGGTCTGGAACATGCGGGACGAACCCTTGTCGACCTCCTCTGTGCCCATGGTGTGAGCGTTGTCTTCGGACTTCCCGGTGGACAAACCAATGCGCTCTACGACGGGATAGCTCACGACGATCGCATCGAGCATGTCGATGTCCTCGACGAGCGCAGCGCGGCCTACGCCGCGGATGCATATGCCCGGTTGACCGGACGTGTCGGGGTGTGCGATGCCACAGTCGGCCCCGGCGCGGCCAAGCTTCCGTCGGGCCTCGCCGAGGCGTTCAACTCGTCGATCCCTGTGCTGGCAATCGTGAGCGACCTGCCCCGGGCGACTGCGAGCCGCCAGTATCGAGGAGCCACATCGCAAGCACTCGACCAGGAAGCGCTGCTGCGTCCCATCACCAAGTGGGTCGGGGTAGCGGGCCGTCCCGAAGACCTCGGTCCGGTCGTCCGGCGGGCGTTTCGGGAGGCGACGAGCGGGCGTCCCGGGCCCGTCGCGGTCATCATTCCCCAGGATGTGCTCGATGGACCGCCACCCGGCGAGTCCCAGGCCGAGGATCCCCATGCCGCCGGGTTCGGGCGCTTCCCCTCCCTCCCGGCGCCTCCGGACTCCGGCAGCGTCGCCGCCATCTCGGCGCTCATCGCCAGAGCCCAGCGGCCGCTTGTCGTAGTCGGCGGCGGAGCCAACCGCGCCGGAATCGGTGCCCAGGTAGACCGGCTGGTTGACGCGGGCGTTGCGGTGGCGACGACGCTTTCCGGCAAAGGAGCGGCCAACGAGCGCGCTGGGATGGTTCTCGGTGTCCTCGGGGCGTTGGGCAACCCCGCGGCCACCGCGGCGGCAGCCGAGGCGGATGTGCTCATCCTCGCCGGGACCAAGTGGGGAAGCGGCACCACCGCGGGCTGGACACTTCCGGCTGCCGGCCAACGTGTTGCCCAGATCGACATCGATCCTGTCGAGCTGGGACGCGACCAGCCGGTCGATGTGATCGCCTGTGCCGATGCTATCGCCACCCTGGCTGCTCTCGACGTGAGCCCCTCCGAACGAGAAGCCTGGCGAGCCCGGATCGCGGAGATCAAAGCCGGTTGGCTGCGCGACCGTGCCGCGCTGTGGTCGTCTGCGGCCGTGCCGGTTGACCCCCAGCGGGTTATGGGCGAGCTCAGCAGCGTGATCGCGGCCGAGGACGTCGTCATCGCCGACGCCAGCCTGTCGAGCGGCTGGGTCGGCGCCTTCATCGAATCAGGCGAGCATGGTCCCAGAACTCTCTTTCCGCGGGGCCTGGCCGGGCTGGGATGGGCGATACCGGCTGCGATCGGCGCGCTGGAGGCAGGAGCGCCTCGTGTTGTTGCGGTTATGGGCGACGGAGCCGCGCCCTACGCCATCGGTGAGCTCGCCACGCTCGCCCGCTACGGAGTCCCGCTGCTGCTCGTAGTGCTCAACAACTCGTCGTACGGCTGGATCCGCTGGTATCGCCGTGTTGCGTTCGGAAGGGGTTGGGAAGACCCCGACCTGCCCGAGACCCGATTTGCCGACGTCGCAACGGCCTACGGCCTGCGCGCAGTGCGTGTCGAAGATCCTGAGGCTCTTGCTGAGGTCCTCGGCGGACCCATCGAAGGCTGCACGCTGGTGGAGGTCGTAACCTCGGTGTGGGAGACGCCGATCGCTGCCCACCGCCACGCTCTCGAACACAACGAACAAGCCGACTACTGACCGGAGGAAGCGCCATGTCAGGTGACCACGCTCTGCTACTGCCGAACATGACCCAGCCCGACGCCGCGGCCGCCCTGGCGCGCGGCACCGCCATCATCGTCACGGGCAGTGTCGAGCAGCACGGCGGGCACTTGCCGCTCGGCACCGATCACTTCGCAGCCCTGACCATCGGGCTCAGGGTGGCGGACAGGCTCCAGGCCCCGGTCTTCCCGTTGACGGCGGTGGGGGTGGCGCCCTATCACTTGCCGTGGCCGGGAACCCTCACAGTCCGGCCGCAGACGATGATCGACCTGATGGTCGACGTCGCCGGCGGGCTGTCCGCGGCCGGGGCCACCAGGCTGCTTGTCGTCAACTGGCACGAAGGCAACACGCCGACTGTGCGCCTCGCGGCCGACGAGATACAGCGGACCTATCCGGCGCGAGTGGTGATCGCCGAGACGCACATAATCACCAACGCGCTTTATCCCGACGAGATGGAGTTCACCCACGCCGGATCAATGGAGACGGCTGCGGTGCTGGCCCACGACGAGGGGCTCGTCGACCTCGATCGTATGCTCGACGGAGACCCCGTCGAGATCGGCACGGACGGCCACGCCCTGTTCCGGCGCCGCGACGTGTTCCCGATCCTGCGTGACTTCAGGGAGGTCGCCGCCACCGGCTGGTACGGGACGCCCGGATCGGTGAGCCCCGAGAGAGCGCGCCAGATCATGGACGAGGTGGCAGACCATGTGGTGGCTTCGTTCGAAGACATCGTGGAGGCGCTGGAACAGCGGGTGGCGATCATCGGGGAGATGAGCTGATGACCATGAAGGCTGTGGTCCTGGCGGACTGGAACGAGTTGCGTGTCGAGGAGGTGGAGCAGCCCGTGCCCGGGCCGGGCGAGATCCTCGTCAAGGTGACGGCATGTGGCTTGTGCGGCACCGACCTCAAGATGGTCCAGGGAAGGTTTCAGGAACGTGGCTGGCCTCCGTCGCTGCCCTTCGTCATGGGCCATGAATGGACCGGCACCGTTGTGGAGATCGGCCCGGACGTCACGCGCACCGACCTCCAGGTGGGCGACCAGGTGGCGGCCGAGAACCACATCGGGTGCCGCGAATGTAGCAACTGCCGCACCGGCCGCTACAACCTGTGCATCTCATCGGCCCGCAGCGAATTCAAGCTATACGGTCACACGGCCCCCGGGGCGCTGGCGGAGTACGCCGCCCGGCCGGCGGTGATGTTTCACAAGATCTCTGATTCGATCGGCCCGCTGGCCGGGGCCCTCGTCAACCAGGGGTCCCTCACCGTGCACGCGATGCGGCGTGTCGGCCTGGCGCCGGGCTCCACCGCCGCGGTTTTCGGGCCGGGCCTTCTCGGCCTGATGTCAACGGCCAATGCGAAGGCGCTCGGCGCCGCGAGAGTGATCATCGTGGGCCGCGGCTCGCGGCTGTCGATCGCCGCAGAGATGGGCGCCGATGAGATCGTCGACTACGAGGCACAGGACCCGGTCGAGGCGATCCGCGATCTCACCGGCGGCCTCGGAGTCGACTACGTGTTCGAGTGCGCCGGGAACCCCAGCGTCATTCCCCAGGCCCTCGCCTCGACGAAGCGCGGCGGCAAGGTCGCCCTGCTGGGCTTGACGGGTGGCAGCACAATTCCGATAAGTCCCGACAAGCTCACGCTCGACGAGATCGACCTGCTGGGAGTGCGGTCCAGCCCGAACGCATACCCCGCCATGATTCGGTTGATGGAGACCGGCGCAGTCGATGTGTCCCCGCTGATGCACCACATCTATCCCATGGAGCGTGTCGGGGAAGCTCTCGACGCCCTGGAGTCACGTCAGGCCATTCGCCCCATCGTCGCGATCTAGTGGTCCGTCGGCCAGGAACTCGTGCACCGCGGCGAAGACCGCGTCCGGGGACTCCTTGTAGATGAGGTGCCCGCCGTTGAGAACCTGGTATCGGGCGTTGGGGATGAGCCGGGCGAGTTCCTCCGAGAAGTAGGGGGGCGTACATGCGTCGCCGTCTCCGACGAGGATCAGCGCGGGTACGTCGATTGTGCCGAGCCTCCGGCTCTCGTCGAAGTCGACGATCATGTCGATGCGTTGCGCCATGATCTGGGCGTCCCGGGTGCCGGCACCGGCCGCGGCGACCCAGGCCGCCACCTGGTCGTAGTGGTCCCGGAAGAATTGCGGCGAGTAGAGAAACAGCGCCGAAGTCGCCGTATAGAGCTCGGGGCCCGCCTCGAGCAGGATCTGTTTGCGGGCGGCGAACTGGTGCCGGAAGAAATCGTCCGGCTTCGCCCAGGAGCTGGCAATCAGGATCGAACGGGTCACGGAGCGATGGTCGAGCGCCATCTGCTGCGCGATCGCCCCTCCGGTGGACGACCCGAGGACGTGCGCCGGGCCGCAGTCGACGGCGGCGAGCACTGCTGCCATGTCGGCTGCATGTTGCTCGATCGTGTATCCACCGGCCGGAGCATCCGAGGCCCCCGTCCCGCGGTGATCCGGGACAATCGTGAGGTAGTGCTCCGCCAGCATGTCGATGAGCGATCCCCAGGCCCGGCCGACGCCCCCGAGGCCGGAGAGCATCAGCAGTGGATCACCCTTGCCGGAGACCTCGTAGTGAATCCGGCACCCGTCGACGTTCACATGCGGCATACCGCGAGACTACGGGATCTGTCCGATGCCGTCGAAGGTGACCCACCCACCGGGCTCCCCGCTCGGTCACGGGAGCCCGGTGCGCGGGATGCTCCGTCAGTCGACTTCGATTTGGCCGCGTATCTCTCCACCGGGATGGGCAACCGTGTGAACGTTGACGTAGGCGTTACCGCGCTGCATCTCCGTCACCAGATCGTCGATCGTCATACCGGCCAGCGGCCCGAGAAGATCGGCAGCGGTGATGGCGCCGCGAGCGATCGTTTCCTCACCATCCACGTCGAGCCCGCCCGGTACGAGACCGAAGAGGAACGCAGCGACCGGTCCGTTTTCCCCTGCTGGTGCGATGTGGATGTGTGCCTGGAGGACACCTGCGATGTCCTCAACCTGGAGCTCATAACGAATCGTCGAGCGATCCTTGTCGACTTTGAAGCTCGCCTCACCCGAGGCATCGCTGGCCACGGGGGGGACTTCGTTGGCGCCGGCCAGGTCCGCTGCGAACTCTCTCGCATCGTCCGCCTCGACGATCTTCATGACTACGCCGGCCGTGCCGACTGGGGCAAACCCGGGTTGGCCGAGGACGTACAGTTCGCCCTTGCGGTCCTGTCCGAATCCGGTGACTCGTACGCCGAGGCCCGCCCCGACCGGATTGAGCTCGGCAATCGAGCCGTCGTCTGTCAGGTGGAACAGACGGCTCAGCCAATCGCCGAATACGTAGGAGTCGCGAAGCGCTTTGACGCTCTTGCCGCGATACATGAAGCCGCCGGTTATCGAGATGCCCTCGTCATGGTCGTACTCGGCGACCGGGTCGATCATCCCCGCGGGGACGCCGGGCGAGTACACGGTGGTGAAGCCCCTATCGGCGCCGTTCATATCGAACAGGAAGCTGCCTTCCTTCACCGGCCATCCGTAGTTGCCCCCGCTGACGACGACGTCGACTTCCTCGATATCGTTCTGGCCGACGTCGGCCGCGATCAGCCGTCCGGTGCCGGTGTCGAACGAGAAGCGGTACGGATTGCGGAACCCGTACGCAAAGATCTCGTCGGCGCCCTGATGGCCGACGAACGGGTTGTTCGCCGGAATGCCGTACTCGCCGTTGCCCGAGTTGGTGCCCGCCGGATCGATCCGCAGGATCTTGCCGAGCACGTTGCCGTCACTGAGGTCCTGGCCGTTGCCTCCATCGGCATGCCCGGGACCCTGATCATCGGCCGCACCGCCGTCGCCGACGGCGATGTACAGCATGCCGTCGGGTCCGAAGTTGAGGGCGCCGCCGTTGTGGTTGAACTGTGGCTGGTCGATCGTCAGCAGAACTCGGGTACTGCTCGGGTCGACGACCGAGTGGGCTCGCTTCGGATGGGGGACCTTCCACTCGCGGATCACGGTCTGGTGGTTGGGCTCAACTCCGGCAGGCAGCGTCGAGAAGTCCGCGGCTTCAGCAGCCGGCTCAGAGGTGTAGGTGTAGATGAGACCGTTCTTGCGGTACTCGGGGTGGAATGCCAGGCCGAGGAGGCCGCGTTCATCGAAGGAACCGGGCCCAAACGCGCCCAACGGCACCAGCAACCCGAGCCCACCTTGGCCGACATCGAGGAAGGTCAGCCGGTCGGGGACCGTGCTGTTGTTGCCGGGATCCAGCTTCACAGCGGTGATCGTGCCGATCTGGTCGACCACAAAGAGCCGATGGTTGTCGCCGGGGGCATTGATGGCCCACACGGGTGAGGTGAAGCCGTCGGCCACCGGCTCCAATGCGATCGCCACATCGGATGCGGGTATCTCTTCGGTGATCACATCTTCGTGAACGGCCAGCGCCGTAGCCATCGAACTCATCAGGACTAGCGCCGCTCCGAGCGCGATCGTGTTGAACCGAAACCGTCTCATGGTCCCTCCTTCTGGCCGGTGCATCCGCTGCTTCTCGGCCGGGGTATGACTACCCACTACGGAGCTGGGGCGAGGACGGTTCCCTTCGTACTCTGCGGGGAGGACTAGCCGCCGAGCCGCAGGGTTGCGCGCGCCTCCTATTCGACTCCGGCGTATTCCGCAGCCGTCTCCGGGAAAAGCGCTTTGGCAATCTTGAACTTGTGAACGTCTGCGGTCCCGTCCATGTGCAGGAATATGGCGGCGTCGCGGAAGTGCTTCTCGATGCCGGTGTCACGCATCACTCCGCTGCCACCGTGCAGTTCCATCGCGCTGCGGCAGACGTCGAAGATGTTGTCGCCGGCGTACACCTTGGCCATCCAGGTGAGGTACGAGGCGTCGTCGGCACCGGCGTCGACGGCGCGGGCCGCCAGCCTGGTCATCGCCCGCACCGACTCGATCTTCGTCGCCATCTCCGCCATGGCTTTGGCCACTACCTGGTGCTTGATGAGCACCTTGCCGCCCTGGACGAACTCCTGCACATACTGTGAGGTCTCCTCGTATGCGGCCACCCCGACCCCCAGGTTCTTGGCGGCCTGCAGGACCTTGCCCGGCTGGAAGTACACACCCGCTTTGCCCAGCGCGTCGTTCTCGATGAGTAGGTGGCTGGCGGGGATCCGGCAGTCGTCGAAGATCAACTCTCCCTGGTTCATGAACCGGGCGCCGAACTTCTCGTGGACCCGGCCAATGGTGAACCCGGGGGTGTCGCGGGGCACCAGGAAGCTGCTCGTTCCGCTACGGATGCCCTTGGTCGGGTCGCTGTTGGCGTATATGACGTAGAGCTTGGCGTCGTACCCGTTGGTGATGAAGTGTTTGCGCCCGTTGAGCACCCAGTCGTCTCCGTCCCGCGTCGCCCTGGTCTGCATGGCGGCTTCCGGCACGTCGTAGGGCAGCCATCGGTCGGAGGCGCCGCGCGGCTCGGTGAGGGCGTGAGCCAGGAGGAAGCCGGTGTCTTCGACGATCTTGGGGAACCACTCGTCCTGGAGTTCCTCTGAGGCGCAGTTGCTCAACAGCACCGAGACCTTCCAGACCTGCGCGAGGGTGTCCATGAAGCCGGAGTCACCTCGGGATAGTTCCTCGGCGAGGACGGCGAAGGTGAGCGCCTGGTGCTCCAACGGAACGCCGCCGTACTTCTCGGGTACGCCGAGGGTACGGATCCCGAGGGCATCGACCGCCTCGAGCAGCTCGTAGGGGACGCGCTCTTCGGGTGGGGCCAGCCACTCCCGATCCCGGTTGTTGGCCACCCAGGGGATGACAACCTCGTCGCTGAACCGGCGGGCAGTGTCTGCCAGCAGCCGATCCTCCTCGGACAGCTCCATCGTCGACATGCGCATCCAGTGTCTCCTCTCGTGGTAGTCAGAGCCTACGGCCGGGCATACCGCCGCGACAACCAGGTCCGCCGCAGGTCGGCGGGGCAGGGAGTGGGCCGGCCGGCCTCAGCTCCAGGGGCGCCAGATCCTGTAGGGGTTCTTGTAGCCGGGATCGTCGGGGTCCTTGAGGTAGCCCTCGATCTCGCTGTTCTTGAACAGGGTGACATCTTCGATCGGTGGAGTGACTCCCGGAGGGAACGCTTCGAGGATGTCGTCGATGAGCAGGCTTTGATAGCGCAGTGCGACAGCGACCGCCCGCTTGGCCTTGTTCGCCGAGGCCAGGGTGGCTTTGCCCACAATGCCGACCGGGGTGGCGACCATTTCCAGCGGCGTGTTGTTGCGAACGCTCCACCAGAGGTTGGGGCGGTTGAGTTGATTGGCGGACTTGTTGAAATGCCCCTCCGGCAGGTAGCTGCGGCCTTCGGTGTCGACTGCCCGGCTCATGTCCACCGTCTCCGGGGCCAGCAGCAGCGCCAGCGATGTTTCGGACTCGTCGGCGTGAATGAAGTCGTACTCGAACGGTCCTCCGCGGTCCTTGGTGCGGTAGAAGTCGTTCATCGCGGCGCACCAGTCGAAGGCCATTGCGAAGAATGGCAGCTCCGGGTAGCGCAACGCGAATATGTCGATGGCGCCCGAGATCACCCAATGCTGGGCATGGTTGTTGACGAAGATCATCTTGCGGTAGCCCTGGGACCACAGCCCGAACATCACGTCCACGAGCAGCTTCTCGAGAACGCTCTGGCTGATCGGGATGGTGCCGATCAGGCCGACGTGGTGCTTCGGATGGTTGCCGTACATCCAGGGCGACATGGCCAGAGTGACCTCTTTGCCCTGCTTCGCAGTGGCGCGGCGGACGCCCTCCACCAACCTGGTCACCTGGAGCGTGTCCTGGGCACTCACCGAATGGGGTCCGTGGAGCTCGGTCGATCCGAGCGGAATCATCACGATATCGTTCTTCCGGCGTTTCTCGGCGAGTTCCCGCGGGTGGGTGTTCTGGAGGTAGGTGCCCGGGGTTTCCATCTCGCCGGGCGACGGGATCTCGTATTCCTCGGTCAGAATCCGATCGATCTCGGAGTCCGGCGCTTCCCAGATCTCCTGCATCAATCTCCCGACCGCGTTGTCCTCGAACTCGGGGGCGTTTATCGGGCTCATGAGCGGTCCCTTTCAGTGATCTGGTTCCGAAAGCTCGTTTTCAGCATACCGAATTGGAACGTTCCAAGCTAGTCTGGGTGGGCTACAAACGCGAGTTACACTGACCCCGAAATCGGGAGGAATGAGCATGCCGCAGACCGACTTCCTGAGCCCGCTCCATCAGACAGTCAGTACCACCAAAACCGACTTCTGGAATGACTCCTGTTCGATAGGCGAACTCACCTACGCAATCGAGCACGGTGCCGTCGGCGCCACCAGCAACCCCACCATTGTCGAGCAGGTCCTGAGGGCGGAGCGCGACCTCTGGGTCGGCAGAATCCATGAGCTGATCGACACCAATCCATCGTGGACCGACGAGGAAGTCATGTGGCGGGTGTTCGAGGAGATCGGCGTCAAGGGTGCCGAGCTTCTGCTGCCCGTCTTCGAGCGCGAGGCCGGCAGGAAAGGGCGGCTGTCGATACAGACCAACCCGTCGAACTATCGCAACGTCGACGGGATGGTCGAACAGGCCGTTCACTTTGCAGGACTGGCTCCCAACATCCAGGTCAAGCTTCCCGTGACCAACCGGGGTGTCGTGGCCATCGAAGAAGCGACCTACCGCGGTGTCAATGTGAACGCCACGGTCTGCTTCACAGTGCCGCAAGCCGTTGCCGTTGGTGAGGCCGTCGATCGTGGCCTGGCGCGCCGTGCCGCCGATGGTATGTCGATCGAGGACATGACGCCGGTGTGCACGATCATGGTCGGCCGCACCGACGACTGGATGGGAGTGGTGACCAAGCGCGACGGCATCACGGTCAACCCGGCCTATCTTCCGTGGTCGGGTGTCGCCGTCTTCAAGAAGGCCTACCGGATCTATCAGGAGCGCGGTTTCAAAGCCCGGCTGCTGGCGGCCGCCTATCGCCACCATCTCCACTGGTCGGAGCTGATCGGCGCTGATGCCATTCTCACGATTCCGTCGAAGTGGCAGAAGCTGTTCAATGCCTCGCAGGTCGAGGTCAAGGAGCGGATCGACGACGCCGTCGCGCCGGAGATCATTGCCGAGCTGCACGATCGTATCCCCGACTTCCGTATGGCGTACGACGAAGACGGGATGACCCTTGCCGAGTTCGATGGCTACGGGGCCACTGTGCGCACGCTGCGGGGTTTCATCGGATCCCACCACGAACTGATCCGGGTGATCCGCGAGGACTTCATGCTTCCCAACCCCGACACGAAGTGAGCAGGGAGAAGCTCTCGAAACAGCCAACCATCCTTGACGTTGCGGCCCGGGCCGGTGTCTCCAAATCCCTGGTCTCGCTCGTCATGCGCGACCCCGACCGCGTCGGCGAGTCGAGCCGGGCGACGGTTCTGGCCGCGGCCGTCGAGCTCGGCTATCGACCGAACGCCGTTGCCAGAAGCTTGGTGCAGCGCCGAACCAACGTTATCGGCGTGATCGTTGCCGACTTGCACAACCCCTTCTTCGCCGATGTGGCCGACGGCATCGAGGACGCCGCCTTCCAGTCCGGGTATCGGGCGATGCTGTCATCGGGGTTCCTCGATCCGAAGCGGGAGCGGGGTGCGATCGAGACCATGTTGGAGCTGCGGGTCGACGGCCTCGTCATGCTCGGCTCCATGATGCAGGTGGCCAAGATCGAGAGATTCGCGGCGTCGCTTCCGGTGACGGTGGTCGGGCGTCACACCCGGTCCACGGTCGTCGACTCGATCGGCGTTGACAACTCTGCCGGCGCTCAGGAGGCGGTCGACCATCTGGTGGCGCTCGGTCACACCAGGATCGCTCATATCCATGCCGGCACCGCCGGAGGGTCGCCCCGTCGCCGCCGCGGATATGAGAAGGCGATGCGGCGCCACGGACTCGAAGACCACATTCGGCTGGTCAAGGGGGCCTTCACCGAGGCCGGCGGGACCACGGCGATGAACGAGATCCTCGAGAGCGGGGACGTTCCGACCGCGGTGTTTGCTCCCAACGACGTTGCAGCCATCGGGGCCATGGAGGCAATCGACGCTGCCGGGCTGGCCATCCCGGGCGACATATCCCTCGTGGGGTACGACAACCTGGCGCTGGCCGCACTCCGCAGGATCGACCTGACCACCGTGGGTCAGCCCCGGGTCGACCTGGGCCGCAAGGCGGTCGGCCTGGTTCTGGAGCGGCTCGACGAAGGGCGCGAGCGGGCTCGCCACGTTGTGATCCCCCCGCACCTCGTCGTCAGATCGACGACCGGCCCGCCATGAAGGGGGTTTTGGCGTCG
>CAMYIJ010000075.1 GCA_947258375.1 uncultured Acidimicrobiaceae bacterium
CGCGCCGATATCGGCGCGTATGTCCGCAAGAAACAGGGGGTAGGGAGCGTTTAGCCCGCCTCGGCTACGTCGCCGACAAGACCTGAGCCCGGGCGGTAGGTAGCCCAGGCGAACCAGAAGGTGTCGAGGTGGGGGATTCGCTCCAGCTGCGTGCCGGCCAGCTCACCGGCGACCGCGACTCCGGCGACGGACCAGCGCGAGCCGGTTTCCTCGTCAATGAAACCCTCGCCGTCGCCCGCGAGCGTGAGGGATTGCTCCCCTGCCAGGGGCACAAAGACACCGACGGAGCCGACGTCACGCCCGTCGTCAACGGCGGAACCTTCGAGCGCCGTCGACTGGCCGGGGCTCCACAGAATGACGAGCTGCTCATCGCCGTGGTCGACCGGGGTCGCCGTGGGCCCGCTACCCGATATGGACTGCAGGCTGTATGCCACGTCGACATCGTTGTGGGAGACGCCGACCACCCGCTCTTTCGACCGGGCCCGCGGGTCGGGGACGCCGCGGAAGAGGAAGGGCTCAGTATCGGAATCGTCATAGCCGACGTATGGATTGCTGCCGTAGCTCCGGCGGAAACCGGTCTGCGTCTCATCGAGCACCTTGCCGGTCGGATAGGTGGACCGGAAGTCGGCCCACGACATCAGCGGAGAGCCGTAGACGTCGAGCTCGGTTCCTGTGAGCACGCCGACTACAGCCTTGCCGTCGAAGTGAGTCCACAGCGACTCCGTGGCCCGGTCGTACATCACGAGCGCCGATGCAAAGAGGCGACCCGAGGTCCCGAATGTGGTTTCGACACCGTCGATCTCCCGGCCATACGTGACGGCTGAATTGCACAGCGGGCAATAGCTGACGGTCACCGGGACCCCGCCCACGGTGTCGTTGACGATCTCGTGCCAGATCATGATCGATACCGGGTAGGCCCGGGCATCATCGCCGATCACGAGCGCTACCACCGGCTCGTTGTCTCCCAGGAGCCCGAGATTATCCGCCACGTCGAGGAACACCGGGTCGTCGATAGGAGGAATCCCGTCGGGCGGCGGTCCCCCGGAGATGATCTCGCCGGGGCTGACGAGCGGCTCGGGAAACTCGGCTGCGTTCATGTCGTCGAGGGCGGACGGGCCCGTCGGCAGCGCTCCCTGAGCGGGTGGCGCGAGAGTGGACTGCGATCCGTCCGAGGGCGCTTCGGTCGTCGAAACCGACGCGGTGGTGGCGGGTGCGTCGCTCGCGAGCGAATTCTGCTCGCCGTCGTCGGCTCCGGCACCGCCGCATGCCGCGGCGATGATCGAGAGGGTCCCGAGAAACATGAAGATGCGGTTTCGCTTCATTGACAGTGCCTTGTTCTGGAGTCTGACCTAACAACGTGTGCGGCGTATCGAGACGCAGCGAATGGTCGGCTCTACGACACTTTGGTTGAGGGGATCGATCGGGCCACCGTCGGCCGGCGCACTGACGCTGAGCCCCGACCGGCGTGGTGTAAGCTCAACCCGTCGGCAATAGTCGACCTCCGTGTGTGGAGCGAAGTCCGGTGAGATCCCGGCGCTGTGCCGCAACTGTGATCCCGTAACCAAGCGGGTAGCCAGGTCGAGTCCCCCGCGGAGCGTACGTCAACCACCCTCGGAGCAAGGGCTTGCGTATCTCACGGCGAGATGCCTCAACCTCCCGAGACAAGGAGGTTCTGGATGAAACGCCGCATCACGAAGCGCCCAATGATCGGGCGCTCAATGATCGGGCGCTCAATGATCGGGCGCCTTATGATCGGAATGGTCGCGCTCTCCCTTGCTGTTGTTGCATGCGGTTCAACCGCGGAAACGACGACGACCACCCACTCGCCGCCGGTCACCACCGCGGCTCCGCCGACAACGGCCGCCCCCACGACTTCGACGACAACCGCGCCGCCGACCGCTGCGGACTTCCCGGTGACTGTGAGCGTCGGAGGCGCCGAGATCACCGTCGCCGAAAGACCGACGCGGATCATCTCGCTCTCGCCGACGGCTACCGAAACTCTGTTTGCGATCGGCGCCGGTGACCAGGTAGTGGCGGTGGACGAGTACTCCACCTACCCCGAAAACGCCCCCTTCACAGACCTGTCCGGCTACACGCCGAACATCGAGGCACTCGCCTCGTACGATCCCGACCTCATCGTTGTGGCCTTCGACCCCGAGGGGATGATCACGGCGGCGTTTGGGGACAATGTGCCCGTTGCCTCACAATTTCCGGCTACCGGCCGCGCAGACGTGCTGGCCCAGATCGAACAGCTTGGGGCGCTGACCGGGCACCTCGACGAGGCCGTCGCCCTTTCAGGGGACATCGCCGCCAGATGGGACACGGCCGACCAGGTTGATGCCAACGGCGCTTCGGTATACATCGAGGTCGACACAACCTTCTATGCGGCATCATCGAACAGCTTTATGGGTGCGGCGCTGACCGGCCTCGGATACACCAACATCGCTGACGAAGCCGACAGCAGCGGCGGCGGTTTCCCGCAGCTGAGCGCAGAGGCAATCATCCAGGCGAGTCCCGACGTCATCCTGGTTGGCACCGACTACGGAACCACGACGGACGATATTGCTGCTCGCCCGGGGTGGGATTCGATCAGCGCCCTCATCAACGATCAGGTGGTCGTCATCCCCTCCGACATCTCCTCGAGGTGGGGACCCCGGTTCATTGAGTACATCGAAATCATGGCGGCCCTCGCCGGCTCACCCGTGGCGGTCAACCGGTGAGAGCAGCACTCCCCCCCTTCCGACTCGACCGGCGCCACGGGGTCCTTTGGGGGCTGGCCGTAGTCGCCACGGTCGGAGTAGCGATGGGGTTGGGAGCGGCGGACATCACATTCCTCAACGGCTTGGATGCCGCCGAGTGGTCGATCGTGTCCCAATGGCGGGCGCCCCGGGTGGTGCTCGGTCTCATAGCCGGGGCGTCGCTGGCGGTGGCGGGCTCCGGGTATCAGGCGGTGTTCCGTAACCCCCTGGCGGACCCCTACCTGCTCGGGGCCGCGGCCGGCGCCGGCCTGGGCGCCACGATGATCTTCGTGCTGGCGCCTTCGGCACCGACCTGGGCTGTTCCCGTCTTCGCGTTCACAGGCGCAATCGCGGCCGTCACGATTGCCGGGCTGGGTGGCAAGCGGCGTGGAACCCTCGGTCTGATCCTCGCCGGGATCGCCGTGTCCGCGTTCATCTCGGCTCTACAGACGTTCTTATTGGTCACCAACACTCCCCGTATCGCCGAGGTATACAGCTGGCTGATCGGGAGGCTCTCCACCGCGGGATGGGCCGAGCCACTGGCCGTACTCATCTACGTGCTCCCGGCGGTCGGTCTCCTGGTAGCCATGCGACGTCGCATGGACCTCTTCCACCTCGACGATGCCGAGCTCCATTCGCTCGGAATCAACCCGGACCGAACCCGGCTGCTGGTGCTCGGTGCCGCCACGTTGGCAACGGCGGCGGTGGTCGCCGCGGTCGGCCTGATCGGATTCGTCGGCTTGATCATCCCGCATGCGAGCCGGCGCCTCGTCGGCGGATCATATGCGCGAATCGTCCCGGTGAGTGCGGCCATGGGGGCGGTGTTCCTCGTTCTGGCCGACACGTTCGCCCGCACGGCCTTCGCGCCCGCCGAACTGCCCGTCGGCGTTGTTACGGCGCTCGCCGGCGCGCCGGCATTCGTATACCTGTTGAACAAGACGTGAAAACCACCAACGTCGTCGTCGAAACGCCCACTGGCCTCCGGATCCTGGGCCCCATCTCAGTCGACATAGCCCCCGGAGAGTGGGTAACGATCCTCGGCAGGAACGGCGCCGGCAAGACAACGCTGTGCAACGCCCTGGCCGGAGCGATTCAGCCCACTTCCGGCACCATCGAGCGCGATGAACGTATTGGGCTGCTGTCCCAGTCCCCCACCCGGCCCTACGGCCTGACGACGCTGGAGTACGCCCTTCTCGGTTGTTCAGATTCGTGGCGTGGTGAGAACGCAACGGAGGTCGCCCGGGCCCGCCGATCGATCAAGGCATGTGAGCTCGATCCGGACCAGGATGTCGGCACCCTATCGGGCGGCGAGTTCCGCAAGGCCGGCATTGCGCGACTCCTCACGCTGGACCCTGGAGTCTTCATCCTCGATGAACCGGGAGCCGGGCTCGATCCCCAAGCCCGGATTGAGACACTGAACCTGCTGGACTCGCTGCGCGGCGACCGCACCGTGATCACCGTGATGCACGACCTGATGACGGCCGCCCAGTTTGGCCACCGCTTTCTCGTTATGGACGGGGGCCGCTTGGTTGCCCAGGGGACTCGGAACGAGGTCATGACCTCGGAGATCCTCCAACGGGCGTATGGAGAGTCGATGACCGTCATCGACGTCGACGGCGCCCCGATTCCGATCGCGCGCCGGTAGGGGCGGCCATGGCCAGGGTCACCAGCGAGCTGCTCCAGCACACCTTCGAACTGTCGGGTCGGCCGAAGCGCGTCGTCTCGCTGTTGGCGGCGGCCACCGAGACAATCGACGCTCTCGGGCTCGGCGAGACGATCGCCGGGGTCAGCGAGTACTGCCACCGCTACGTCGCCACCGCTGCGCCGACGGTGGGTCAATACACCTCCGCCGACCTGGACAGGATCGCCGAGATTGGGCCGGACCTGGTTCTGGTCACATCAGGTGTTCAGTCCGCACTGGGCCGCCGCCTGGCAGAAGCCGGCCATCCGGTGTACGCCGTGCCGCTGCCGTCCTCCATCTTCGGCGTTCTCGAGAACATCCTCACGGTGGCCGCTCTGATGGATGCCATGGAAACGGGGCGCACGCTCGTCGACTCACTCAACCGGCGCCTCCGAACCCTGGGCGATCGGCCACGCCGCAGCACCTACGTCGAGGTGTGGTTCGGCAAGCACTTACGGACGATAGGCGGGCGGTCGTTCATCGCCGACATCGTTGACATCGCGGGCGGGGAGGCTCTGTTCGCCTCAAGTCCGGCCGCCTATCTGAAGCCGGATTTCGCCGCGGTAGCGATGGCGGCTCCCGAGGTCATGGTGGCGCTGTCGGAGCCTGAGTACCCGGTCGACTTCCCACACGCAATCCGTGAGAGGGGCTGGACTTTCGATCCGCAGCTCATCGTGTCGACCGTGGCCAAAGGGAACAACATCATCCAGGACGGCCCATCCATCGTCGACACGATCGAATGGCTGGCCGACCGATTCGATGCCGCGGGCGACTAGAGATCCTCTTCGCCGCGGCCGGACACTTCGGCCAATCCGGGGCGGTCCACAACCCGGATCATTCGGTAGCCCGTTTCCACCAGCTCTGCGTCGCGGAGATCGGCAAGCGACTCGTTGACGGACTGGCGGCTGGCGCCGAGCAATGTCGCCAGCGAAGCCTGCGAGAGCTGTACCTCGCCGTATGGGTCGGACTCGTCGAGCAACATCTCGGCAACCTGCTCCTTCACCGTGCGATGCATCAGCCGGATCACGCGCCGCTGGGTGGCCTCGAGCTGGTTCAGGCCCGAAATCAGCCAGCGCATGGCGACGCGGGGATGCTCGAGCAGAACCGGTATCAGCTTCTGTCGATCGAGCTTGAAGGCCTTGACGGGCGAGATGGCCTTGGCCGAAGAGTGATACGGGCTGTCCTGAAACATGGCGATGTCGCCGATGACGGCACCCTCACCGACACGCGTGACCACTCTCGACCCGGACTGTCGGCTCCGGTAGAGCTCCACATTGCCCTTGCGGATCACATAGGCGGCCTTGGACGGCTCGCCCTCCTTGAACAGATGAGTGCCGGGGTACTTGTCTATGTACTCGCCTGCGGATGCCAGCGCGTCCAGATCCTGCTCGTAAAGCGGGAGATAGTCCGTCCGCCCAAAGGATCTGGCCAGCCAGGCATGATGTTGCTGCTCTGCAGTGACCATGTAGCGCGCTCCGTTCTGAGCTGTAGTCGTTGCAACGTTGTCGGCTATCCGACTGTTCCCGAAAGTCTCCGACGCTTCCCGGGCGGCGTCAACAGTCGGCCTTATGACATTACCTCGCTTCGCTGCCTGCGGAGGGCGTTTCTGAGAGATGACTACATGGGAAAGTACGAGCGAACTCCGGCGAGCACTGCTGCCGGCGCTGTTTCTTGCGGCGCTGTGGGCGGCGCTGGCGTAACCCTTCTGCTCAGTGTCCTGGGACGACTCGAGAGTCCCAGCCTGCTCCCCTTCCGTGGTGCCGCCACAGAGGCCGTACTCTTCGCAGTCGTCGGCGGCGCCGCGGCGTGGGCGTTCGGGGGCAGGTTCACAGTGGGCAGTGGGACGAGCGCCTAGCTCCCCTAGCCCCGGCCCCCGGCCAGGGCCGCGGCGAACTGTGACCGCTTGAGGCTGATCATCGCGGCGATGCCGAGAACCGGTCCCAGGCTGAGGACCGGGAAGGCCCACTGCCATCCCCAGGCGTCTGCCAGCAACGGCACTCCCCGAATGGTCACCAGGGTCAGCAGGAAGCCCATCGCAGTCTGCAGCGTCAAAGCCGTACCGCGGTAGGTGTCGTCGGCGACCTCGGTGACCATGGCCGAGAACTGGGCGCTATCGGCGACGACCGCAAAGCCCCAGACCAGGAAGACGGGAACTACGACGATGGGCGCTGCCCCGAACAGGAGCGGAGTGACCACCGCACAGCTGCCGCTCACAGCCAGCGACAGTCCGGCGGCGCGAGTGCGGCCGGACCGGTCGGCATATCTCCCAGCCAGCCACGCTCCCGCACCACCGATCCCGATGGTGGTGAAGGTTGCGATCGGAACCCAGCCGGTCGCCCCGCCCCGGTGCTCTGCGGAGGCCAGCAGCCAGGCGGCGGTCCACGTCCACATGGCGTACAGCTCCCACATGTGCCCGAGGTATCCATAGGTCGCCAGCCGGAAGCCGCGGTTCCGCAGTACCTTGCCTACCTGGCGCAACTCGAACCCGGACCGTTTCGTTTCGTACGGGCCGTCACCCACGCCGACCGCCATGATCGCGGCACCGATCAAAGCCAGGCCCGAAGCCGCCAGCAAGACTCCCTGCCAATCCAGTCCGAGGCCGCTGATCAGATGCGGAGAAGCGCTGCCGACGGTCAGCGCGCCGACGAGGACCCCGAGCGCCATTCCGCGTCCCGCCTGGAACCATCCGGACATCGCTTTCAAGCCGCTGGGATAGACGCCGGCGAGGGTGACACCGGTCAGGAAACGCAACCCAACCGCCCAGCTGACATCGCCCGGGCCGAGCGCCAGGAGTGTCGCATTCGCCAGAGCCCCGGCGATCGCCGAGATCGTGAAGAGACGTCGGGCCGGGACCGCGTCGACTACCCCACCGATTGCGAAGCCGAGCGCTCCCACCACGAAGCCCAGTTGCACGGCCAGCGCCAGATAGGTCGTCTCGCTACTCGACAGCTCCCAGGCCTCCTCCAGCGGAGCAACGATCGCAGCCGTGCTGAACCAGAGGGCAAGAACGAACAACTGGCTGACGGCAATCGCGGCGAGCGCTCGCCTCTGATCGCGCTCTACGAGGGTGGCGGCCAAGGACTAGACCAGGGTGTCGACTCGCGCGGCAGGCTCTTCCTCCACAGGAGGTTCATCGTCGGAGTCGCCGCCGCGCATTGCCACAAGAATCGCCACGACGATCAGTGTACCGAGCCCGACTCCGACGGCGAGGGTGTTGTCGGCAATGAAGTTGACTGCAGTCTGCGATAGATCCTCGACGAAGCGGAAGGATGACGAGTCATTGAGGCTGGCCGCCCCGGAACCGATCGATGTGATCCAGAACCAGGAGATCCACACGCCGGCTGCCACCAGGAGCGCCCCGGAGATACGATTGATGTGGGCACCGGCACCGCGCAACCGTGAAATGAGCGAGCGCTTGCCCAGGGCGAGCACGACGGTGAGGGCGATGAGCACCGTTGCCATCCCCGCCGCGTAGACGGCAAAGATGAGCAGACCTGAGGCGAACGAGCGGGCGGAGAACTGGGTGGCGATCAGCGTGAGAAAGACGGGGAGGGTGCACGACAGCGAGGCGACGGCATACGACACCCCAAAGCCGAAGATGTTCCGGTAGCTGCGCACCGTCGACGCCCGGCCGGCCTTGGGCAGCCCGACCTTGAGCTCGAATCCGCGCAGCATCGCAAGGCCAAGAATCGTGAGCCCGATGCCGACTGCCAGAGCGAGCCAGGGGATCCAATCATTGGCGAGACGGGTTGACACTCCCGAGATGACGATCCCGGCAGCACCGAACACGACCAGGAAACCGAAGCTGACGACTCCCCCGACCACGAGTGCCGAGCGCAGTGTGGCGGCCCGGGTCTTGCCCTCGTCCTGGATCCCCATGAAGTAGGACAGATACGCAGGGAGCATGGCGAAGCCACACGGGTTGGCGGTCGCCACCATCCCGGCGCCGAACGCGAGGGCGAGAACCGCCGTCATCCTAGGGAGCTCGCAATCTGGTCACGCAGCTGGCTCTCGGTGAGCGGTCCGTTGTGCTTCTCCACCACTCGACCGTCTGCGGAGATGTAGACGGTGAAGGGCATGGCAATCCCACCGAGGTCGACGTACAACTCGCCGTCGGGGTCCTCAGCCGATACCCATTCAACGCCGGTCGATTCGAGTAGCTTGGTGGCCAAAGCCCGATCGTCCTGGATGTTCATCCCGATGAACGTGATGTCGCGGCCCAAATCGGCGGCAACTGGGCGGAAGGCTGCCGACATCTCGGCAACACACGAGGGACACCAAGACGCCCAGAAATTGAGGACGATCGGTTTGCCGGTGTAGCTGGCGAGGGTGGCCGCTTCACCTGAGAACGTGTTGAATTCCCTTGTCGGCACCGGGTCACCGCTCACGGGCGCGGCGGTGGCCGAGGTGATTGGCTCATCGTGGCCGGTGTCGCTCGAGCAAGCGGCCGCAACCAGCGTCAGGGCCATCACCGACATCGTGATGCGGCGGGTGAGGATTCTTGATTGCTCGAGTTTCATGGTCGCGGTTTCCTGTGATGCGTGAAGGTGTTCTTCTCGATGCAACGCCCTGTCCGTTTATCCGGTTCACGGATTGCAGGTTTCCCGACAATTCGCTGTAGCCTGCACTGGGATGACCGAGTACCCGACCATTCCCTACGAGCCGCAGCCGGTGGACCGGGCGGCGGTCGTCGAGTTGGCACGTGCCGAATACGAGCTGCTCAAAACGCGGCGCAGCGTCCGGGACTTCAGCTCGGAGCCGGTGCCCCGCGAGGCGATCGAATTCGCCATCCGGGCTGCCGCCACGGCACCCTCGGGCGCCAACCACCAACCGTGGACGTTTGTTCTTGTCGGCGACCCCGAGACGAAGCGCCTCATCCGAGAAGCTGCCGAGCACGAGGAGCGAGTCAACTATGAGGGCGGGCGTCTGCCGCAGCACTGGCTCGACGCGCTCGCCCCTCTCGGCACCGACTGGCGCAAACCATTCCTCGAAACTGCACCGTGGCTCGTCGTTGTCTTCGAGCAGCGCTATGGCTTCACCGATACCGGAGAGAAGCACCACAACTACTACGTGAAAGAAAGCGTTGGGATCGCCTGTGGCCTGTTCGTAACAACGCTGCACCGGATCGGCCTGGTCACCCTGACACACACCCCAAGCCCGATGGCATTCCTGACGAAGATCCTCGGCCGCCCCGAGAACGAGCGCCCCTACATCCTTTTCCCGGTGGGCTATCCGGAAGCGGACGCTCGGGTTCCCGACATCCGGCGCAAGAGCCTGGACGAGGTGATGATCGAGGTTACGGCGCCGTCGGAGTTGTGAGCTCCAGGCGGATCCTGCGGAAGCCCTTGCCCTTCGACTCGACTTTCTTCACTCGGATCTGACCCACCTCGTCGGTCGCGTTCACATGGGTGCCGCCGTCCGCCTGCCTGTCGAGGCCGACGATGTCGATCACCCGGACCTCCTGCAACGATGGTGGCAGCAGGTTGACCTTGGTGCGTATCAGGCTGGGATCGAGATCGGCCTCCGAGCGCGGCAGAAACGACACCTCGACGTCGCGGTTTAGAGCGAGCTGCCGATTGAGCTCGGCTTCGATCGGCGCCTTGTCCTCGGGATCCCACTGAGGAAGTTCGAAGTCGAGCCGTCCCTCCCCCGGATTCATGTTCCCGCCGGTCACCGGCGACTGAAAGCGCTCCCAGATCACACCACACAGCGCATGCATTGCGGTGTGGGTGCGCATCAGCAGGTAGCGCCGGTCCCAGTCGACCTTGCCGTCCAGCGCGGTGCCGACTGCCGGCATTCCGCCCTCGACCCAATGCCAGACCCCGGCGGCGTCCTGATCCACCCTGGTGACGGTGAGCCGATCGTCACCGATCCAGAGTTCCCCGATGTCGCAGGGCTGACCACCCCCACCCGGATAGAAGACCGTTCGGTCCAACATGATGCGGCCATCATCGGGGTCGCTGCGGACCACCGAGGCCGTCATCTCTGCCGCGTAGGAGTCTGTTGAGTAGATGCGTTCAGTCATAGTGGGAAGAGTACTCAGTAGTCAGTATTCGGGGCCGTCAGGTTCGTCCGTACTCGTCGGTGAGTCGGTACAGACCGTTCAGCGCCGAAGCCGGGACACGCGGTACTGGATACTGAGTACTGGATACTGAGTACTGGATACTGAGTACTTCTCCGGATACTGATTGCTTCGCCGCCACTACCCTCTCCGGCATGAAACCAACCGCGCTTCCTTTTACGAATGATGACGATGCCCAGAAGTTGCTCGCGGCCAATCCGCTGGCGCTGATGACGGGAATGGTTCTCTATCAACAGATCCCTGTCGAGAAGGCGTTCGCCGGGCCTGCCGTGCTGCAGGAACGTCTCGGCAAGGACTTGACTGCCGCCCGCGTTGCCTCCATGGATGTCGACGACGTCATCTCGATCTTTCAGGAGACGCCGGCGATCCACCGCTTCCCGGCGAACATGGCAAAACGGGTCCATGCCACCTGCAACTATGTCGTCGAGGAGCTCGACGAGTCCGTTGAATCGCTGTGGAGCGGGATCGACGAGGCGTCCCAGGTGATCAAGAACATGAAGAAGCCACCGGGATTCGGTGACTACAAAGCCCGCGTCTACTTCGGCGTGGTTTCCAAGTGGTTCGACGTCAAGCCGGCCGGTTGGGAGGGCTTCGTCCCGGACTGGCCGTCGATCGTCGACGTCGATTCATTCGAGGATCTGGCAGAGCTGAAAGCCCGCAAGAAGGCGTGGAAGGAATCCCAGGCCTGATTCGGTCGAGCCGAGTCCTTGCTCGTCAAAGGCCTGAGTCCGGGATAAGTGCTCATCGGCGCTGGGTACCGGCGCCTCGCCGAATCAAAACCCTGTTTTCTGTCGCGGGTAACTGATACTATCGAACATATGTTCGCTACAGATACGCTACCTGCGGCTACCTGGTTCGAGATGCTCGAAACGATGCAACCCGGCCCCGAGTTGGCCGAAACCCTGGATGGCATCGACCGGGACTCGCTTTCGGGTGACGAGCTCGTCAGCGTGATGATCGCCCACCAACGCCTTGCATCTCAATACTCAGGTGAGGTGTACCAGGACATCGCCGCCATCGAGTCAGTCGTGAGCGCCCTCGGCGAGCCATACCACCAGGCAGTAGAGAGCACCGCAGCCGAGATCGGTGCCGCTTTGTGTCTCACCAGGCGATCCGCGGAGAGCGAAACCCACCTGGCGTTGGAGCTGGCACGGGGGCTGCCACGAGTCCTCGAAGCCCTGCTGGCGGGTGACATCGATGTGCGCCGCGCCCAGGTCCTGGTACGGGGACCGATCACCTACCGGTGGCGGCTGCCCGGGGAGTCGTCAACGGGCTACTCGATGAAGCGTCTCGATTGACCACTGGTCAGTTGGCAGCGAAGTTGCGGCGTCGCTGTATCGAGTTCGACCCTGAAGCAGCCGCCGTGCGCTATCGCCGGACGGTGGAGAATCGCCGGGTCTACGCCAGCCCGTCACCTGAAGGCACCGCCAACCTGCTGGGCCTCGACCTTCCACCCGACCGGGTGAACGCCTTCACCCGCCACCTCGATGCCGCTGCCAGAGATCTGCGCCGCAACGGTGACACCCGCACCATGGACCAGCTACGGGCAGACATCTTCCTCGACATCCTCCACGGCACCCACGCTCCCACCGACCAGCCCAACGGCGGTGGTGTGCAGCTCAACGTCGACCTTGCCACCCTCGCCGGACTCGACAACAACCCCGCCGAACTTGCCGGATACGGCCCCGTAATCGCGGACCTCGCCCGCCGAGTCGCCACCGACCAGCGCAATACGCAATGGACGTACATCGTCACCGACCCCGCCACCGGCGACATCGTCCACACCGGGACTACCCGCCGGCGCCCCACCCAGCCACAAAGCCGCCGCATCCGAGCCGAGTACCCCACCTGTATCTGGCCCGGATGCCGCATGCCATCAGTCGACTGCGACATCGACCACACCACCCCATATGCCGACGGGGGCTGTAGCCACAACCACAACCTCGCCCCTATATGCCGCCACCACCACCGCATCCGCCACCAAGGACCATGGAACTACCACCGCCACGCCAACGGCGACCACCAATGGACCTCACCTCTCGGCCGCACATACACCACAAACGGCCGATCACCATAGACTCAGGTCGTAGCCATCAACTCGGGGGGTTCGATGAAGGCGCAGTGGCGGCCGCTACTCAGCATTCTGCTGATGTGCGCTAAGCGCGGGCTGTGACACCGGAGGCGTCGACACAGAAGGCGACGTTCCGCCACCGGCGGCCGAATGGCATCCGGACTCCCCCGACTTCGCCCTGACCTACGACGCTGCCTGTGATGAGCCCTGCGAGCACTTCGACGGGTCATACACGGTGATCTTTCGCGGTAATCAACCGACAACGGCGCGACGAGTCCCATACGGCGGGCAAGCGACGAGTGACGTCAGCCGGTCCGAGGTGCGCCCTGCTTGCGGGCCGTCGAGCGCAGCAGCAGCGGGTAGCCGATGGCGACAACGCCGGTGAAGGCAAACCATTGAATGGCGTAGGACAGGTTGGGGGGCCCGCTGCCCGGCTCCGGTGGGTCGAGAACCAGAGGAAAGCCGTCTTCCGGCTCCGGAGACACCAGTTGCAGATAGAAGCTCTCCAGCGGATAGTCAGACTGGGCGTCGATCCTTTCGAGATCCACCCGGCTGATCCTATCGAGACGCCCCGCGGCGGGGTCGACCGGGCCAAGCCCCCGGCGAACCTCCGTGTCCCGGGCGACGCCGACGATGGTCACTTCGCCCGGCGGAGGCTCGGCGCCAACGACGGGCGGACCTTCGATGTCAATCGGGACCCACCCCCGGTTCACGAGTACCGCCGTCCCGTCGGCGCCAACCAGCGGAGTCAGCACGTTGTGTCCCGACCGTCCTTTGAACGAGCGGGCCTGCAGGACGATCTCTCCCGCAAGATCGTAAGTTCCGGTGGCGGTGACGCGATGCAGATCGACCTCATCGACGGGCATCTGCCCGGCGGCATCCAGGGTGAGAGGATCGGCGGCAAGGCGGGCTTCGAGTCGGGCATCGAGCGCCGCGAACTCGTCGTGACGGCGCAGCTGCCACATTCCCAGATTGACGAACAGCACGATGGCGACGAGCGCCACGATGTGGCCCACCAACCATCGCGGCTGCCGGGCGAAGCGGAAATCAGCCATCGGTGTCGTCGACTGGAGGCGGCGGCTCATCGAGGTGGCGCCCCCCCGTGCGCCAGTAGACGCCCTCGGCCCGACTCATCAGGCCCTCGTCGACCAGGTAGCGACGGAGGGCGGCGTAATCGGCATGGAAGAGCTGCAGGCGAAAGTTCACGTCGGCCTGTTCGTAGCGGAGTCCCGGCTCGAACTCCTGGGCCAGGCGCTCGAGGACGATACGCCTCTTGGAGAGGTTCGTCGGGATCGACGTCAGCCGGTCTCCCGAGAAGAATCTCCGGAGCGTCTCAGCCTCTTCAGCAGTCCAGGGCCCTTCAACGACGCTGTCGTCCGCCGGCGGCATAGTCGGCAGCGATCTGGCCACTTCCTGCATGAGAACCGGGTTGAGACCTTTCTCGGTGATGAGACCCGAAGCGAGGAGCTTGCCGCGCGCCTCGGCTACGGTGCGCGGATCCACCCCGAGCCGGCCCGCCAACTCCCCCGGGTCGCTGCCACCCGCGGCCACATCGCCCGCCACGGCCAGGCGGATCGGGTCGAGCAGGAGCCGCAGGTATTCGGAGGGCGTCATGAGGTCGATGCTAATGCTGGCTATGGTCCCCGGATGAAACTCATCCTCGTACGCCATGCCGTCACCGCCGAAACCGGACGCCGATTGAGCGGAAGGAACCCCGGCATCGCCCTGAGTGCCGCAGGCGTCACCGCCGCAACCGAGCTCGCCTCGAACCTCGCTGGGACCGAGTTGGCAGCCGTATATGCCTCGCCGATCCAGCGCTGCCGGGAAACGGCGGCCATTCTTGCCAAACCCCACGGACTGAAGCCGCGGATCCGACAGGGCCTGATCGAGGTCGAGTATGGAGCCTGGTCCGGACGCACCCTGCGATCCCTGTACCGGCTGCGGGCCTGGAAGACGTTGATGCAGGACCCGATCGGATTCAGGTTCCCGGACGGCGAAACCCTCGATCAAGTCCGGCGCCGCTCCGTGCGCACCGTCGAGCAACTCGCCACCAAACATCCGGAGGAAACGGTGCTTGCGGTCAGCCACGGTGACGTGATCCGGTCAATCGTGGCGCACAGCCTCAGCGGGTCCACCGATCTCATCCATCGGCTGCACGTCAGCCCGCTGGGAGTCACCGTCCTGGAGACGGGTCCGGACGGCGGGCTGCACCTCAACATCGTCAACGCCCCTAGGCTCTAGCGCGAATCGGAGGAGTGCATGGAGTATTCAGATGTTGAGGGTTTTGCTGCGGATGCCGCGGGCGAACCCGGAGCGCGCACCTTTCTGCTGCAATTGACCGGGCCGTGGGGCCGCCACACCTATTTGGTCGAGAAGGCCCAGGTCGACGCGCTCGCAGCCGGCATCGACCATCTGCTGTCCGAGACGGACGATCTACCCGATCTGGGTATTACCGCTGCCCCCCTCATCGAGGAGCCGCCGCGCTTTCGAGTGGCTCAGCTCGCCCTCGGCTACGACGAGGCGATCGGCCTCGGCATGCTCACCATCTCCTCCGTCGCCGTCGAGGACGACGAGATCACGTATCGCCTGACACTCCACCAATTGGCGGCCGCGGCTCGCCAGGGTGCCGCTGCCGTTGCCGGTGGACGCCCGCCCTGCCCCAAGTGCGGGCTGGCGATGGACCCCGACGGCCATGCTTGTCCCACCACCAATGGAGACCTCCGCCATCACCGCCCCTGATTGGCAGCCCGAGGTCGTCACCGTCGAAGGCCGCTACGTGGAGGCATCGAACGCCACCCTGCTCGGCGAGACCGACGATGGGGTGCGTGTCATCTACAAGCCGGTCGACGGGGCGCGTCCCTTGTGGGACTTCGACGCCAGGACCCTCGCGTATCGTGAGATATGGGCATACCGGATCGACCAGGCCCTGGGTTTCGCCAGTGTGCCGGAGACAACGATGGCCGAGGGACCGTTCGGCCCCGGCGCGGTGCAACGCCACGTTGATGCGGCGGCCGACCAGGAAGTCATCGACCTGATCAATGGAGGAGACGACATTCTCTGGCCCATCGCGGTTCTCGACCTCGTGCTCAACAACGCCGACCGCAAGGCGGGTCACATCCTCCGCGACGAGGAGTCGCGCCTCTGGGCTATCGACCACGGCCTGACATTCCATGTAGAGGAGAAACTGCGAACGGTGTTGTGGGGTTTCGCCGGGCGGCCGATTCCGAACGACATTCTTGCCCGGCTCGGGAAGGCCCGGGAGGAGCTTGCCGGTCCGCTGGCCGATCGTTTCGTCGCCGACCTGAGCGTGGACGAGTTGGCAGCTCTCCTCCACCGGGTGGACGCTCTCCTCGAGGCCCGGCGGCATCCTGTTCCACCGGAGGATCGGCACTCGATTCCGTGGCCCCCCTACTGAGCAGGTGATCCGCCGCGCTGGTGAATAGCTCCCCTAGCTGAGAGCGACGCCGCCGGTGCGCCGCGGATCGGCGGCGCCCTCGAAGCCTCGATCGGGATGCCATGACACGGCCTGCACGCCGCCGAAGTACATGGCGTGCTTCGGATACTGAATGTTCTGAACCGTGGACGGTGCGATTCCGGGCTCAACCGACGCTGCTACATCACCGTTCACTTCGAGATGCATCCGGGGCGCATCGACGGCGGCCTGCAGCTCCAGCCCCTCGTCGGTGTAACGCAGCAGCGTGGACGCGATCGAGGTTGTGATCCGATCGGCCCCCGGAGAACCGATTGCCAGAACCGAACCGTCGGGGTGTCGAGCGATCGTTGGCGCCATGTTGGAGATCAGGCGGGTCCCGGGCTCGAGAGCGTGAATCTGCTCGCCCACCAGTTCCACTTCGCCGAGGGAGTTGTTGAGCCAGAGGCCGGCGGGCATGGCTCCCGAGCCGTAGCCGGCCGACATCGTCACAGCACAGGCAAGGCCTGACGCATCCACCGCTGAAGTGTGGGTGGTTGACGACGATCCGCGCAGCATCTTGCGGTCACTCGCCGAGGCGGCCGCCAGAAGATCGGCGACTGCGGCGATGCGATCGTCATCGACGCCCAGGCGACGCGACCGAAACTGCAGGACCTCGGCCTGGACTTCTGCATAGCCCTCCACCCATCGTGGAGAGAACGGCGCCGCATCGCGAGGCGCCAGGAGGATCAGGGAGGCCAGCACGGCGCCACCCACGGCCGGCGCTGGATTGGCGGCAACCCGCCACCCGCCATGATCAACGGAAATCGGTTTTCGCGAGATCGGTTCATATGTCGCCAGGTCGGCGGCAGTGACGATGCCCCCGCCGGCCTCCATCGCGGCCACGATGCGAGCTCCGATCGATCCCGTGTAGAGCTCGGCCGCACCCCCGCTCGACAGGATCCGCAGTGACTCGGCCAAGGCCGGGAGGTGGACCGGTGCATATACCTCGAGCAGGCGCCCGTCGGCATCGTGGAGGGCGGCGTGCGAGTCCCGGTCCCAGCCGTAGACCTTCTTGTGCGCCGCCCCGAGATACTCCGCCGAAGCCGGAGCCAGAGGGAATCCGCCTTCCACCGCCCGAATGGCCGGCGCCAGCAAAGCTGCCCAGGGAAGCGAGCCGAACCGCTGGGACGCCATCTCCAGGCCGGCAATACCTCCGGGAGTGCCCACAGTGCCCAAGCCCACGTAGGTGGCAACTCCGCCGCCGTAGTCGAGGTGTACCAGTTCGGCGCCGTGACCGAACCGGTCCGGAGAGAGTCCGCGGCCGGGCATCTCGACATAGGCGTCGATCACGATCGGCTCTTCACCGGGGGCCCAGATCGTCAAGAAGCCGCCGGCACCGGGCCCAACGATTCCGGGCTCGGTTGACATTGAGACAAACATCGCCGCGATTGCTGCGTCCACGGCGTTGCCGCCGAGCGCGGCGACCTCGGCGCCGGCGTCGGCGGCCATCTGCGAACCGGCCGCGATCATCACTTGCATCAGGCGAATCTACCTCCACCGAGCATCGCTACGGTCTCGAATGGCCAGCGCTGTATGTGACGCGCCGCGACCTCTATGCGGCTGCGGCCGGTTGCCGGGCTGAACCGGCGCTGCAGTGATCCCACAACCCACAGCCGATCCCCTGAAGCCGCATCAACCGGGATACGGCCCGCAAGGTCGGCTATCGGAATCAGGTCGACACGGGGCACCGGATGGCTTGACCGGACCGTTAGCAAGAGTCGGCCCGGGAGCGATTCGTACGGATCGGCCGGTTCAGGTGGTGCGCCGAGCGAGCCGCCGAGCACGACCAGGTTGAAGTGTTGTTCTTTGGAGTCCACTCGACCCCCCTTGTGGGTGTTCTGGAGACGGATGTGCGATCGATGTCTCGAGACATCTACAGACAACGTATCGAATCGCTGTGACACGTCGTCATGGCATCGAACGGGAGATGGCAATCTCGAGGTCGTCCATGCCGGGAAAGGCAGGGTCGCCAACCATTATCGCGTCCCGGATCTTCTGGGCTGCGGCGGTATCGCCGGCGAGCGCGTTCGCGCGGGCGGCGACGTACCAAACGCGCAGGTCTGCCGGATAGGGATTCGGCTTCAGGCGCTTGGGGGTAGCCAGACGCCGCGCCTCTTCGATCTTGCCCTCGTCGATGAGGAATGATGCGTAAACGACAAGGCCTTCCTTGTGGACGGCCGGTGCCGCGCCGATGTTCTGAAGTTCCTGCCACACCTTGACGACGTCGGGCCCGCGATCGAGAGCGCGGAGCGCGTCCATCTCGATCGGCATATGAGTGGGTTCGCCGGCGAGACGCCGGTACACCCGCAATTCGGTGAGGGCAGTGAGCCAGTCGCCGACCCGATAGGCGGCGAGCCCGAGGGTTTCTCGAACCGTTGCGTCGCGTGGAGCCAGATCCTTGGCACGCCGCGCCGATCGCAGAGCCACCTTGTAGCGGCCCTCGATCATGGCATTGGTTGCATTGCCCAACTCAGCCAGGGCATCGCTCACGCGCTCCTTGGGGGTTACTCGCGTCAGGTCCTCGATCACCCAGAACGGCAGGTCGACGGCGGCGCCCTTCAGATCGCGGCGCGCGCGTTGCGCTCCTCGGCCCGGGTCGTCTGAGGTCCGACCCGTCCCGGAGTCCCGCGATCCGCTCGACCGACCTCTGCCTTTGCCCGTATCGGCGCGATTGGATGACGAACGTCCTGCGCTGGAATTACCGGACTGAGACCGGCCTGAACGCGAAGCATTGCCGCGACTGCCGCTGCCGCGCGGAGCGCCACCGGCACCCGAGCGGCCACCCTGGGATCGACCTGCACCCGATCTGCCCGCGCTCGACCGGCCGGAGCCGGAGCGGCCTTTGCCACCCGAGCCTCGTTTACCTCCGCGATCTGAACGGTCTTGAGCCACAGCTTCCCTCTAGTCCTTGATGGTGGATCATACGTCTGTTGGGCGCGACGGGCGCCAGACGCGACTAGGGCCGCCCACAGCTGTGGACGGCCCCAATCTAATTATGTTCGGCAGCGACCTACTCTCCCGGGGCCCTGCGGCCCAAGTACCATCGGCGCTGGCAGGCTTAACTTCCGTGTTCGGAATGGGAACGGGTGGAACCCTGCCGCCATGGCCACCGAAACGCTCTGAGTGCCGGTGCACATATGTGTGTACACCTTGACCACTCCATAGCGAGCACGATCATCTCTGTATTTCAAATTCAAGCCCTCGACCTATTAGTACCAGTCAGCTTCACACATTGCTGTGCTTCCACTTCTGGCCTATCAACCTGGTGTTCTCACCAGGGGTCTTACCCGGTTATTCCGGTGGGAGATCTCATCTTGGAGCCGGCTTCGCGCTTAGATGCTTTCAGCGCTTATCCGTTCCGGACGTAGCAAACCAGCCGTGCTCTTGGCAGAACAACTGGCACACCAGAGGTCCGTCCATCCCGGTCCTCTCGTACTAGGGACAGATCTCCTCAAATCTCCTGCGCTCGCGACGGAT
>CAMYIJ010000076.1 GCA_947258375.1 uncultured Acidimicrobiaceae bacterium
AGTACCACGCTCCACAGCGATGGGATGGTGATAGGAAGCACCGACTCCCCCGACCCGAAATCCGACGCTCACCGAGAGTCTCTCGGCGACGAGCACACACGGATTGCCGGCACCGTCCATAGTCTCGTGACGCGATCTCGTGCGGTCCAGCTGCAGCATCCACTCACCCTATCGAATCTATCGTTCTTGCGGATCTCCGCGCCGATATCGGCGCGGAGATCCGCAAGAACGGAGAATCGGCGCGGCCCCGGTACAGAGGACGGCACCACCCCGCTACGGAGGGCGGCACCTGGCTAGAGGCCGACGCGATCGAGCTCGCGATAGACGGTTGTTCCGGAACCCGTGATCGACTCGTACAGAACGACGGCGTCGACATGGAGTCGGCCGGGGAAGGGCGGGTACTCGTCAACGAGCGCGGTTAGGTTCTGCGCCGGCCGGACTCGGGCGAGGCTCAGATGAGGGTGGAAGGGGCGCTCCTCGGGGTCGAACCCGGCTGCCACCGCCGCCCGCTCGCAGGAGACCGCCAGATCCACCAGGTCGTCACCGCCGGCGGCGACGGCCAGCCAAACAACCGTCGCCTTCTTCGGATACGGAAACGTACCGAGCCCGCCGAAACCGATCAGGAATGGATCATGGACGAGCTCCTGGTCCAGCTCCGCCAGTACCTTCTCCTGCTGCAGCTGGGTCGATCGACCGAGGAAACGCAGCGTGATGTGCCAGTTGCCGGGGGGCACCCGGCGGCCCGGAATCTCCGGGAGATCCTCGCGGCTCACAAAGGCAGCCAGCGCATGGCGAGAGTCATCGTCAAGGGCCACCGCCAGGAACAGACGCCGCTCGCTGCTCACGACTCCTCCTCCTCCTGAAGCGCCAGACGCAGGTGATGGAGCGCCGCCGTCGCCGTATATGTGCGCACCCGCTCGCGATCACCCGGCAGGCGCAACGTGCGAGCGACGGCGCCGCGCGGCGTGCGAACGGCAAACACCATCGTTCCGACCGGTTTGTCCTGCGGATCCGGCCCCGCGCTGCCGGTGACCGACACCGCCACGTCTACGTCGAGCACCCGGGCCGCGCCTTCGACCATCTCGAGCGCCACCGACTCGCTCACGACGCCGTGCTCGGCGATCGTCGCCGGGTCGACTCCGAGAATGTCGACCTTGATGTCCTCCTGGTAGGCGACGACCGATCCCCGGAAGGTGTCGCTGCAACCCGGCACTGCCGTGAGCCGCGCTGCGATCATCCCGCCCGTCGCGGACTCCGCGGTACCCACCGACCATCCCCGCGCTCGCAGCAGCGCGTAGATGACCTCCTCGATTGTGTCGTCGTCCGCGCCGAACACCCGCGCTCCGAGCCGGGCGCGCACCTCCGCCTCCACCGGAGCGATCATCGCAGCAGCGGCCTCCGTCGTGGCGGCTCGTGCCGTCAACCGCACCTTGATCTCTCCCGACGATGCCAGGAAGGCGACCGTGGGATTGCGCGAAGACTCGAATAGGTCATCGAGGATCTCCCCCACCTTTGCCTCGGACTCTCCCCATGTGCGGATCAACCGGGAAACCATGACGGCGTCGTCGCCACCGGCCAGCTTCTGCAGGATCGGCATGACGTGATCCTCCATCATGGGAAACAGCTCGGCGGGCACGCCGGGAACGGCGAAGAGCACCGCGTCGCCCATATCGAGCCGCAACCCCGGCGCCGTGCCTTTGGGGTTTGGCAGCGGGATCGACCCGGCGGGCTGATCGGCCTGTTGGAGGTTCGACTCGGGCATCTCCCGCCCGCGGCTCTCCCAGTACTTGCGCAGCGCGAGCGCGTACTCCTGATCGCGAACCAACTCCACGCCGGCGGCGGCCGCCATGGCCTCGCGAGTGAGATCGTCACGCGTCGGCCCCAGCCCTCCGCTGAGGATGACGGCGTCCGATCGAGCCGCCGCCTCCCAGATCGCCGCCACCAGCCGATCGAGATTGTCTCCGACAACGGTCTGGCGGAAATGTCCGAGACCGGCGTCGGCGAGGCGCGAGCCCACCCAGCTGGCATTGGTGTTGACGATCTGCCCCAGCAGCAGCTCGGTACCGACCGCGATGAATTCGACGGCGAACATGACGAGAGCCTAGGAGACGCAGTGCGTCGCCGGGTCTACCGCAGATCCATCGATAGTGATCTACTCGGCGGGCGCCTCGCCGGTCTTCACGCGGGCCCGCCGCGCCGCCCAATCGCCGAGCAGGTCGAGATAGCCGGTCATGAAGTCGCCGGTATCGTCGCGGATTCGGTGGTCGGCACCGGCGAATACGACGACGGTGGCATCGGGATTGCCCGCCGCTTGAAGGGCCCGGCCCGTCTCCTCGGCGCTCTGCCACGCCGGGACTAGAGCATCACGACCGCCGTAGATCGCCAGAAACGGACATCGCACGCGGGCCAACGCCTCCCTCGGCTCGTAACACTCTTCGACCAGCAACCGCCCGAAGCGCCAATCGGCGTCATCGTCGACCTCCACATATCCATACCACGGTTGCCCCCTTGCCGCCGTCAGGAACTCAGCGTTCACCGTGGCGAAATCGGCCCCGGCGGCGGCCGCCTCGTGCAGCTTGTCGATGAAGTCAAGAGCTTGGGCGATGTCGTTCTCCGGATGACCCGCGGCGCGCATCGAGTGCTCGCAGCCGTACATGTCCTGCTCGACGACATTGATCGAGGGGCCCGAGTTGGCGATCGCGAAGGCGAGGTCGGGAAGGCGGTCGGCCACGATCTGAGCCAGCCAGCCGCCCTGGCTCTGACCCCAGACGCCAAGCCGGACCTCATCGATACCGGGGTGGCTACCCAGCGCCTTCAAAGCCGCCAGCGCCTGGTCGGCGCGGGCCTCGAGCGCGTAGTCTCGCCAGTCACCGGTAGAAGCGCCGCAACCCGGCTTGTCGAAGGCAAACGTGGCGATCTCCCTGCTCAGGAACTCGTTGCGAATTGGCGGGAAGTAGCCGTCGCAGTCGCGGTCGGCCGGGCCCGAGCCCTGCATCATCAACACCGCCGGCCGCGGGCCTGGCGAGTCCGGAAGATGAACCGAGCCGGCGAGGGTCAGACCCTCCCACTCGAATGTCAGATCCCGCCTGGTTGACTCAGGCATCGTTCGAAACACAACTCGCTTTCATTCCGGCTGCTGGGGTGGATTGGTTTGCAGCGTGAAGACATCGGGGCGGGAGTAATGACCGACCGGGTCGAAGTCGAGACGGGACTCTGTGATGGCTCGGAGATCCGCCGTTGCCGTCACGATGTCCTCCTGCCCGTATGAGGGCCCTGCGAGCACCTGACCCAGCGGCCCGACGATGCACGATCCGCCGCGAGTTGTGAACGCCGTGGCGGGATCATCCCGCGCCGGATAGTCGGCCGGGTAGTCGTCTTCTGTTGTGTACTGGTTGCACGAGACCACGAAGCAGCGGCCCTCGAGTGCAACGTGACGCATCGTGGCGATCCATTCATCACGCGCGTCGGCAGTCGGTGCGACGTATATCTCGGTGCCCTGGCTGTACAGCCAGGTTCGGTAGAGCGGCATGTAACTCTCCCAGCAGATCGCAGTGCCGATCCGTCCCACGGGTGTTTCGATGACCGGCATCGTCGTCCCGTCGCCCTGGCCCCACATGATGCGCTCGGCAGCCGTCGGCATCAGCTTCCGGTGTTTGGCGACTAGGCCCTGCGTTGGCTCAACCGTGAGGGCGGTGCAGAAGAGGGTGCCGCCGCTGCGCTCGATCACACCGATGACAAGAGTCGCCGACGTCTCCGCGGCGAGCTCGACAAGGCTCTCACTGACAGGTCCGGGGAGATCGACCGAGCTCTCCCAGCACCGGGCGAACCAATCGCGGCCCTCAGGAGTTCGGGAGCCGACGGTGGCGCCGAAGGTGAGGCCCCGCGGGTATCCGGACAGAAACGCTTCCGGGAACACGATGAGGTCGGCGCCGTCGCCGGCGGCCCGCCGGGTGAGCGTGTGGAGCCTGTCGAGACTGGCGTCGAGGTCGAAGGCAACGGACGCAGCCTGGACGGCGGCGATCTTCACACGACGGCCCGTCTTGACTGCTTCGGAGATCATCGTCGGCTTCCACGTCCTCGGGAGTCATCCAGCGTACCCGCCGCCGCGGCCCGCGCCTCAACCGTTGCCGTCTCCCTGCGCCGCCCAGGCCGCCAAGGTCATGTCCGGCCCCACAGTGGTCCCCGCCACCGACACCACGGTCGCCAGCACCGACACCGCGACCGCCCCGAGCACAATCAGCATGACGAGAAGCTGCAGGACAACCGCGTCGAGCGGCTCGACCCCGGCGAGCAGCAGGCCCGTCATCGCCCCCGGCAGTGCGATTAGCCCGACAACCTTGGTGCGCTCGATATGGGGCACCAGAGCAAGGCGCGCCGCCTGCGGCGCGATGTAACGAACGACGTGGGGCCGCTTCATGCCGAGAGCCAACAGCGCCTCAACTTCACCGGGGCGGTTGCGCACCAGGGCAACGGTCTGGGCAACACCGCCCACGGCCGACGGCATCGCGTTGCCGAGGGTGATTCCGACTATCACAACGAGCCGCACGGGTTCGAGTTCGAGCACGCCGAAACCGAAGATGACGATGATGCTGAGTACCGCCGAGCCGGCAACCGCCGTGATCGCCGGCCAGGTGATGCCCGGCACCCGCGGAGCCCGACGGAGGATCACGGCAACCGAGACCGCAGCCATAGCCGTCACCCACAGCCATGCCCACAGTTCGGCGAGCGACGATTGGAAGATGAGCCGAAACAGCAATCCAACGGCGATCAACTGAACCGTCGCGCGGATCGCTGCCCAGACGATGGACCGCTCCACTCCGACACGCAGCCGCAGCGAAATCGCTACGGCGATCACCACAAGAGCCAGCGACGCCACGATCACCGGGACTGCCGACAGCCCGAATGTGCCGTCGGGGTTCACTCGCTCAGCCGATCACTTCGGCAACCAGGTCGGTTCCGTAGCCACCAGTGATCTTGCCGGTGACCCACTCCCCCGGCTTGCCCCGGTCGAGGAGCACAACGCCGTCGATCTCGGGCGCCTGGCGGTAGGACCGGCCGACCGGCTGGTCATCCTCGACCTGGTCGACAAGCAGCTCGACCTCGCGGCCGACCTGCGCCAGGTTCCGCGACGTGGTGATGTCATCCTGGATCGCATGCACGTAGCGCAGCCGCTCGGCAATGACGCCCTCATCTAGCTGACCATCGAAGTCAGCAGCCGGAGTGCCCTCCTCGGACGAGAACGGGAAGAACCCGGCCCAGTCGAGCTGCGCGGCCTGCAGGAACTCGGCCAACCCCTCGACGTGTTCGTCGGTCTCCCCCGGGAAGCCGACGATGAAGCTCGATCGCAGCGCGGCCCGCGGTGCGGCCACCCGAATCGAATTGATGAGATCGAGGTGGCTGTCGCCGCTACCCGGCCGCTTCATCGCCCGCAACAGGTCGGCCGCCGAGTGCTGCAGCGAAAGGTCGAAGTAGTCCGCTATGACCGGGTTGGCCGCCATCTCCTCGATCAGCGCCGGACGGATCTCGCGGGGATAGAGGTAGTAGAGCCGCAGCCGCCGCAGCCCCTCGACATCGGAAACGAAGCGAAGCAGATCAACAATGCCGTCCCCGCCCGGAGCGTCGATGTCGCGTCCGTACGCCGCCAGGTCCTGGGCGACGAGCACGATCTCACCCACGCCGGCTGCGGTCAGTTCGGCTATCTCGGTGCGAATGTTGACCGGCGACCGGGATTCCTGCTTGCCGCGGAAGAGCGGAATGGCGCAGAACGTGCATCCCTTATCGCAACCCTCTGCGATCTTGACGTAGGCATACGGGGTACTGGGCGTCGGCCGGGCGGTGCGCCGCAGGATGTCCATGTTGGCCGTCGGCGCAGCCGTGATCCGCAGCGGCTGCCAATCGGTGATGTGATCGAGGCGCCCCACCAGTTCCGGGTAGCGGTCCAGGCCCACAACGGCGTCGGCCTCGGGCAATGCCTCGACCAACTCCGTCTCGTAGCGCTGCGCCATACAACCCATCACCACGAGCTTGGCGTCGGATCGCTTGGCCTCCGCCAACTCGAGTATCACGCCGATCGATTCCTGGCGAGCGGCTTCGATGAAGGCGCATGTATTGACCATGACGACATCGGCCTCCTCCGGCGAACCGGCATGGCGATACCCGGCCTCGTCGATCATCGACGTGACCTTGTCGGAGTCGACCTGGTTCTTGGAGCAGCCGAGGGTCTCGAGCCATACGGTGGGACCGGAAGTCATCGGGCGAGTCTACGGGTGGTCCGATGCTCTGGCTCCGCAAGCAAGGCGGGGCGACCCGCCGGCGTGCCCGGCGGGTAGCCCCTATCGCTTGTGTGGCGCCGACCTAGGCGTTGATGGGCTCCTTCGGACGAGGGGGCTCGGGTGCTCAGTGCTGCCGGTATCGTCTCGCAGCGAGGTCGCACCCTGCAAGAGGACAACTACCTGGGGATTCTGCCTATGGACCCGGGCCAATCGGCCTCATTGGGCCCTGGAGCTCTAGAACTCGAGCAACTGCGGCAGCGTGGCCATCTTCAGCTCGGTCTCCTCGCCGGTGCCGGCGCTGAGCACGAGACGGAAGGTCGATCCGTGGCCCGCGCCGAGGGAGTCGGCCTGAATGGTGCCCCCCATCGCCTGGGCCATTCCGAGGCTCACCGGGAGGCCGAGGCCGGTGCTGTCCACACGACCCTTGGCGACATCGGTCTGCTCGAAAGCCGTGAAGACCTTCGGCATGTCTTCGGGAGAGATCCCGGCACCGGTGTCGGCGATCTCGTACACGATGAGATCCCCTGCCTGGTAGGACCTTATCTTCACGACGCCTTCTGCGGTGTACTTCAGTGCGTTCGAGACGAGGTTGATGAGGATCTGCCGGAAGCGCTGCTCATCGGCACGCACAGGTGCTCCCGCTCGCAGATCGGTCGCCAGATCGAGTCGCTCTTCGTCGGCCAGCGGTGCCATGTGCCTGATGATCTGCTCGGCCACTGCGTCGCCATCGACGTCGGCCACCATCAGCTCGATGCGGCCGGCTTCCATCTTGGTGGCGTCCATCAGGTCGTTGATGATCTCGAGGAGCTGGCGGGCGTTGACCTCGACATCCTTCATGAGATCGTGAAGCGTCTCCTCGTCGAGTTGGTTGGCCGGATCAGAAGTCAGGTCCGTCACGCCGAGGATTGTGGTGAGCGGTGTACGCATGTCGTGCGATAGCGCCGCGAAGAACTTGGAACGCAGTTCGGCAGTCTTGGCGACGTTGACGTTGCCCTCATGGATCTCAGCCGTCCACTCCTTGGCGACCCGCTCCGCGAGGTCCCGCGTTTGGGCCTGGATGCCGGAGAGCTGGGCATGGGCCCCACCGATAATCACTCCGATGAGGCCGAGGATCACGGGCATGGAGTTGATGACCCACAGACCCGGCTGATGGCCGATGGCATCCATGATGCTGACGCCTTCGTCGCGGATTGCGGCGGTGATGGTCCAATCAGCCGCCACCAGGACCAGCCCCAGGAGTACCCCTCCTAGGGCCCACTTGGCGATGAGGCGACGATTACCGGCCATTAGATACTCCGTCGGCAGAATCCCAGCCGGAACAAGCGTTTTCCCAAGTGGTCTGTCGCACAATTAGCGGGCGCGTGTCTGCGAGTCATCAGCGTCATCTGGGTAGGACGCACAACGAAGGCGCATCAGCAGATGCGTCGAGGCGGAGGACGACGCCAGGGACGTTGAGGGCCGCAGAGACGCCGCGATTAATCGTGCGACAGTCCACTATGGAAGGCCGCCGCTCCGATCGACCACGCGAGCGGCCAAATCCTCGATAGCGGCGCGGACCGAGGCCACATCGGCGTCGATCACGGTGACCTGCCGCGGGCGCTCCTCCAGGCCGACGAACGCCGCCGGCCGCGGCGGAAGTTGCCCGAGCGCCTCAACGATCGTCGCCCCGAACTTGGCGGGTTGCGCCGTCTCGAGGCAGATGAGCGGGCCGGCAGCGCGTTGTTGCCTGCCCACGTGAACGCCATCGGCGGTGTGCGGGTCGATAACCACGCCGTCCGCAGCTACAACCCGCCTGATCGTCTCGATGCGATTGGCATGGGAGCTCGCGCCGCTCACAATCCAGTCCCGCAGGTGCCGAAACCCGCGATGGGAAGACAGGTCGAACCGGCCGGATTGCGCCAGTTGCTCCCAGAGCGCTCCGACTGCGGCACCGTCGCCATCATGGATGTCATAGACGAGACGCTCGAAATTGGATGCCTTGGCTATGTCCATCGACGGACTCGATGTCTCCGCAACCTGGTTCGTTGGGCGCACCCGGTAGACCCCGGTCCGAAAGAACTCGTCGAGCACATCGTTTTCGTTGGTGGCCAGGATGAAACGGATCGGAAGCCCGAGGCGGCGAGCAACTATCCCGGCGTAGATGTTGCCGAAGTTGCCGGTCGGCACCGATATCTGGACTTCCCGGTCGACTTCGGGGGCAAGGCGCAGGTATCCCCAGATGTAGTAGATGATCTGGGCCGCAACCCGGGCCCAGTTGATCGAGTTGACGGCTCCAATTGAGTAGCGGGCCTTGAAAGCGGCATCGGCGTTGACCGCCTTCACGAGATCCTGGGCCTCATCGAAGACGCCGTTGATGGCCAGGTTGACGATGTTCGGGGCGTCGATCGAGTACATCTGCGCCGCCTGAAAGTCGCTGACCCGGCCCCAGGGCGACAGCATCACGACGCGGATATTCTCCCGGCCGATCATGGCGTGCTCCGCCGATGAGCCCGTGTCCCCCGAGGTGGCGCCGACGACGAGCAGGGTCTCGCCGCGATGCGCCAGCTCGGCATCGAAAAGGCGGCCGAGCAACTGCATGGCCATGTCCTTGAAGGCCAGAGTGGGCCCATTGGAGAGATGCAGCAGCCACGTGTCGTCGGCCAGCGGGGTCAGCGGGGCGACCTCGACCGAACCGAAGACGTCCGCGGAGTAGGCGGCGGCGCAGGCCACGTCGATCGTGGACCGCGCCATGTCGGGAGCGAAGCGACTCATCACCTCGGACGCAAGCTCAGCGTACGAGAGGTTCGCCCAGGCCGTGAACTCCTCATGCGAGATCTGCGGCACCGTTTCAGGAACGTACAAACCGCCGTCGGGCGCCAGCCCGGCGATCATCGCATCGGCAAAGCTCACCGCCGGGGCGTCGCCCCTGGTGCTGACGTATCTCACAAGGGCACCACCTGGTGGCGGCGCTGCCGGAACCGCACCCGCTCCGTGTAGCCCGCCGCTCTGGCGTAGTCCTTGATCTCATCGAAGTCGCGAGCACACTCGTGTGGGTAGTGAGCGTCACTCGCAGTCGTGATCGGCACCCCGGCCTCGTGGAACATCTTCAGGAATTCCGGGGCCGGATATGGCTCGGCGACCGGTTTGTGAAGCCCCGCCGATGAGACCTCGACCGCGGTGCCGCTGGCCGCCGCCGCCATCACGACAGGCCGGTACAGCTCGAGAGGAGGTTGCGCCAGCCGACGCCCTGTCTTTTTGACCACGTCGGCATGAGCCAGCGAATCGACCGAACCGGAGGCTGCCAGGCGGGCCTCGAGTGCGAAGTACTGCTCGTAGGCGGTGCGAACTCCGCGGCGATCGAATTCGAAGTCGGCGTCCTCGTGATCTACCGACCAGGCCGCTATCCAATGCACCGATCCGATGAGGAAATCCCATGGGTAGGGGCTCAGTAACTCCAGAACAGCGTCGATCGTATCCGGGAAGTAGTCGACCTCGAGACCCAGCAGAACGGGCGACCCCCGGTCCTTGGCAGCCACAATCGCGTCGACATACCTGTCGAGCGACAGCGCGCGCTCCTCTGCCACAAAGGCGCGAGTCATGGCCTCCACATCCGGATTCGACGGGTCCTCCCAGAAGGGGCCGAGGACATCGGTCGACTCCACACACCGGAAGAGATGCTCTGTGAAGCCAACCTCGCCCTCACCGCGCTCGAGGGCCGCGGTCACATAGGCGTCGATGTGATCCGCAGGAAAGGTACCGGGTTCAGGCCCGGTGCCGTCCCACGGCCCGTGGGGGTGGAGATGCACGTGGTAGTCGCCCATGGCCGCGAGGGTAGCTGCCCGGATGGCGGCCACTCGATGCCCCGGAGTTCTAGACTCCCTGCCGTTTGGTCCTAGCGCAGTGACGTTCCACTTTCGCGGAAGCCCCGAGCCATGGTCTTCAACTCAGTCGTGTTCGCAGTGTTTCTGGCCACGATTCTTGTCGTCTACTGGGCCACGCCCGCGCGTTACCGCAACATCATCCTCCTCATCGGCAGCTACGTGTTCTATGGCTGGTGGGACTACCGCTTCCTCTCGCTGCTGCTCATCTCGACGGTGGTCGACTTCTCCGTCGGCCGGCGCATGCATCGCACAGAAGACGAGTCCCAGCGGCGGCGCTGGCTGCTCACGAGCGCCGCAGTCAACCTCGGGATTCTGGGGTTCTTCAAGTACTCGGGGTTCTTCGTGGACAGCCTCTCGTCGCTGACCTCTTCACTCGGGCTCGGGGAACTCAGCACGGCACTGCGGGTGGTCCTGCCGGTCGGCATCAGCTTCTACACCTTTCAAACCATGTCATACACCTTCGACATCTACCGGCGACGGATCGAGCCGACCCGATCGATCCTCGATTTCGGGACCTACGTGGCGTACTTCCCGCAGCTCGTTGCCGGTCCGATCGAGCGAGCCCAGCGACTCCTGCCCCAGGTGGAGAACCACGATCGTCCGCCGCCGCGTGGCGACCGGCTCGTGGCCGGCATCGGCCTCATCGCCGCGGGCTTCTTCAAGAAGGTCGTGCTGGCCGACGGGGTCGCCGGAGTTGTCAACACGATGTTCGCCGACCCGGGCACCTACTCCTGGATCTCAACCGCCGTCGGCGTACTCGCCTTCGGCATCCAGATCTATGGGGACTTCGCCGGCTACACCGACATTGCCCGCGGCGTCTCGAAGCTCCTGGGCATCGATCTCGTGCTCAATTTCAGTGAGCCGTATCTGGCCCGCAACATCACCGAGTTCTGGCGGCGCTGGCACATATCGCTATCCGACTGGCTGCGGGACTACCTGTACATCCCCCTCGGCGGGAACCGGGGCTCCGCTCTTGCCACCTACCGCAACCTCATGATCACGATGCTCCTCGGCGGATTGTGGCACGGGGCGTCGTGGAACTTTGTGTTCTGGGGAGGCCTTCACGGCCTGTATCTCGTGGCCCACAGGCTGGCTCGCGGCGGCACCGTCGACGCGGGCCCGGTGCGATGGCGCCAGGCACCTTCGATCCTGGTCACCTTCTTCTTTGTCACGATCGCCTGGGTGTTCTTCCGGGCGGACACGTTCGAGGCGTCATGGCAGATTCTCGGCAACATCCTCACCCTGGCGGACGGGGTCACGATCGGTGAGGACGTGGCGCTGGTGGCAATTCTCGGGCTGGCGACGCTCTTCGTCGACCTGACCAACCGGAACGGCTTCGACGCGGTGCGCCTGGTGCGCCGGAGTCCGGCGCTCGCCGGCGCCGCCGCCGCGGTAGTCGTGGCCGCCGTCGTAGTGTTCAGCGGCGGCACGCCCGAGCCCTTCATCTACTTCCAGTTCTAGCGCAGTCCGGATCCTCGCTAGCTGCGCAGCTCGTCGATGAGGCCGCTGAGCGGTCCCAGGCCGAGCACCGCGATGAGACTGTCCCATCCGGCATCGTCGATGGCCTCGCCCCGGTCGAGCTTCTCGGCGAGAGGAGCCACCGCGGTATCGAGCCCGGAGTAGACACCGATCTGGTCGAGGTCGACGGCCTGAGCCGCAGCCTTGCGAGCCCTGGCGGCGTTCCCGCCACCCAGAGCTCGCAGCGCCTTTTCTGCGGCGGTCAGGGCCTTGCGCTGTCTCTGGCCGACAAAGCTCTCGTACACGGTCAGCAATGCTACCGGCGGTGACGATGCCTAAGCTCGCACGCCATGGACGACTACAGACTGCTGGGCCCGATTCGCCACCTCCAAATCCAGAGAGAGCCGCTGCGTATCGGCGTGCGCCCCGATCGGGTGTATGGCACCGGACCACTGGCGAGCGTTCCCGCCTTTGCGCTGTCGCCGGAGGGCGTGATCGCCAAGATCGACGGCGGCTGGATGGTCGATAGCCATCACACCGCCCATCCGGCCAATGCCCAACCCAATCTCGATCGCCTGCTTTCGGTGGGTTTCACCTCCCACTACGCCGCAATGGCAGAGCACTTCGGCTCAGCAACGGTCGGCGATGCCGGAGAGAACCTCGTCGTCGAAACCGAGGGCATCGTTACTGCAGATCAGATCGCAGGGGGGCTCCTGATCGAGCGCCCCGGCGGCAACATCGAGCTCCACCAGCCCGTGGTGGCCGAGCCGTGTATTCCCTTCACCCGCTTCCGCCTCGGAGACCCGGAGGCCGACCTCGAGCTGGTCGATCCGCACCGCGAGTTCCTCCGCGGCGGCATGCGAGGCTATGTCGTGGGCCTCGGTAACCTCACCGGCGCCATCGAAGTCGAGGTCGGCGACCTCGTGTACGCCCGGGGGTAGCGGCGCGACCGGCTTTCTCTCCGTTCTTGCGGATCTGAGCGCCATATCCTGCGCGGATGTCCGCAAGAACGGGATCGACCCCTAGGTCGTCAACAGCCTGAACGCAGCCACCACGGCAGCGGCGACCAGCACCCATCTGATCCATGACGCGCCCTTGGCGATAGCGAGTTTGGCGGCGATCCAGGCGCCCGTCATCTGCCCGATCGCCATGACGGCGCCGACACTCCAGTCCACCTGAGCGGCGCTGGCGAACAGCAGCAAAGCAACCGGCGTGTAGGCGGCAATCAGCACGACCTTGGCGGCGTTGCCGTTGACCAGCGTCAAGCCACCTCCGAGCACAAGGCCGGCCAGCAGCATGAAGCCGACCCCGGCCTGGACGAATCCGCCGTAGAAACCGATGGCGAGAAACACGAGGGATCGCCATGGCTCGTGCAGCGCAGCATCGCGCTCTTCCACCCAGCGGCTCGGCTTGGTCACGACAGACAGCGCGACGAGCAACAGCACGACCGCGAACACCTGGCGGAGCACGTCCGGCGAGGTCTTGGTCGCCGCCCATGCTCCGAGGCCCGCGCCCACGATCGCCGGCGGCAGCAACGGCAACACCCGCTTCCACGGAACCGCCTTACCTCGCTGAAACCCCGCAATCGCCGCGAACTGGGCGGCGAGGATGGCGATTCGGTTGGTCCCATTGGCCGTCGAAATGCCGACCATCTCGTTGAGTATCGGAATGGTGACCGCAGAGCCACCGCCGGCCAGCGTATTGATGAACCCCGCGGCCGCGCCGCCAAATATCAGAATGATGGCGTCGAGGATCGACAAATGTCACTCTCCTAGTGCGGCGACCACGGCAGCCATGAAGGCCCGGCCCGCTGCACCGTCGATGATGCGATGGTCGTAGCTCAGACTAAGCGGGAATCGGCGCCCGACCGCAATCTCGCCTTCACGCACCACGGCCATGGGGTCGGCGCGGCCGATGGAGAGAATCGCAGAGGTCCCCAACGGCACCAGGGGCGTCCCGTAGCCGCCGCCCACCGCGCCGATATTCGAGATCGTGAAGGTCTGACCGCGCAACTCCTCCGGAGCGAGCGTGCGGGCCTTGGCGGCGGCGGCCAGGCGACGCGCCTCGGCGTCGAGCTCGGCAACGCTCTTGCCGGCGGCGTCACGCACGACGGCAACCATGAGGCCCGCCGGAGTATCGACGGCGACTCCGATGTCGTAGTACTTCCGATAGAGAATGTCGTCACCGGCGATTGCTGCGTTGAAATCGGGGTGGTCTCCAAGCACCGGTACCAGGGCGGCAATCAGCATGGCCTCGAGCAACGGTTTGCCCCCGGCAGCACGCCGGGCCAGCAGCGGCTCGGCATCGGCCGCGTCGTAGATGGTGACGTGAGGAATCTCGTGCCACGAGCGGGATAGATGATCGGCGATCGACTTGCGGGTGGGGCTCATTGGAACCCGCTCCGTCGGCCCGGCGTCGGTGGTCATCGCCCTCCGCACGTCTTCTTCTGTCACCCGGCCGCCGACTCCGGATCCGTTGACCAACGCCAGGTCCACTCCGAGGTCCCTTGCCAGTCGCCGTACCTTGGGAAGGGCCGCCACCTCATCCGTACCTGCAGACGTGACGGTGGCAGGAGCTTCGTCCAGCGTCCCGACGATAGGTGCGGCATCGCCCGAAACCGTGGGCTGTGCCCCCGCGCCGGGTTCCCACGTCTCACCCGCTTCGCCGACGACAACCAGCAGCGCGTCGACTTCGATCACGTCACCGGCGGCCGCACCATGGTGCAGGACCACGCCCGCAAAGGGAGCCGGGATATCGACGACAGCTTTGTCCGTCTCCACTTCGACCAGCGGTTCGTCGAGCCCGACCCGTTCTCCGACATCGACATACCAGGCCAGGATCGTGGCCTCGGTGAGGCCTTCTCCGATGTCCGGCAGATGGAATTCCCTGACCACGGTCCTCCTACGGTTCCAATGTGCGGCGGGCGGCGGCAACCACACGGGCAACCGACGGGACGAAGTGCTTCTCGGCGCGGCGCAGCGGAACGACGATGTCGTACCCGGTGACCCGCTCCACCGGGGCATTGAGCGAGTACAGGGCCTTCTCCTGGACTTGGGCGACAACCTCGGCCGCGAAACCGGCGCTGCGAGGAGCCTCCTGGACCACCACGACGCGCCCGGTGCGCTGCGCCGAGTCGATGACCATCTCGGCGTCGAACGGCACCAGAGACCGCAGATCGATCACGTCGACAGATACCCCCTCGGCGGCCAGGATGTCCGCGGCGGCATTCACTTCCCGCATCATCGATCCGTAGCCGATGAGGGACACATCGCGTCCCTGACGGAGATGGGCGGCCACACCAAGTGGCACCCGATACGCCTCATCCGGGACCTCCTGCTTGATCGAGCGATACAGCCGGATCGGTTCGAGGAAGATCACAGGGTCGGGGTCGTCGAGCGCAGCCAGCAGCATTCCTTTGGCGTCGTACGGTGTCGCCGGGACGACGACCTTCACACCGGGAGCCTGGACGTAGATCGCCTCCGCCGACTCCGAATGATGCTCGGCGGCGCCGATACCTGCCCCGTAGGGAATCCGGATAACGAGCGGAGCCGTGAAGCGGCCCTGCGATCGATTACGGATTCGCGCGACGTGATTGATGATCTGATCGAAGGCCGGATACGAGAAGCCCATGAATTGCATCTCGGCGATCGGCCTCATCCCGCCTACGGCCATCCCGAACGCCGCGCCGACGATGCCCGACTCCGCCACCGGGGTATCGATCACCCGATCGGGCCCGTACTTCTGGAGGAGGCCGTCGGTCACACGGAAGACCCCGCCGGTGGTTCCGACGTCCTCGCCGAGCAGCACAACCCTGTCGTCCTCGAGTGCCGAGCTGAGCGCCGCATTCAACGCTTGGGCGATGTTGAGCTCAGCCACGTTCGGCCTCGGCGCGCTGTTCCCGGAGTTGGGCAGTCGGCTCGGCATACATCCCATCAAAGATCTCCCGGGGGGTGAAGGCCGGCAGAGCCTCGGCATCGGCGACGATGTCTTCTATTGCTCGTGATTCAGCCTCTTCGATCTCGCGCTGCCAGGCTTCATCCCAGGCATCCTGCGCGACCAGGTACCGCCGGACACGTTCCAGCGGATCGCGCTCGCGCCACTCGGCCACAATGCCCTCGGACCGGTACCGGCCCGGATCGTCCGCCGTCGTGTGCGGCCCCACCCGGAATGTGATGGCTTCGATGAGAGTGGGCCCGTCACCGCGCCGCGCCTTGGCCACGGCGGCGGTAGCAGCCTCGTAAACGGCGAGGAGATCGTTGCCGTCAACCCGAACTCCCTCCATGCCGTAGGCGACGGCCTTGTGAGCGATCGTTTCCGAGCGGGTCTGGCGCTCGGTCGGCATGGAGATCGCCCAGCCGTTGTTCTGGCAGAAGAAGACGGTCGGCGTCTCGAAGACGGCGGCAAAGTTCATCGCCTCGTGGAAGTCCCCCTCGGAAGTGGCGCCGTCCCCAAAGAGCGTCAACGCCACGCCGTCGGAGCCCTGGAGGCGCTCCCCCCAACCGAGACCGACGGCGTGGATCATGTGCCCCCCGACGGTGATCGAAGGGGGCAACACCCGAACCCCGTCGGGAGTCCGGCCGCCTCGCTCGTCACCGGTGCGACCCAGAAGGAGGTTGCGCCATGTGTAGCCGTGCAGCCACATCGCACCACCGTCGCGATAGGAGCCGACCACCCAGTCCTGGGGAGACAGCGCCGCCGCCGAACCTATCTGGCAGGCCTCCTGACCCTCGAACGGCGAGTAGGTGGCGAGCCGGCCCTGCCGCTGCATCGCAGAGGCCTTGCGATCGAAGACGCGTGCCGAAAGCATCGCCTGATACAGGCGGCGAATCGCGGGAATCTCGAGCGATGATTCCCCGTGCCGCGTGCCGTCGGGGGCGAGAATCTGGCGGGGTTCGGGCGACATCGGCGGCAGGCTAACGGATGACTGGCTGCGGCGTGCGGCAGCGGTCTCCCAGGAACGTCGACTACCGACGGTCCGATTGGCGTTTGCGCTTGCGAGGCGGCCTGGGGTTGGCAACTGCAACCGTCTCCGGCTCAGCATCCTCTTCCGTCGGATCGGCGGCCTCTTGCGAATCCACATCCGGTGCGTCAGCCTCAGGGTCAACCTGACCGTCGGCTCCAGCCGCCTCCTCAGAATCGCCTGAGGCGTTCGGCCCAATCGGGACCGCAATCTCGCCCGACACCTCGAATTCGACTATCCGGCCATCCGATTCAACAGGACCATCCGATCCGACCGGAGGCTCGGACTCGACAGCATCGTCCGAATCAACCGGAAGCTCGGACTCGACGGCATCGTCCGATTCAATCGGAGGCTCGGACTCATCCGTACTCGCGGACTCGACCGCATCGTCCGGGGCGGACGGCTCGTCGGCTACCTCGCCTACGTCTTGCGGCTCAGGGTCGGCAGCCTCCTCGCGCGGTTTACTCGTCGCGTCGGGCGCGAGCGACGGCGCGGCCGCCGATGCGTCCGTCACCGGCACGCCGTGGTAAGTCGGAACCTTGGTTTCTATGTAGCCAAGGATCGGGATCTCCACCAGCGACAAGTGCTCGCGCAGTCCCTTGAGCACATTCGTGGGAGTGCCGTGCTCGACGACAACGACTGCGGCATCCGTGTGTCTGGCCAGCGCACTCCCGTATGCCACCTGGAGAAGTGACGGTCCATCTACGAGCACGAGGTCGTAGTCCTTGACGGTCAGTCGAAAGAAACCCTTCGCCCGGCCCGACCGCAAGTAGCTGGCCGGTTCCACGCGCTTCAGACCTCGTGACAGCAGCGACAGGTGCTGATTCCGGCTACCCCCGACCGGGATGAGGTGCGCTGCCTGATCGATGCTGCTCGCGCCGTCGATGACCTCTGTGAGGCCGCGGTGAGCGACGTCGCCAACGAGCATGCGGGTGAGGTCCTGGGTTGCGAAGTCGGCATCGATCAGCAGCACACGCAGGCCTTCTTCCGCCGCGGCGAGTCCGGTGTTGGCGACTGTCGCTGTCCGACCGGCGTTATTTGCAGCCGACACAACCATCAGCGATGTCGCCTCAGCGGCTGCACCCCGGATCTCGATAACCGACGCCGCGAAGCGGAAGGCCTCTGCGGACACTGATGTCGGGTGGGTCAACAGCGGCGTCGGACCCGGAATGGATTCGAGTTCGAAGTTGGGAAGCTCCGCCAGGAGCGGAGCATCGAGTACATCCCGGGGAGAGATTCGGCCTTCGGCGCTGATGCGTCGCAGTGTCAGGTAGTAGGCCAGCGAAGCCGCCGCGGCGAGTCCAAGAGCCAGCGAAGCAGCAAGAGCAACCCTGAGCGAGATTCCGCTGGGCTCCGCCGGCAGCCGAGCCTCAGAAAAGAGAGTGACTCCGCCGGCGGCCAATTCGGCATCGACTTCGATCGAGTTCGCCCGCGCTACGAGCGTCGCCTTCTCCGCCACCGCGGCGTCCCTCGCCGCCACCAGGTTCTCAAACTCCGAGCCGCGCTCCGAGAGCCGCAGGACTACCTCCCAAGTCGAGAAGTCGGCGAGCAGCTCGGCAATGAGGTCATTGGCCTGTGCCCTTTCATCACTGCCGGCCGGCAGGCGGTCTCTGCTCAACCGCAGCCTGTTCAGCTCTTCCTGAGCCGCTTCGAATTGGCGATTGAGCTCCTGGAGAGTCTCGTCGCCTGCTCGCGTCTCCTCGATCTGCAGGTCCAGCTCGGCAATGTCGGCATCGATCGAAACGAGGAGCGCCTCAACTTTGGCCAACGCTATCGTGGCCGTTTCCTGAACCTGGCGGCGCCGCAGCTCCTGATACGCCAGGGCAACTGCATTGGCGCCCGCCTGGGCTCCTTCAGGAGACTGCGCCGAGAACTTCACCTCGATGAGGTTGCTGTTCAGATCACCAGAGATCGTGGTGTTCCCCAGGATGTACCGGGCCGAGAATTCGCCGTCGAGGCTCTGGCTCGCGGACTCCGCGATCTCGCCCGATCGAAGGATCTCCACCTGATCGGCGAGGTAGCGCTCGGAAGCCTGCGTTGACGGACGGCCGAGATCTGTGACTTCAAAGAGGGTTGAAGCGCGCGAGTCCTCGACAATCAACGCAGCCGTCGCGTCATAGGATCCCGGCTGGGAATTGGCGAAGAGGAGTCCCAGGCCCGCCGCGGCGATGAGAATCAGCCCCATGAGCCACCAGTAGCGAATGAGCATCCGCAGAATCGCTACCTGGTCGACGCCACCTGAAACGTCGGGCTGGTGTTCTTCCATTCCTTGATCCTCGGGTTCTTACTCGACGACGCGCTTCCCCGAACGGGGTAGCTCCCATCACGATAATGTGCTCGCCGCCGTACCACCGGTTTCTCGGCTTTCCGCGCCGGATGCCGAGAACCGCCTCAGCCATCCTGTGGATATCTCAGAGGGGATCTTGAGGGCTTGTTGAGTCGGCGATAAGGCGCTTTTCAGCCGGAATGCGATATTGTCGCCGGAATTACCCCACCACCTACCTGCCCGCCCCGCCAAGCCCTGCCCCCTGATCGACGGACCATGTCACCCACTGCCAGCACCTATCGGCCGCGAGGTCACCGTTTTCGTACGCCCCGGAGGGCGGCGGTCCGGCACTATTGGGGACTGGCCGTACTGGCAGCCATGATCCTCGTGATCACCGCACCCGGTGCTTCAACGACCAGCGCTGAGGCGGGTAGCGGCGGCGGTGTGTTGTGGTCGGCGGATTTTGAGACGGGGAGTACGTCTCAGTGGGACGGCGTGTGGATTTCAGGGGATGCGTCGAGTCAGGTCACCTCGTCGATGGCTCATAGTGGCAACTACGGGAA
>CAMYIJ010000077.1 GCA_947258375.1 uncultured Acidimicrobiaceae bacterium
AGAGCCTGTGGTCGTCAAACGCGAGGCGCGCCGCGTAGGCTCCGCAATGTACGGCCAAGACGCGAAAGCGGGTTCACATGAGCACCAAACGGCGACGGTCTTCTCACTTGCTCGCAGTCGGCGCGATGCTGGCTGGGGTCCTCGCCATTGTTGGGCCGGCTGCCGCCAATCCGGCCTCCGTCACGATTGCCGGCAATCTCCAATCGGAGCTTGGCTGTCCCGGTGACTGGCAGCCCGACTGCGATGCCACCGACCTGACGCTGGACGCCGAAGACGATGTGTGGCAAGAGGTCTTCACGGTTCCCGCCGGCAACTGGGAGTACAAGGCGCCCCTCAACGACTCCTGGGACGAGAACTACGGCCTGGGCGCGCAGCGTGACGGGCCGAACATCCCGCTGGCGCTGACCGCCGCAACCGACGTCAAGTTCTACTACGACCACGCCACCCATTGGATCACCGACAACGTCAACTCGGTTATCGCCACCGTGCCCGGCAGTTTCCAGAGTGAGCTGGGTTGCAGCTCCGACTGGGATCCGGGCTGCCTGCGCAGCTGGCTCCAGGACCCCGACGGCGACGGCGTGGGCGGCTTCGCCACCTCGTTCCTGGCACCCGGTGCATACGAGGCCAAGGTGGCCATCAACGAGTCATGGGACGAGAACTACGGTTCCGGAGGCGTTGCCAACGGTCCCAACATCCCGTTCACGGTCGAGAACTTCGGCGATGCCGTCACGTTTGCGTACGACTTCGCCACCCACGTGTTGACCATCGACGTGGTGCCCGTGACGCCGGTCGACGACGCCGCGCTCGTGCGGGCCCCGGTGCGCCATCCGTTCACCGACGAGATTCTGTACTTCGCCATCCCCGATCGTTTCAACGACGGGAACCCCACCAACAACTGCGGCGCCTACGTCGGGCCGTGCGTCGCCGATGACACCCAGGACAACGTGCTCACTCACGGCTACCTGCCGAGCGACAAGGGCTACTACCACGGTGGCGATCTGGAGGGCCTGCGCCGCCAGCTCCCGTACCTGCAGAACCTCGGGGTGACCGCGGTTTGGGTGGGTCCGATCTACGAGAACAAGACCGTCCAGCCCGACTCGACGAACCTCTACGGCATGTCCTCGGGGTACCACGGCTACTGGATCCTGGATTTCCTCGAGGTCGATCCTCACCTGGGCACCAACGCCGAGTTCGCTCGCCTGGTCGACGAGGCCCACGAGCGCGACATCAAGGTGTTCATGGACGTCGTCACCAACCACACCGCGGACGTGATCCAACTCGAGGGCAACGCCGGCTACCGCAACAAGATCGCCTTCCCGTATAGCGACGTGAACGGCGACGAGTTCGACGACTCCGACTTCGCCTACTCGGGCCAACCCGACTACACGTTCCCGGAAGTCGACACCACCTCATTCCCCTACCTGCCGGTCGTTCCGGCGGACGAGGAGGCGACCAAAAACCCGGCGTGGTTGAACGATCCGCTGCTGTACCACAACCGGGGTAACTCGAGCTTCGTCGGCGAGAACTCGCTCTACGGTGACTTCTTCGGACTCGACGATCTCTGGACCGAACGGCGCGAGGTAGTCGAGGGGATGATCGAGATCTTCTCGTGGTGGATCGAGGAGTTCGGCGTCGACGGCTTCCGCATCGACACCACCAAGCATGTCAACGTCGAGTTCTGGCAGAAGTTCGGTCCCGACATCCTGGCTCGGGCCCACGACGCAGGCATCGCCGACTTCTTTGCCTTCGGCGAGGTGTTCGACCAGCAGTTCGGGCCGCCGTTCCTGTCGTACTTCTCCACGGCCGGTGAACTGCAATCGACGATCGACTTCGCCTTCCAAATGGCCGCCCGGGACTTCGCGTCGTTGAGCGGGTCGCCCGGCGCGCTCGGCGACTTCTTTGCCGCCGATGACTACTACATCGACGCCGACTCGAACGCGTACTCCATGCCTACGTTCCTGGGGAACCACGACATGGGCCGCATCGGCTACTTCCTCCAGCGGGTGGATCAGGTGGGTGCCTCCGATGACGAGCTCCTGGCTCGTTCCCAGCTGGCGCACGCCCTGATGTACTTCTCGCGGGGCCAGCCGGTGATCTACTACGGCGACGAGCAGGGATTCACCGGCGATGGCGGCGACAAGGATGCCCGCGAGGACATGTTCGCCAACCCGGTGCCTGTCTACGAGGACAACGACCTCATCGGCACTGCGGCCACGACCAGCGACGACAACTTCGACCGCCAGCACCCGCTGTACGACTACATACGGGAGCTCGGCAAGATCTACAAGAAGCACGCCGCGTTGCGCTCCGGGGCTCAGATCCACCGTTACAGCGACACCGGGCCCGGCATCTACGCCTTCAGTCGCATCGACCGTGACGAACGCACCGAGTTCGTCGTGGCGATGAACAACAGCACGACGGCCGCTACCGCCATGGTGCCGACCTACTCGCCCGATGGCGTCAAGTACCAGCTCGAGTCGCGCAAGCTGGTGGACGGCGTGCCCAAGATGCTGACTACCGGTGCCGGAGGCATGCTCGAGGTGGAGGTGCCATCCCTGGCGGTGGTGATCTACCAGAGCAAGCAACCGGCACCTTTGAGCACGGCTGCCCCCGGCATCCAGATCACCAGCCTGACTCACGGCCAGACCGTGGCGCTGGAGACGAACTCCTGGGACGGCCAGGAGGTTCTCGACCGCATCGAGATTGCCGCCGAACTCGACTCCGACCAGTTGGCCGAGGTGACCTTCGCGGTACGAGTCGGCGCCGGCGAGTACGAGCCGATCGGCACCGATGACAATCCGCCGTACCGGGTGTTCTACAACGCCAGCCACCTCCAGGATATGGATGCCGCGCCGCTGTCGTTCCGGGCGATCGTGAGCAACCTCGCCGGCAACCTGGCCGCCGCCGAGGTGGTCAACGTGGGCGTGGAGTTTCCGGCACCCGGGGGACCGGCCAACCCGTATGCGGTGGTTCACTACCAACGTCCCGGCGGGGACTACGGCGATCACACCACTGGCGACTTCAACGATTTCTGGGGCCTGCACCTCTGGGGCAACGCCATCGACGTCAGTGAAGGCACCGACTGGCCGTCACCGAAACCGTTCCTCGGCGAGGACGACTACGGCCGCTTCGCCTGGATCAAGCTGGCCGACGACACCCAGCCGGTGAACTTCATCGTCCATCGCGGCGACACCAAGGACACACCCGATGACCGGGGCTTCGTCCCCGCCGACTCGCCGGAGATCTGGCTAAACCAGGACGACGCGACGGTCTACACATTTCAGGCGGACGCTCAAGGGTATGTGACGGTCCGCTACCACCGCGACGACGGCGACTACGGGACACCCAGCCCCGATTTCGACACTTTCTGGGGTCTGCACCTGTGGGGTGACGCCATCGACCTGGCCGAGGCCACCGCCTGGACCAGCCCGAAGCCGCCCGACGGTATCGACGACTTCGGTGCCTTCTGGACGGTCGACATCGTCGACTCGTCACAGCCGCTGAACTACATAATCCACCGTGGTGACCTGAAGGACCCGGGCCCCGACGAGAGCTTCACTCCGGCCGATACCGCGACCGTGTGGAAGCTCTCCGGCGACGACGAGATCTACCCGTCGCGTGGAGCAGCCGAGGGATTCGCCACCTTCCACTACCACCGGCCGGATGGCGACTTCGGGGATCCAACCAGCCCGGACTTCAACGACTTCTGGGGGTTGCACGTCTGGACCGGCGCGGCGACGCCGACCGATTGGCCTGATCCGGTGCGTCCTGTGGACTCTGACCTCTTTGGTGTCGAGTTCCGGGTGCCGCTGCTCGACGCGGCCGACCAGTTGGCCTACATCATCCACCGCGGTGATACCAAGGATCCGGGGTCGGACCAGTTCCTGGTCTTCGCTGATTGGGCTCACGAGGTGTGGCAGATCCAAGGCGCGAACCCGGAGCACCCGTATGTAGCTCCGCCGCGACGCTGAAGGTCGTTTCGGCGATCGTTGTGCCTGCGGGCCGGCGTCGGGTTGGGGCGGCGTCGACGCCCTTGGCTCAGGATTCGTGAGTCCGCGACCGGAACGCTCCTCCGCAACCGAGCCGTGAGTGCCCTACTGATCACCGGCCGTCGGTCGGCACATCGAGTCCGCAGGCGCCGCGCCTCGACGTTTCTGTCCCGATACCATGACGCCGCAGGGGGAGTCGGCGTTGGAGGCAATTGACGTGTCAGATCTCGGGGGCGGCTTGAGTACGGAGACACTTCGTGCCGGTGCCATGACGCGCCGAGACGAGCTCGGGGTCGGACCGTGGGATCTGACGGTGCTGCTGGCGACCGTGTTTCTCGCGATCGTGACCCCGATCGAGGTTGTATTCGAGACGCTCGACGCCGGCTGGCTCATGGTCGTTTCGGGGCTGATCTCGCTGTTGTTGGCCGTCGACATTCGCAGGCGGTTGGCGAGGGATCGCAGCGCTTATCTCCGCGGATGGTTTGCCATCGACCTGCTCGCGGCGATCCCTTTCGATCTCATAGCCGAGGCGCCCGGCATCGAAGGCAGTGCGGCGGCCGGACTCATCCGCTTCTTGGGCCTGCTCCGGGTGCTGCGGATTGCCCGCTTCTTCATCCTGCAGCGCGAGTGGCGACTGCGCACGTCGCTGAACCCCGCCCTGCTGCGGTTGGCCTTTTTCGCATTCTTCGTCGGGTTGCTGTCTCACTGGATAGCCTGCGGGTGGATCGCTCTCGACGGATTCACATCCGGGCCGGCGGATCTCGCCCCATATCAATCATCGCTCTACTGGAGCATCACCACGTTGACGACCGTCGGCTACGGCGACATCACGCCCACCGGCGTCTCGCAAACCGCATACACGATGGTCGTGATGGGTCTCGGGGCCGCGATGTACGGCTACATCATCGGCAACGTCGCCAGCCTGCTCGCCAACCTCGACGTCAGTCGGGCGCGGCACCTGAGCCGTATCGAGACGATCAACAACTTCATGCGCGATCACCAGGTTCCCCGTGAGCTCCAGGCCCGGGTTCGTGACTACTACAACTACCTATGGGAGAGCCGGATCGGCCAGCAGTCGGAGATGCTCGACGATCTGCCGAAGCCGCTTCACATCGAGATCGCGCTCCATCTCAATCGCAACATCCTGCGCAAGGTCCCGTTGTTCGAGGATGCGAGCGAGGCGTTCCTGCGCGAGCTTGTGCTCCATCTCGAACCCATGGTCTTTGTTCCCGGCCAGGCGATGATGCGGCGCGGCGACGTCGGCCACCAGCTCTACTTCATCAACAAGGGCCGGGTCGACGTTTTCGGCCCGGACGATGAAACGGTGATCGCCACCCTGAGCGACGGCGACTTCGTCGGCGAGATGGCCCTGTTGAGCAGCCAACCTCGGGCGAACACCGTCCGGGCCATCGACTACTGCAACGTGTACGCGCTCGGTCGCGTCGGGTTCGATGAGGTGTTGTCCGGGTTCCCGGATGTCGCTACCGCGGTGCAAAAGGTCGCCGACCGTCGCCGAGCCGAAGTGACCCTAGAGGACGACCAGCCCGGGGCTAATTGATGTCGCGGCTGAGTTCCCACACCTCGACGGCTTCACCTTCGACGGCCTCAGACATGGAGCCACTGACGGCGAAGCCCCGCGCCTCGTAGACGGCCCTGGCCCGCTCGTTCGTGACCTCCGTTCGCACGATCATTCTCCGGTACCCCTCAGCCCGTACACGATCCATCGCCTCATCGATTAGGCCCGAGCCGATGCCACGACCGGAATAGGATTCGAGGACGATGACGCCGGCCAATTCCACCGTTTCGTCGTCCACCCGCCTGGTGGCGCCAAAGCCGACGACCTCTTCTCCGTCCCAGGCCAGAAACATCCGCCTCTCGGGGCCACCAATGCGTTGCCGGACCGCCTCGGGTGTGATCAGCTCCTCGATTATCTGATCGGTGGCGCCGACAAAGCCCGGGGCACCGGGTTCCGCCTCCGTCCACGCCCGCCAGAAGAACGATGCGAACGCGGCTACATTCCCGCCCGTCGCTTCCTCGACAACAACCCCGGTCGCATCGCCGTCCATCAGTCCAATCATACGAGCCGACACGTCTGTGAAGAGGCCGTCCATCCGTGGTGGGCAGGACGTCCGTTAGCCTGAGCCGCTGTGTCCGTTCTCCTTGCTCTCCTCGCTGCTGCCTTTTCCGGATCGGGCGACTTCCTCGGCGGATTCGCCAGCCGGCGCGGCCGGGTAATGGCGGTGGTTTTTGTGAATCACGTCGCCGGTGTCCTGACCGTGCTCGCTCTCGGCCCACTCTTCGGCGGCACCCTGGACGGCACGACAATCCTGTGGGGATCATTCGCCGGAGTCAGCGGTTCCCTGGCGGTTATTGCCCTCTACTCGGGTTTTGCGCGCGGCAGCATCGCCGTCGTCTCCCCAATTGCCGCGGTGGGCGCGGGCGCTTGGCCCGTGCTGTGGCAGATCGTCGGTGGTGACGTGCCCGGCCCGGTCGTTGTCGCGGGACTGATCCTCGGATTGGCCGCCATATGGACAATCAGCAGCGGCGACCGCATCCACGATGCCGAGAACGTCCGAATCGGGGTTGTGTACGGAATGCTGGCCGGTGCCGGCTTCGGTGGCCTCCTCATCTTTCTCAGTCTCGCGTCGGACACGTCGGGCATCTGGGCGATGCTGCCGGCACGCACGGTCGGCGCCATCGTCCTACTTGTCGTCACCCGCGTGTTGCAGCGCGACCTGTTGCCAAAGCGGGACGCGCTTGCTCCGAGCCTTGGGGCCGGAGTTCTGGTGACCCTGGGAAACGGCATGTTCCTCCTGGCAGTCGCAGAGGGGTCCCTAGCCGTTGTATCGGTGATAGCCGCGATGTTCCCGGCCGCAACTGTGCTCCTCGCATGGATCGTGCTCGGGGAACGCCTGACGCCACAGCGGGACTCGTCGCCGGCGGCTGACATTGGCCGGCGCGGTCACACTGTCGGCGGCGGGCAGGACCGTCGCCGGTCGTGCGGATCACCTTGGCCACCTTGCGCTGCTCAGGTACGCGGCCATGTCGTCGTAGCGTGGCCCGATGTTCTAGAACTGGGCGTGGTTGCTGGCCCGTGACAGCCACGGAATGATGGAAGGCGGGTGTGAGCCTCCCGGTGCCGCACCCCCTGTACGATGCGCTGGTGATCAGCCCGCGCGTCCAGATCTACACCATGCAGTCGGTTGAAGAGGCCCGCGCCGTTGCAGCGTGTGGTGTTGATCACCTTGGGGTGACTCCGGCCAACTGTGGCCTGCCCGGCGAGATCGGAGTTGAGTTGGCAGCCGAGATTTGCCGGAGCGTTGCCGGCGCTGCCAAATCGGTCGCTCTCAGTGTCGAGACCGATTTGGACCCGATCGAGGAGATGGCTCGGGTTGTGCGGCCGGACATCCTGCATCTGTGTGGACCGGCGGGAGCGCTAGGCCCGGCTCACGTCGCGGAGCTGCGAAGCCGCTTGCCGGGCGTACCCATCATGCAGGCCATCGCCGTGACCGGGCCGGAGGCGGTGGAGGCGGCACTGTCGTATGAGCCTGTGGCCGACTACCTCATCCTCGATTCGGTCGACCCTGCTATCGCCGGCGTCGGGGCGTCGGGCGAGGTTCACGACTGGGCCGTGAGCGCCACCATCGTCGAAGCGGTGGATGTGCCGGTGATACTGGCGGGGGGATTGTCGCCGGAGAACGTCGCCGCTGCGCTCACCTCGGTGCAACCCTGGGCGGTGGACTCCCTGACCCACACCAACCGGCAACTCCCCGGCGGCGGATTCTGCAAGGACCTCGACCTGGTGGAACACTTCGTGGCGGCTGCGCGAGGTGCTTCGCTATGAGCGTCGTTGTGATCGGCGATGCGAACGTCGACCTCGAGATCGTTCTGCCACAGCCCGGGGCGACAGCGACCCACGGCAATCCCGAACCGCGGCTCTTCGGCGGGGGATCGGCGGCGAACACCGCTGCCGCGCTCACCCAGCTGGGGCTCGACTGCCGATTTGTCGGCACGGTGGGAGATGACAGTTACGGGCGCTTCGCCATTGCCAGCCTTGCCGAAGCGGGGGTAGATACCAGCCACGTTCAGACCACCGCTACAGCGTCGACGGTGATGGTGATCGTCGCAGTGCCTCCGGACGGCGAGCGACTCATCTACGTGTGGCCACCGATGGGAGGGGCCCACGGTGCCTTGCAGATCGAGGCGGCCGTGTCGGCTGTATCTGGGGCCGACTGGCTCCACGTGTCGGGTATCTGCCTGCGGGTCTCTCCGGCTCGCGAAGCAGTGCTCGCCGCCATGGAGGAGGCCAAAGCCGGCAACGTGCCGGTGTCGTTCGATCTCAACCTCCGCCTGGAGAACTGGGGCTGGGACGACGGCTTCCGCTCCGTGGTCGAGGCGGCCGTCGTTCGCTCCGATGTGGTGATGGGCGCCGCGCACGATGAGATCGTGCCGCTCGCCGCCATCTCCGACGACCCGGTCGAGGCGGCCGGCTCTCTGGCCGGTGACGGCCGCCTTGTAATCGCCAGACTCGGTAGTGCGGGGGCCGTCGCCTGTTCTGCGGACGGCGCGGTATCGATTCCCGGCTACCCGGTCGACGTCGTCGACACGACTGGAGCCGGGGATGCCTTCAATGCGGGGTTCATTGCTGCGAGGTCGGTTACCCGCGATGTCGGCGAGGCCCTGCGGTGGGGGAACGCAGTAGCGGCTCTTGCAGTCACCAGACCCGGCGCACGTGCCACACCTGCAGTCGACGAGGTCGAAGCACTGCTCGCCCGGTGATGCGCTGCAGCCACCGGCTGTGATCCTCACGCCGCCCAGGCCCATAATCCGAATCGTTGACGTCTCACCAGCGAAAGGCATCAAGGATGATTGTCATCGAAGGAACAATCCGCTTCTCGGAGGGAGGACTCGATGCCGCCCGCTCGGCAATGGAGGCGATGATCCATGCCACACGTGCCGAGGACGGCTGCCACGAGTACTCATTCTCGATCGACTTTCTGGACCCGACACGGATCTGGGTCAATGAAAGGTGGGAGAGTCGCGAGGCGCTGGGAGCGCACGCCCGGTCGGCGCACATGGCGGAATGGCGCAACACCGCCACGGAAATCGGCCTGACCGAACGCTCGCTGCGGCTCTACGAGGCCGAGCCCGAGGAACTCTGACCTCGGCCCAGCGTCCTAGTGGATCTGACCGACGACCGAAGTAGGCGTGAAGCGTGCAATCAGCCGCGTCTGATCAACCATCGCCCGGCGATAGTCGTCCCAGTCGGGATGCTCACCGGCGGCCGCCCGGTAGTAGGCAACGAGCGCGTCGCTCGTTGGGTCGCCCGGCGCGGTGGTTGTCGGCAGAAGCTCAACCGAGCCGTCGAAGGAAAGGTAGGTCCAGCTTGCCGGGTCAGACAGGTGAAGCACCACTCGAGGATCCCGCAGCATGTTGCGGGTTTTGGCGCGCTCTTCGGTGATCGAGATGACGAACGTGTCACCCTCGAGCGCGTAGGTGATGTCTGACGATTGCGGCCGGCCGTCCTTGCGGATTGTGAGCAGCACGCCGACCTTCCGTCCGGCCGCCCAGCCGATTGCGTCCGTGAGTTCCACGTTGGAGCCCCTCTGGTAGCGAGGGGCCGTACGGTAGACGGAGCCCGACCGCAATCGATGACGGACTAGCGTCTCGCACCGTGAAGACGACGTTCTCATTCGACAATGTGCTCTACGAGGCGGCTGCCGACGCACCTTGGGTATTCGTGACACTGCCGGTCGAAATCGCGGACGAGATCATGGAATCTGCCCCGCGCCGCCCGGGGTTCGGATCGGTTCGCGTCGCCGTGTGCATCGGTGAGACCGAATGGACAACGTCGCTATTCCCGAGCAAGGCCGATCGCTCCTACGTGCTACCGGTGAAACGTGCGATTCGGGAGAAAGAGCAAGTCGATGCCGGCGACACCGTCTCGGTCACGATCCGCCTCATCGAGGAGTGAACCGTCAGGAGAGGTAGATCGCCCGCACCGCCAGGTTCTGCTTGACCTCGGCAACGGTATCCTCGAAGAACTCGGCCCGCAGCGTCGGATCGGTCGTCGTGTACACGCTGAAGTACACCGCGGCGAACGCGGCGAGAAAGGCCGACACGCGAATCAATTCGCTGGTCAACTCGATCTCGATCCTCCCAACGGTGAACGTCGCCAGCACGGTTGGGGCCACTGCAGTCCAGAGCGCGACGGTTTCTGGACGGATGATGAGCAGTCCCAGCGCGACGAAGAAGACGCCGACCAGGGAACTCACGAGAAACACCCGGAAGGCCTGGCTGACAAACACGACCAGCCACAGATTGCCGGTCTCCCGCCGGCTGAGTTCCGGTATCTCGGGCGGCTCGCCCGATGCGGCAGAGGCGACTGGAGCGTCGTCGGCCCACTCCTTCACGTCCGCCCATGAGCTGAAGTCGTTGAGGCCGGCCACCTCACGAGGGATCTGGGTGAGCAGAAACACTGCGGCCAGAACCGCAAATAGTCCGATCACGGCCAGCAGGAGTGGCTGATCCAAGCGTCCCGCCGACTGCCAGGCCTCGGCGTTGACAAAGAGGAACATGAATCCGAGCAGCAGCAGCGGCAGGCTCCTCGTGAAGAGGCGGAAGGTCTCAGCCAGGGTGCGTGCCATCTGGCCGACCCCCCAGACGGTGATCGCCACCAGGCCATAGCTCGTCACGAGGTACGCCAGGATGAGGATTGCCAGCAGCGTCACAAAGGTGAGCCCGGCGCCTGCCAGATCGCCCCCGAAGAGCACCGGCAGCAGGACAGGTACGAGCAGAAAAACGCTGATCTCTACACCGCCCACCTCGTTTGGCCTCGAGCGCGGTGGCCGGCCCCGCATCCGATTGATCAGCATCCATGCAGAGGCGAGGAGGATGAGGCCGGCCAGCACCGCAAGAATCATCGCCCAGGGTGGCCAATCGAGGTCGATAGCGCTGATCGCGCTGAACATGAACACCACCGCCAAGAACGGAAGCGTCCGGGTCAGGACGTCCTCCCGTGCGTTGTACGCAGAAATGAAGTGGGGCACACCTCGCTTGACGAACCAGCGCTCAGTGTCCGAGTGGGCCACGACCCTGCCTCCCCTTGCCTGTCTGCGAGCCGGCCCGGTATACATACATGTGGGCAGGCTACCGCGCTGGGTTGGGCCATCCAGAGTGGGGCCGGTCAACCAGGAGCGGAGATAGACTCGGCCCGTGAAATCAGCGCCAATCACCGTCGCGCCGGCCCGTCGCTCCCGCAGCAGATGGACCTGGCTGCCCCTCGCCTTGGCGGTGGGCGCCTACTACGCCGCCCCGAGAGTGATGGCACGAGCCTTTGCGCCCCCGCAGCGTGAGACGAACGACACTCCAGCCGGTCTCGGCCTGCCCGAGGAACAGGTCTGGCTGGAGAGCGTGAACGGCACTCGGCTCCATGGATGGTTCATTCCCGTCGAAGGGAAGGCGCCGGCCGTGGTCGTGCTGCACGGCTGGGGCGGCAACGCCAGCCTGATGCTCCCGCTCGCGCCGTACCTGCACGAGGCAGGACTCCATGCCCTCTTCCTCGATGCTCGCAACCACGGAATCTCCGAGCACGACAGTTTCGCCTCAATGCCCCGCTTCGCTGAGGACCTCGAGGTGGCAGCCGAGTGGCTCCGGGCACATGACGATGTGGCATCGCTGGGAGTCATCGGCCACTCTGTCGGTGCCGGCGCCGCGATTCTCAGCGCGTCGCGCGGCACCAGCTACCAGGCCGTTGTCGCCGTGTCGTCTTTTGCCCACCCCGGCGAGATGATGCGTGACCAGATGAAGAGTATTCCCCGAATCCTGCTCACGCTCATCCTGGGTTTCATGCAGCGCATGATCGGATACCGGTTCGACGACCTGGCTCCGCGCAACCGTATCCCGCTGGTCGAGGCGCCCGTAATGCTGGTTCACGGCGACGCCGATCCGGTAGTCCCCATCGAGAACTTGCATGAACTTGCCGCCGCCCATCCCGGTGCTGATCTCCTGGTTGTCCCCGACGGCGGCCACAGCGACCTGGCGCCCTTCGAGCCATACGTGGGCGACATCATGAGATTCCTCGACTCGCATCTCCGCCCGTAGAGGTACACATGCGCTGGGCCGCAACGCTGATGACGGCACTCGACGACCGGGCGCAGCTCCTGGGCACGGCCCGCGGCCCTGTGCAGCTGGCGCGCGAGGGGTCAGGTCCGCCGGTGGTCGTGAGCCACGGTGGCCCGGGGGGATTTGATTTGGGACTCGTCTGGTGCCGCCACCTTCGAGATGCCGGCTGCGAGCTGTTGGCTCCGTCGCGTCCGGGCTACCTGCGGACACCTCTCTCATCAGGGCGAACACCCGCAGAGCAGGCCGATTTGTACGCCGCCATGCTCGACGCCCTTCATATCGAGCAGGCCACGGTCGTCGGATTCTCTTCAGGGGGACCCTCTGCGGTGCACTTCGCGGCCCGCTACCCCGACAGGACTATCGCTCTGCTCCTGGAGGCCGCCATTCTTCTGCCCTTCTCAGCTCCGCTCAACGCTTTGCAGCGCGCGGCCATCGCAACCGGCCCGGCTGTGTGGCTGACGGCGCTGATCGCCCGGAGAAACCCGAAGGTGGTCACCAAGCTCAGCGTCGCTGGAATGTCCGCCGGGCTGGACAAGGAACAGAAGAGAGCTGCGGTCGATTGGATCACCTCCGACCCCACCCGGCTGAGGCGGCTGCAGGAGATTGCAGCGTGCACCGCTCCGCCCCGATACCGGGCGCCCGGTTGGAATAACGACCAGAGCAACGAAGCCCAACTCGCGCCGCTTCCATTCGCCGAGGTCGCCGCACCGACCCTCATCGCCCACGGCGCCAACGAAGGCATCATTCCCCTCGAGCATGCGAGAACCGCAGCGGACCGGATTGCCGGCGCCGAACTGATGCTCGTGGAGGAGGGCCATCACGCTCTGTGCCTCAGCGGAGCGTACGATCCGGTGGCCCGCCGTCAGACCGAATTGGCGCACAGCCGATAGCGCCGTTGGCATTTTGCGTCGACCGTCCCGACTCAGCGCCCCGAAACCCGGTCGGGAACTCGCCCTACGATGGGGCGATGGAGATTCTGGCGCCGACCGACGCGCGGGTGGTTCAGCTGCCGCTCGAACCGGGAGCGCCTGTCGGGCCGGATGACGTCGTGGTGGTCCTCGAAGCCATGAAGATGGAGATGCCCCTCGTGGCCGGGATATTCGGTCGCATTGCGGAGCTGACGGTTTCGGTAGGAGACACCGTCCGGACGGGAGATCCGCTCATCGCCCTCATCGAGACCGATGGGAAAGGCGCCGCGCCCCGCCCCGACGCCGTGGCGGACTCGACCTTGCTCGAGGAAGTCGAGGCCCGCCATGCCGTGACGCTCGACGCGGCTCGGCCCGAGGCCGTCGCCCGACGTCACGAGTCGGGGCGGCGTACGGCACGAGAGAACGTGAGCGACCTTTGCACAGATTTCGTCGAGTATGGGCCGCTGGCCATAGCCGCCCAGCGGCAGCGCCGGGCGGTGCAGGACCTCATTGAGAAAACGCCGGCGGACGGCATGATCGGTGGCGTCGGCCGGATCGACACCGGGGTCGAGGGAGAGGATCGCACGATTGTGGTGTCCTATGACTTCACAGTGCTGGCGGGAACCCAGGGGATGCAGAACCATCGCAAGAAGGATCGACTGTTCACCCTGGCGGCCGAGACACAATGGCCGGTCGTCCTGCTCGCCGAGGGCGGCGGGGGCCGTCCCGGCGACGTGGACTGGCCGGGCGTGTCGCTCCTCGACGTGCCCGCCTTTCGGCTCTTCGCCGAGATCCCCGGCCCGACGATCGGCATCAACACCGGGTACTGCTTCGCCGGCAACGCCGCGCTGCTGGGTCAATGTGACGTGATCCTGGCCACCGCAGACTCCAACCTCGGCATGGGCGGGCCGGCGATGATTGCGGGTGGTGGCCTGGGAGATGTGCCCCCGACCGACATCGGCCCCGCAGATGTTCAAACAGCGAATGGAGTCATCGACGTCATGGTCGAGGACGACGTCGCGGCGATCGCGGCTACGAGAACGATCCTCGGCATGATCCGCGGCCCAGTCTCCAATACGGCGACGCCCGATCAGGACCTGCTGCGCCGGTCGATTCCCACCAATAGGAAACGGGTCTACGACGTGAGGGCGCTGATCGGCGCGCTCGTTGACACGGGTACCTTCCTCGAACTGCGCCCCCGGCTCGGCAAGGCGGCGGTGACCGGCTTCGCCAGGATCGACGGGCATACGATCGGCGTCGTGGCCAACGACCCGGCCCAACTGGCGGGCGCCATCGACCACGAGGCCGCGACGACGATGGCCCGTCACATGAGGCTCTGCGACCGGTGGGGGATTCCGCTGCTGTTCCTCTGCGACACGCCCGGATTCATGGTGGGACCCCAGGCCGAAGCGGAGGGGTTGGTGAGGTCCGCCGGTGGACTGTTCCGTGCCGCGGCCGCGATGACCGTACCCACCGGGACGATCGTGACGCGACGCGCGTATGGGCTCGGTGCCCAGGCAATGGCAGGTGGCGGCTTTCACGAGAATCGATTCACCGTCGGCTGGCCGGCGTCGGAGTTCGGGCCAATGGGAATCGAAGGCGCCGTGAAACTCGGGTTCAGCAAAGAACTGGCGGCCATTGCGGACTCCGACGAGCGGGACGCGAAGACGCAAGAGATGGTCGACGAGATGTACCTGCGGGGCCGGGGCCTCAACGTCGCCACTCACTTCGAGATCGACGACGTCATCGACCCTGCCGACTCCCGCCGCTGGATCCAAACCCTGCTCCTGGACGCGTAGAGTTCGAACGCGCGCGGCGCTGGCTGGATCACCAAGGACGGGACGGTTTCGATGAGTGTCGGCATTAGTGTTGAGTCGGAGACGCTGCGGGTGCGCCTCGGCCCGATCGAGCGGTTGCTGGCGGTCAGGCGCGGCCTGGAGATTCCGCTCCACCTGGTGAGCGGGGCCGCCGCCATGGATCGCAACGCCATCCCATCCGGTGACGGCACGTGGCTCCGGGCGCCGGGAACCCACATTCCGGGCCTGATTCGGTACGGCTCGTATGGACGGGTTCCACACCGGGAGTTCTGGGTGGTGATGCGACAGCGGCGAGTACTCGTGATCACCGTCCGAGATTGGGACTACGCGCGGGTGATATTGGCGATCCGCGACCCGGAGTCTCACGCTGCCGCCATATCCGCGGCCATCGGGTAGAGCCCGTACTTCCGCTCGCTCGGGCGGTCGCTTCGTGGTTCACGGGTACGACCGCGATCACCGTCCGGCGGCCAACCCGGTAGCGTGCAGGCGAGTCGGACTGGAGAGAGCGCTGAGAGCAACCGCTGCATTGAAGATCGCCTTCATCGGGTCTCACTCGGTTCGTAAGACCAACGCCGTACATTCTTTCGCGAGCGCCGTTGGCCGCAGCGGACGTAGCGTTGAGGTGGGCCGTGAGGTCATCCGCTTCAATCCTCTCGGGCTCAACGAAGGTGCAACCCCGGAGGCCCAGTTGTGGGTGGTCATGGCTCAGATCCAACAGGAGCTCGAGCTCCGCAACCGGGCCGATGTCCTGGTCACAGATCGAGCCGTCGTCGACAACTTCGCATACTTCCTGCGGGCGACCGGGGGAGTGGATCCTTTCGGGGTGGAGCCACTGGTACGGAAGTGGTCCGATACCTACGACCTCTTCGTGCGACTGCTGCCGGACGTTCCACTCACGATCGACGGTGTTCGCAGTGTCAACGATGAGTTCCGCGATGAGATCGAAGCGATCCTCGACGACATCCTTCCAACATACGTGCCGAAAGATCGCATCGTGGCCATCCACGCATCCGAAGTCACCGAGGCGTTCGATTGGGCGGCACTCGTCGAACGTCTCGTCGGGCCTCCCGCCCCGGGAGAGGAACCCGTACCCCGGAGTGTCGAGCTGCACCCGACCCTCTGGGATTGACCGCACTCATCAGATCAACTGCACACCGTCGCGCAACCCATCGAAGGAGCCATATGCGCCAGGCCGTATCACCGCAAGGTGCCCCATCTGTCGGGCCGTACAGCCCGGCGGTTGTGAGCAACGGGACCCTGTACTGCTCGGGCCAGACCCCGATCGACCCAGAGACGGGCAAGCTCGTGGTCGGAAGCGTTGCCTCCCAAACGCGGCAATGCTTCACCAATCTCCTCAACGTGTTGAATGCTGCCGGCCTCGACGCGTCCGCCGTCGTCAGGGTTGGTGTCTTTCTCACCGACATGAACGACTTCGATGAGATGAATGCGGTCTATGCCGAGCACTTCTCCGAGCCGTACCCCGCCCGGACGACTATCGGCGTCGCCGCGCTACCTCTCGGAGCCCGCGTCGAAATCGAGCTAACCGCGCAGCTGTGACCAGCCGGTCGCGTCACCTCAGGCGGGCTCGGTCACCTTCAGTGTGAGGCACTTGGCGGAGCCGCCCGCCTTGAGGAACTCACTCAGATTCACTTCGTGGACCTTGAAGCCGGCCAGCATGAGGCGGGCCTTCAGCGGCTCCGATGCGGAGTTGAGGAATACCTGATCATCGATATTGACCGCATTGCAGGCGAAGCGGCCCGCATCGCGGGTGTCGACGACGATGCGCTTATGGGGAGGCACCCTGCTTTCGATCGCAATCCGCGACTCGTAGTCGAAAGCCGGCGGGTGATAGAGCAGGAAGCCGTCCGTCAGCGGGCAGAAACAGGTATCGATGTGATAGAAGCGCTCGTCGGTCAGCCGTATGGAGACCACCTCACGATCGAAGTAGCCGGCTATCTCCTGATGCGCTTCGATCTCCGTCCGGAACCCGTGCCCGACCCACACCCACGGCCCGCTCCGGTCGAGGAGGCAATCGCCGGCGCCTTCGAATCCGATCTTGTCGTCGAGGTCGAGCAACTCGAAACCGTTCTCCCGGAACCAGGCCTTGAAGTGGCGCTCTTCGGGGCGACGCTCTTGGGGCAGGAAGTGACTTGCGATCGCCTTCTTCCCGTAGACGGCTCCGGCGTTGGCTGTGAAGACCATGTCGGGCAATTCGGGCTGCGGCTCAATGACTGCGATGTCGGCGTATCCCGCGAGTGTGGCGCGCAATTCGCTCCACTGCCGCTTGGCCAGATCGAGATCGAGTGACCCCTCCTGGCCCGCCATCCACGGATTGATCACGTAGTCCACGGTGAAGTAGTCGGGCGGACACATCAGGATCCTCTCTGTGCGAGTCATCTGGACGGTCTCTCCCTGCGCGCCGGTTGGCCGCATAGTGTGGCAGAAGGGTCAGGCCGCAGGTATCAGCCGGCGGCAATGAGCACGGTGGCGACCAGTGCGGTGGCGAATCCGGTGAGTTGAATGCGGGTCATTCTTTCCGACAAAACCGCCCTGGCCAGCAGCACCGTCGCTATCGGGTAGAGCGAACTGAGTACCGCCACGATCGTGAGCGCCCCACTGTTCGTCGCGTAGAGAAAGGTCACATTCGAGCCGGTATCGAACACTCCGGTGAGAACGATCAGCCCGATGGCCGGTTTCGCCGTGGGAACCAGCTGACGACTAGTCGCGATCATGAAGGCTGCTATTCCAACGACCGTAACGAGCCGGGCGCCGACAACCGGCCAGGGCGCGTTTACGGCTTCGGTCGCATCGAGGAAGATGAAGAACGTGCCGAAGCCGGCACCTGCCAGAAGCGACTCCCAGATCACCCGGGGCGAGATGCGTGAGGTGGCACCGTCGGTGGAAGAGGACACCAGGCCGATGGCAACCAGCGCCACGAAAACGCCGATACGGGCCAGCGCCGAGAGGGCGTCTCCGCGCAATGTTCCCCACAGCGCCGGCACCGCAGCCGATGTGATCGCCGTAATCGGCGCCACGACCGCCATCGGACCGACGGCGAGGCGCCGATAGAGGAAGGCGACCCCGATCCCGCCGAATACTCCACCCGCGGCTCCGAGCAGGACCGCCCAGACGCTGAATTCCTCGGCGAGGAGAAAGGCGGCCACCACGACACCGAGCAGCCCGATAGCGTGTGATCCGGCCACCACCTGGAGGATTGTCGCCCGTTTGGCCGACAGCCCACCACAGAAGTCGCCGGTCCCGAAGAACAACGCAGTCAAGAGGCTGAGGAAGATGGTCACGGCGGCAGACTAAGGCCGACGTGCCGAGATGCGTCGCCATCGGCCACTCTGGGTAGTAGCGCATACGCGGTCCGCGTCAACGCTCCAAGCGTGAATCGTCGATTCTGCGCACCCGGTCGGGTAGTGTTGCCGGCTTGGTAGGCGAACGTTCCAGGAGAGGACTTATGAAGAGAACAGTGTTGGTGGGCGTCGTTCTTGGGCTGTTGCTAGCCGCAGCGGCCCCGGCGATTGGACAGGACATCCGCGATCGCTTGACGTTCACGGGAGTGGGCGACAACGGCGAGATTGTCACCGGCGTTGTGGTGGATGACTTTCCGAGCGACGAGTTCACGGTGAGTGCCGCATGGACGGAACCGTGTACCGATGCGGACGGCGTTGAACGTTCCATCCGTACGCTTACGAACCTCACGGTGACCGTTGACATCTCCGTCGACGTGCCCCAGCTGCTGAAGAGCGTCGAGGCATCCGGGTCCGGAACCCAGTTCGTCACTGTCATCAATGAGTGTGCGCCGTCAATCTCGACCACGCCGGTCGAGGGCGTGGAGGCAACGCTCAGCGGCATTCGCACCTCGAAGGTGCAGAATCACGGAAACGCCACCTTCACGGCCACCGGCACCGGAATTCTCACTGTCGGTGAGATCACTGCGGCAGTCGCCATCGATTTCACACGGAGACCGCTTCCGTAGGGCGAGTCGCGGAACGTCGGTCCGCGGATGACCGCGGATTCGTGAGAGCACGAGGTGGTCTGTTCAGGCCAGTTCGTCGGTTGACTAGCCCTCGCCGAATGTGGGTAGCTCAGCGACCGATGTCGCGGTCCAGCCATCGAGCTCGACCTGAAACTCCCGTCGAGCCAGATCGAGTCGAGCGTCGAGAACCCGGTCGCTGGACGTCCAGCGAACGGCCAAACAGTGGGATTCCGACGGCAATAACTCGAATTGGCCGCTGAACAGTTCAGCTTCGGCAGTGCGCCACCGCAACAGCCGCAACGTATCGGCCACAATTGGGCGATCGAGCTGATCGGCGAGCGATGCTCGGTCGTAGTACGGTCGGTTGATGTCGCGGCCCACGCCGGTTCGCTCGAGGAGCCTCGTGTCGTTGGGCGCCGCGAGGAGACCGGCGTAATACACCTGGGGGATCCCCGGGACCAGCGCCTGGATCAATCTGGCGAGAAGGTGGGCGGCGTCATCGCTCGCCAGTGCTTCGTAGAAGGTGCAGTTCACCTGATACAGGTCGAGGTTCGATGCCGCGGCACCGGTGGCACGCCGGCTGCGCCCGTCGCTTGCGGTGTGGATCGACTCAACCAGCTGGTCGACCTGTGCGGGCAGCAACAGGCCGGGTACCTCGCCATCAGGAGCCACGTCGACCACTCCAATGCCGTCGTGCGTGTCGAGCACCGTCACGCAGTTCGTGGGCCGCATTCGCAGCCACGCCTCGAGAGGGCGGGAATCGACGGCATGGATCGCATGAAGCACGAGGGGCGGCAGTGCGAAGTCGTAGACGAAGTCGACCCGGGCCGCGATCTCGATCTGGGTGCGGAAGTGGGAGTGGATTTCGACCAGAACGTGCATGCCGCGGCGACGACACTCGTCGCCGATACGTGCGATGAACTGAAACGTCTCCGGCAGCATGAAGCTCGAGGTCCCCGGCTTCTTGACTGCATACCCGACTGCATCGAGCCTGACCAGCTTGACGTTGGCCGCCGCGAACCGGTCGAGCACGCCTAGCAAATACTCCCATGCGACAGGATGGTCGACATCGATGTCGATCTGTCCGGCAGTGAAGGTCGTCCATACCCGGCGCTCCTCGCCGGCCACGGTATAGGTCGTGAACGGCAACCCCGGTCGGGGTCGATAGAGAGCGCGGAGCTCGTCGTCAGATGCCCCGGCGGGGAAGACGCGATCGTACGTGAGGAACATGCCGTCGTAGGGGGAGTCGGCGCCGCGTTCGCACCAGTCCCCAAATTCGGCCGAGCCGGCGGAAACGTGATTCACGATCAAGTCGGCCACGAGGTCGAAACCCGAGGCGATGCGAGCCACGTCATCCCAACCGCCGAGGCGAGCGTCCACCGCCAAGTGGTCGATCGGGTCGAATCCCGCGTCCGCGCCGTCGATCGGGTCGAAGAACGGAAGTAGATGGACGCCGCCAAGTGCTCCGCGGAGATCGTGACAGAGGATGTCGTCGAGTCCGGCCAGGTCGCCCGCCAGCCGGTCCACGTACGTGATCAGTTGCGGCTGGTTGCGCAACTCGCGGTGCGGCGTGTCGTCTTCTCTCATCATCGTGATGCGAAACCCCGTTCGGCGCCTGTGGCTGGGCCAACCCTATCGCAACTCGATTTTGGGCAGCTTTCATCTTGGGAGACGGCAAGCCCGGGGGTTCGCTGCGGTCGGTACAGTTTCACCATGCGCACTGCCGTACTCGCTGCTGTGTTTCTCGCATTCCTGCTCCCGGCATGTGGATCCGCCGGGGAGTCGCCGAATCCCAGCGTGAGCGTGATGCCCTCTGATACACCTCCCGCTACTTCCGCACCGTCCACCAGTGAACCCACGACAACATCGGTCACACCGACGGCGGGACCGGCCTGGACCGAGCAGGACGTCACTTTCCCCTTCGGCCCTGGCGAGTTGTTCGGAGTCCTCACCTCCCCGTCGGGGGCAGGACCCAACCCGGCTGTCGTGCTCCTGTCGGGTTCCGGCGATGCCGATGGGGTTCGCTCCGATTCAACCGCCCGGACGTTCATCGACCACAGCCGGCGGCTGGCGGCCGAGGGTTTCGCCGTGCTCAGATATGACCCCCCGGGTGTCGGTCGATCAACCGGTGGGGGAGCCGTCCCTTCGCTGGACGAGCGCGTCGAGGAGGCCCACGCCGCGATTCAGTATCTCCAATCGCTGCCCGGGATCGCTGAGGACTGGATCGGTCTCCAGGGATGGAGCCAGGGACCATGGGTTATGGCAATGACTGCGGTGCGATATCCCGATGATGTTGCCTTCCTCGTGTCGGTCGTGGGCTCCGGCCAGTCGGTTGCCATGCAGCAGGTGTACGGGATTCGAGCCCAGAGCGAGGCAGCCGGGCTGTCGGCCGAGGACGTCAAGAAAGCGGTCCTGTTCGGTCGTCTCCTCATCGACTGGCAGCTACCCGACCCCATATTCGAGGAAGCCAACAGATCGGACGCGCAGGCGCTGGGAAACGGCCCCTGGACTGCCTTCATCGCGCTGCTGTATGAATCGGATGACATTGGACCGGTCGAACGCCTCGACGCCGGAGTCGAGATCCTCCGATCGAGCCGGGATGAGCCGTGGGCGACGGAACTCTATCTCGATCTCTATATGTCTCGTATCGAGAGCCTGCCTGCCGGCATTACCCCTGAGGGCGTGGAGGCACTCCAGGCGGTGACGGCGGACAACCTGCTGACCGACCCGAAAGACTTCCTGACGAGGGTTCGCGTCCCCGTGGTGGCGTTCTTCGGCGAGGATGACTTGAACATCGACAGTCAGACGAGCCCGGCCTTGTTCGAGAAGTACCTCGCTGAGGCCGGCAACGAGGACTACACGATTGTGGTGATTCCCGATGTAGGCCACGACGTCGGGCTAGGCACGCCGGGCTACTGGGAAACCCTTTCGAACTGGCTCAGCGAGAGGTTCAGCGAGTAGGAATGTCGGGCGGGCTGCGGTGCAGTGGCGAAGCGGGCCGGCCCGCGCACTGATTTCAGCGGCTCTTCTTCACCCGCCGCTGCTGCGGCCGCGGCGAGTCGCGGCGGCTCTGCTCACACGGCGGGCAGAAGCCCCGCATCGTCGACAGCGCCCGTCCACATTTACCGCAGAAGTTGAACATCTTCACAGCGATCGCCTCTCTTGCTCTCGCTATCACTGTCGGCACCAACGATCCGAGTTGAAGCAACGGCGGGAGATAGGCGGTCAGATCCGGCTCCTTCGAGGAGGTGCGCTCCGGCAGCCGCTTGACCTGAGCCTCTAGGGAGCCTGGTACCTGGGAGCAGTCCGACTGCTCCGTGCCTCGGACCTGATTTCTTCGAGAGCGTGCGCAATGAAGTGACCAGCCAACGCCACCATGGCGAGCCACTCCGCCCAGAAGACGGAAATGAGGTCCAATACGAGCCATAGGACGAGCACAAGTGCGACGAGGGCGAGCAAGGCCGTCTTGACGCGTTTGGCCCACTCGCCCTTTGAGAACAACAGGATCGCCAGCACTCCGCCTCCGAAGAAAGCAATGGCGAAGGCGGTGTGGCGCCCGCCGAAGTGCTCCTCATTGAACAGGATTACACCGCTGAGGGCTATACCGAGCCACAAGCTGTAGGCGTGTTTGTCGCTGCGGGCGCCCCGAACGATAAACATCATGGCGGCAAGCGTCAGGCCGTAGTAGAAGACCTGGTTCTGCTCCATATCCCAGTATGCGCTGATGCTGCTGCGGATCGACCAGCTGTCATACGCGATCAGAAACAGCGGGACCAGCAAGCAGGCGAGCGCCAGGGCAATCTCGAAGCGAGCGAAGCGGCGGGTGCCCGTCGCGATCCGGCCCCATGTCGTATCGGACTGCGTCATGGTGTCCTCCAATCCCTTCAGCCAGGAGACGTTCCAAGGCGAGCGGTGATACGGAATTCCCTCGAATGGCGGTATCGATACTCCCTTTGGCGCAGTCGACTAGAGACGTCCGGCCCTGGGGACATCGACGGATACCAGGCACTATGGAGCTGCTCATCGAGGAGGTCACCTGCCCACCCCCGATGCCAACCGTGAACGATCGCCCGGTGTCGGCACGCTGGCTGCGCTGGAGGGAGCCGCGCTAGTCATCTGGCATCTCATCGCGACGCCGTTCATCGGCCGCCGGCGGTTGCGGTGGGGCACGACGGGATCGGAGGCGATGGACGCCCTGCCGGGTGACGAACTCGTCGCGGAACCGAAATGGACCTACACGCTCGCGGTTGGAATCGACGCACCGCCGGAGGCGGTATGGCCATGGATCGCCCAGGTCGGGCAGAAGCGAGGCGGGTTCTACACCTACGAGACGCTGGAAAACCTGGCCGGATGCAAGATCACCAATACGACCGAGATACTGTCGGAGCATCAACATCCATCCGTCGGCGGCGAGATCTACCTGCATCCAACGGCCCCTCCCATGCGGATCGAAATCGTGGAGCCCCCACACGCTCTCGTCGTTCTCGGATCACCGGCCGACTTCGAGACCGAAGAGAGCTGGGGCATGTCGACCTGGCAGTTCGTCGTCCGGCCGGGGCCCGATGGAAGCAGCCGTTTCCTCACCAGAGGCCGCAGCGACTACAGCTCCGGCTGGAAGGCCCGTGTCGCCTTCGGGCGCTTCCCGATCGAAGCAATCACCTACGTGATGAGCCGCAAGATGATGCTGGAGATCAAACGCCTGGCGGAGCTCAGCTAGATCCCGGCAGCTTCCCTGGCGGCGGCCTCGACTCTGGCGCGATGAGCAGCCCAGCTCGCCTCGTCACGGTCCGGAAGGTTCGTGTTGTCCGGGATGTAGCCGATAGCACCGTCGATGCTCTCCCGCAGAATGTCGGCGTGCCCGGCGTGACGGGCAACGTCAACGAGCAGGTGCACAACCACACGATGGAGGGTCGGGTGCCGCTTGTCATCCGGCCACCACGGGACCTCACCTCGGGTGTCCAGATCGAGCGCGTCGAGCGTGGCGTCGGCATGTCGGCAAGAGCGGCGGAACAGCTCGACGATCTCCTCTCGCGACTCGTCTGCCGGCACCCACAGATCCGCGTCCGGGTCGTCGTTGTTCTCATCCCACGGTGTCGGAATACCTGAAGGGCGGCCGAAGCAGTCGCCGAGGTATCCGAGCTGGACATATGCCACATGCTTGACGATGCCGAGCAGGTTGGTACCGGTGGGCACCATCGGCCGCCGAACGTCGTACTCGCTCAAACCGTCGAGCTTGGCGGCCAGTGCATCGCGCTGGACACTCAGGTACCGCTGCAAAGTCTCCTTCTCTTCCACAGAGCCATATTGGTCGACGGCGGCCGGGAAGGGGGCGTCGGCTCGGGGGAGTGGGAGCCGGTCCAGCATCTTCCACCATCGCCGCCATGAAGGACTTCGAAAAGGCACACGACTCGGCGCCCAGACCCCTCCCGGAACCGAGGCGTAGGATGCTCTCGCGGGCCCGGCAGCAGCCGTTAGCAGGCTCGAGGGCGAGGAGCAGCAATGTCCAACCTGATGAACGCGGCAAACCGGCATGGGTTTCTGACGGTCAGATGGAACAACGTGCTTGTCATCGGGGTGGGAGTGCCTGCCTTGATCTACGCCACCATCACTCTGTCCACGTCCGCACTCACCGACCGATCTGCCTTCATCGGGCTGGTGATCATCGGCGCCTTCTACTGAATAGTGGTCGAGCAGCACTCGGCCATGCGGTTCGCATGGATGCGTAGCAAGGAAGGACCGGAACAGTCACCGGCATTGAGCTCGGCCGAACGGTTCGTCTTCGTTGCCTACAACGTTGTCTGGTGGGTACCGGTGTTCCTGGCAGTCGTAGGGATTCTCTCCTGGCGGGCCGGTTCGCTCGGATTCCTGGGCGTCACCGTGTTCCGGGCCGTGGCCAACGTCTACCGCAACAATGTCTTGCCGGTCGCGGCGGGTCAGCGCTTCCCGCTTCGTTCACCCTGACCCGCCTTTGAGGGAGCAGCGGACAACGCCTGCGTAGTAGTTTCCGAAAATGCGAGAAGAACATCGTCCTGGTGCCTGGCTACCTGGAAGCCGTGACGGCGCTCCTGCAGCGAGTCCGCCGCGCCCGCGCGACTTACGGTTCGTACGAAGCCGCCGAGATCCACTCCCAGCCGAGTAACTGCACAACTGTTGGCCCTCCGTTGGACACCTGTGCAGGTCACGAGACTGACAGTGACTGTGGCTGTCAGATATCGGTGGGGAGGACGGGGGTGCCAGTTCGACTCGGACTGGAGAGCTACTGTGTTCAGTCACCGAACTCAGCAACCCATCGCGACTCCATGAGTGTCGCCTCGGCGATGGGGGAGTGGCACCAAAGGATGCGCGGATGAACATCAAGCGACAGGTCGTTGTCTTTGATGCCGCCGACATGGCCGCAGAGAGCGCCTTCTGGGCGGGCGTGTTGGACGGCCGGGTGGTCGAGGACAACGACGACGGCTGGCACAGCGTCATCGACGCCGAGGGACGATGGCGGATCGGCGTCCAACTGGCACCAGATCACATCCCGCCTGACTGGCCGGACGGGACCCCGAAGCAGCAGATCCATCTCGATCTCCACGTCGACGATCCAACCGGCGCCCACGACAAGGTCATGGCGCTCGGCGCTCGCGTCTTGCAGGCCGGCGACTTCACCGCAGACGAAGGTCACCAGGTCTACGCCGACCCCGCCGGCCACCCTTTCTGCATCGGCTGGGGACAACCCGACGAAGACGCCCTCCGCTCGTTCCTCGCACAAACGGGATAGGTGCTGACCTCCCGCCGTTCATCGACGCACACCTCACGAAACTGACAGTGGAAACGTCACCCGGTGTCAGTCGATTCTGCAAACCACGCTGTGTAATCACGGTAGGTTCACTGGCCGCCCCTTCGCGGGAGCGACTCGCCGCCCTCGAGCTCGGCAAGTGCTTTGGCCAAGCGCTTCGCCCGCGTGTCGTCGCGTTTGGCTGAGTACAACGAATAGAGCACCGAGCGCTTGGCCGGCTTCGAGAGCGCTTCGTACGCCTCCCGTGCGCGCTTGGACCTTCGCAGGGCCGA
>CAMYIJ010000078.1:0-18809 GCA_947258375.1 uncultured Acidimicrobiaceae bacterium
TGTGTCGTCACCCTGGAGGTAGTCACCGGTCGAGTTGATGACCGTCACTGCCACAGAGTCGACCCCAAAACTGTCCGCCGCGGTACCGGTGAGGGTCACGGCGGGTCCACCAAACGTAGCCCCCGGCCCATGATCTGCCGCCACCGCTGCAGCCGTGGTGTCCTCCCCGTAGGCGACACCGGAGTCGTAGAACCAGCGGTAGCGCCCCCGGTTGAATATCTCGGACGGCAGCGTCACCGGAACGTCCACCAGCGACCAGCTGTCCGCCCGATTGGGGTCGCCGTCGGCGCTGAAACGAATGGCGCGGGCCTCCTGCTCCGTCGCCACCGGGCTCAGCCAGCCGAGAGACTGCACGTGGCCGATCAACATATCGGGAATGGTCGTGGGATATCGCTTGTCGTGGCAGTGGGAATCCATCCAGGTGCGTATGCCGAGTATCCGTCCAGGGAGGAGGCCGGGACCGCCGGCGGAGACGGCGATCGTCTCCGGGATCTCGACCCAGATCGAGGTCGGTTGGTAGGCCGTGCTGAAGCCGACCCGGGCAACCGTGATGTCGGCGGTCTCGTTGAAGGCGGCATCCTGTCGGATCTCTACGGGCGTGACCGGGTTGCCGGCGCGATCATCGATTGTCCAGACGACATAGCGGATCATGAAGCGTGGTGCTCCATCGATCCAGGCATACATGAAATCCCCGGGGATGTTGACCGCGGCGGCCCCGCCGGGCCCCGTGGGATCCGGCGGCGGATTGGATGACTCGTGATTGGTGTGCATGCCGAAGCGATCGTCTGCGACGCTGAGACAGTGCAGCGGATGCGCATGGCGGTCGGCGAAGGTGTTCGGGAACAGCTCCGGAGCCATCGCTCCTTGTTCTTCAGCGATCGTCTCGGCTACATCGTTCTCAGCACATTGGGCGTACAGCCAGTCGATACGTTCCTGAGCTTCGGCCGGGGTCAGGCCGGGGTGGGGGGCAGCTGCGTACGCGTCGGCCCGCACCAGGCACCTGTCATGACGTTCCGAGGGGACGGCTTGGGCCGTTGGGGCTGCAATCACCAATGATGCGAGCACAGCGAGCACGATCACAGTGTGTCGATAGGTGGTTCGACCGTCTCGTCTCATGATCCCCTCACGCCGCTCGTCCCCGGGAGCCCACGGATAGTAGCGCGCTCGCCTGCGGATCGTCACCGTGCGGTTCCTGTGGAGTTCAGATGACGTTGAAGGGGAGCCAGGTTGTTTGGGTGCGGGAGTGGCCGGCGGCGTCGAAGGCCTCCGAAACCGGGTTGAAGCTCCCGTTCGGCAACACAACGTCGATCGACCACGAGACGTTCGATGCCCCCGGGTGGTCCACCGTGGCGTCGTGCCACGTTTGTGCAGCGGCGAAGGTTCCGTCCGCTTGCAGCCACAGGCCGGTTCCCCGGTTCTTGATCTTGACACGTACGGATGTGACGCCGACGTTGTCGGTGGCGGTGCCGCTCAGAGTCACGTCGGGGCCGGTGAAGTCCGCAAACGGCGCATGATCGAACACGGGCGCCGCCGGACGCGTGCCGTCGGACACGGCCGTCACTGTGAAGTCGGCGGCTGTGTTGATCGTTTCGTTGCCGGCCGTATCACGGGCATAAACCCTCAGGTCGTAAGAGTCGTCCGGTAGCGACAGCGTGATCGACCAGCCGGTCGCGGTTCCGCCCGGCGTGCCCAACGTCGTGGGCAGGTCGACCATGCCGGCTGCGAAGGAGCCGTCGGTTTGGAGGAAGTCGCCGGCCGAGTTGGCGATCGTCACCATGACTGCGTCGACTCCGACGTTGTCGGTGGCGGTACCGGAGAGGGTCACGTCGGGGCCGGTGAAGCCGGCTCCCGGGGCGTGACCAACCGTCAGGCCGGGCGCCTCGTTGTCGGGGGCCGAGAACACCGTGAAGTCGGCGTCTGTTTCGATCGTCTCGTTGCCGGCCGCGTCACGGGCATGGACCCTCAGGTCGTAAGAGTCGTCCGGTAGCGTCACCGTGATCGACCAGCCGGTCGCGGTTCCGCCCGGCGTGCCCAACGTCGTGGGCAGGTCGGCCATGCCGGCTGCGAAGGAGCCGTCGGTTTGGAGGAAGTCGCCGGCCGAGTTGGCGATCGCCACCATGACTGCGTCGACTCCGACGTTGTCCGTGGCGTCACCGGAGAGGGTCACATCGGGGCCGGTGAAGCTGGCTCCCGCGGCGTGACCGACCGTCAGGCCCGGCGGCGTGGCGTCCCCGGCGACCACCATCACATCGAAGGGACTCCAGACGGTCTGTGTCCGGGAGTTGCCGGCGGCATCGAAGGCTTCCGAGACCGGGTTGAAGCTGCCGTTGGGCAGGACCACATCGATCGTCCAAGTGACGCTCGGTTGGCCGACATTGCTCACGGTCGCCGGATGCCAGGTCTGCGCCGCGGCAAAGGAGCCGTCGGCCTGCAGCCAAAGGCCGGTGCCGCGGTTCTTGATCTTGATGCGGACCGAAGTGACCCCGACGTTGTCGGTGGCGGCTCCGGCGAGAGTCACGTTGGGCCCGGTGAAGTCGGCAAACGCAGCGTGATCCAGCGTGGGCGCCGCCGGCAGGGTGTTGTCGGGCCCGACACCGACCACGAAGTTGGCGCTCGGGTTGCTGCCCTGGTTGCCGGCCGCGTCGCGGGCATAGACATCCAGGTCATAGGAATCGTCCGGCAGGCTCACACCAACCGACCATGTCGTGGCAGTCGCGCCCGGGGAGCCCAGGCCGGCTGTCCGTTCGGAGTAGCTGGGCGCGAACGAGCCGTCACCCTGGAGGAACCGACCTGCGGGGTCCTGGATCGTGACCACCACGTTCTCGACTCCAATGTTGTCCGTCGCGCTGCCGGAAAGCGTGATGTGGGGCCCGTTGAATGTCGTGCCCGGACTGTGAGCCACCGACACTGTCGGCGAGGACGTGTCACCCGCCGAGTGATCCTGGACGTCTCCGGAGTAGAACCACTTGAACCCGTTGGTGGTCTGCGTGTTCTGGAGGGCGACTCCAGTTGTCAGGAGGCTCCAGTTGCTCCCGACATAGGGATCGCCGGAGGATTGGAGGCGAAGCCGCGTCGGCTGGGAGAGGCTGCCGCTGCTGTTGGCGAAACCGTGGGCGACTGCGTAGTCCAACACCAGGTTCGGGATGCGGATCTCGCCGCGCTTGTCGTGGCAGTGGGTGTCGGCGTACCAGGTCCGCAGGTTCATGATCCGCCCGGGAATGATCATTGGGTACAGCGGGGTGCTCATGTTGGCCGGCCAGGCCTGCAGAATGGACGGTTCGATCTCCGTCCAGATGCTCATCGGGACGTGCTGTGGAGCGTTATAGACGCGGGCCACGGTCGTGTTGCTGTTGCCGGGGAAAAGGATCTGGTTCTTGATGAGGACAGGTTCGTTATCGGGCCGGGTCTGCCAGAAGACCACGCGATGGAACAGGCGGATCTGATCACCGACCTCGGCGATCAAGAACTCGCCGGGATAGTTGAGCGGTGCGGTGCCGCCCGGCTTGGTGAGGTCGATGCCCGTCGGGTTCGCCGGAATGTCGACGAGCCCGAAGCGCTCCGCCGAGGTGTCCATGCAGTGGAGCGAGTGGCCGAATCGATCGGCGGCTTTCGTGGGATCGCTCACCATGTAGTAGTGATCCGGGAAGATCAGCGGTGCCATCGCGCTCTGCGGCTCGGCGAGCGCTTCGGCGGCGATGTCTCCGTCGCAGAGCGAGGTGAGGTAGTTCTTCTGCGCCTGGGTCAGCGCCGGGTCGCTACGGGCGTCGTTGAGGCTGTTGAGGCACCGTTGGATCCTCCAGCTCGGTGACGCCGCCGCGGCCTGCGGCACCGCAACGAGAATCGTCGCGAGCAACACAAAACCGACAACAACGCGCGGCGCGATTGCCGAATGCCTTCCCATCAGCCACCCCCTCAGATAGCTGTGCACGGTCGGCAGCCCGATGCCCACTGTGCTTCCCCTCGAGAGACCCTCTCGCTCTCGCTTACTCGAACCATAACGTTCTCGGCCACGATTCGCGGGTTAGCGGCGTTCTCCTAGGGCTCCTAGCCGGCGAGGGCTTCGCGGATCAGTTCAACTGCACGCCGGGCGACATCCGCGGTGGTTCTCTGGCTGAGGAAGGCCAACCGGACGATGAAGCGCTCATCAACGGTCGTGCTCGACACGTGTACATCGCCGGAGTCGTTCATGTGCCGCGCAATCGCCCGCGTTGTGCCGTCCCCGGCGGTCGATCGGAACGCCACTATCGACAGCTCGGGGTCGGCAATGACCTCTATCTCCGGCAAGTCGGCCAGCACTCGTGCGGTCCATGCCGTTAGATCGAGCATTCGATCGAGCTCGGTCCGGAAGGCTTCGACGCCGTGGAGGTTCAGCGCCAGCCAGACCTCCAGGCCCCGGGGAGGCCGGGTCAGTTCCGGGCCCATGGCGAAGTAGTTGGGAACCTCCCGGCCGTGTTCGGGCACGTCCTGCATGTAGGAACCGCGGCCCTCGAGCGAATCAACTAGTTGACTCTCGTCGCGCACCAACAGCCCTCCGATGCCGAACGGCATAAAGAGGCTCTTGTGGGCATCGACGGTGATCGAGTCCGCCATCTCGATTCCGTTGAGGCGGGCCCGGCCGCGTTCGGTGAGTACGAAGAACCCGCCATAGGCGGCGTCGACGTGAAGCCAGGCGCCGATCGACTCGGCGATGCGGGCGCACGCCGCCAGCGGATCAACGGTACCGGTGTCGGTCGTGCCGGCGCTCACGGCAATCATCATCGGGGCGAGACCGGCCGCCACGTCGGCGGCGATGGTTTTCTCGAGAAGTCCTGTGTCCAATCGGAGCGATGCGTCGGCGGCGATGATGCGGATGCGGTTCGGGTGCACCCCGGCGATGCGCGCCGCCTTCGTGACGGAGTGGTGCGCCCGCTCCGATGTGTAGACGACACCGTGAGCGAACTCGTCGCCGAGGCGCGAGCGCGCCGCCACCGTGGCCGTGAGGTTGGCGACCGATCCGCCGGAGAGCAGGATGCCTGACGAATCGTCCGGGAGGCCGAAGAGGCCGCACATCCAACGCACAACGCCGGCCTCGATGGCAATGAGCCCGGGGGCTCCGTGGGTGCCTCCCGTGTAGCGGTTCGTCACGGCTCCGAGAAGTCGTCCGATTGCCGCCGAGTAGATACCCCCGCTCGGTATGTACGACAAGAACTTGCCGGAGGAGGTGTCGATGCCGCTCTCGAGCGCCCTGCTGAGCAACTCCAGCAGATGAGGCAGTGGACGCGCCTCTTCGGCCGGTGGAACCGCCAGCCGGGAAATGAGGTCCGGTGTGATCGGCGGATATGAAGCCGGCGTCCCGGGGAGCGCGTTGAGGTATTCCTCGGCGTAGTTGAAGGCGGCATCAGCCAGGTCGCGCCGGCCGACAGGGTCGAGTTCGAGGTCTTCTGGCATCGAGGCGACTCTATCCGATCGCCGAGGGGCGGCAGCCCGGGCTAACGGTCCTCTATGGCGACAGCGGTTGAGATGGAGTCCGCACCGTCGATTGTCAGCTCAACGTCGAATGAGCCTTCAAACACCTGCGGCTCGATGCACATCAGGTGGATCCCGCCGGGTTCCAGCAGGCCGGACGCGCCGGGCTCGAGTCGCAGACCTGCGGTCAACTCCTGCATGGCCATTACTCCGGAGTCATCCATCGTGGTCTCGTGAAGCTCCATCGAGCCACACGCGTCAGAAGAGGCCCCGGTGAGCGTCACCGCGCTGTCGAGGTCGTTGGTGATTTCCAGGAAGACGGCGCTGGCGGGACTCACCGGCGGCACCGGTCGGCTCCACACGTCGGTGACGGTGACAGCCCCTGACCCGCCGCACGACACCAGGACGAGAGCCACACCCACGGCCAGGAGCAGCGGAGGTTTCGGAACTGCTTTCATCGCAAATACTTCAGATCGTCGGCAATTTGTTCGGCTGTCAGTTCGGGGGGCAGTATCAACCGGAGGTGCCCGTCGCGGCCGATAACCATCAATGACGCGTTGTGCGCCACGGTGTATCCCGTTTCGACATCGCCCTCGTCCGCCGCGAAGAAGACGCCGTAGGCGGTCGCAATTCTCGAGATGTCCTCTATCGGCCCCGTGAGGCCGACAAAACTCTCGTCGAAGTACGTCATGTACTCGGCGAGGTACTCGACGGTGTCGCGCTCGGGGTCGACAGTCACCATGACGACCTGGACGTCGTCGGCACCGTCCCCGATGAGATCGAGTGCCTTGTTGAGCGAGGACAGCGTGGTCGGGCAGACATCGGGGCAGTGGGTGTACCCGAAGTAGACCACGACCAGTTTCCCGCCGAACGAATCGAGGCCTGCCATTCCGCCGGTGGTCGCCTCCAGATCGATAGCGGGAGCAGGCGTTTCCGACTGCATCACCACCCCGTGGAAGACGTGGGGCCGGAGGCGCGGTATGACAAAAACCCAGGCCGCCACAGAAACGGCGAGCACTGCAATGGCGATCTTGGCGAGACGTTTGGTTGTCATGGATAGCACAGGAAGAAGTGCGCGGCTTCGTAGGCGAGGCTGTTCGGGCCGTGGCTGTTGCGGAGCTCCTCACCGAGAATGCCGATATGGCGCAGGATCCGATCGGCATCATCGGCCAGGGTCTGGTAGCGGTACTCGCCTCTGATGATTCCCCATCCGTCGACGAGCACCAGAGTTGGGTCGAACGAGAAGGTCCCATCGCCGCGGTCCTCATACCAGGTCTTGAAGCCGCTCCCGATGATGTTGCTCAGCTGCCCCTCGTCGACGGCAGTGGCGTAGGTCCACGTATCGCCGTCGGCGCCGAAGCGGGCAGCTCGCGCCGCCAGCGCCGCAGAGTCGTCACGGGCAGGATCGAAGCTGAGCGTGAGGAACCGCATTTCCGTTTCGCCGAGATCGACCTCGCCGATCCGTTCGACGATTTCGGCCATTGTCGGCTCGGGGGCGGCGCACGGTTCCTCACAGCTGTCGTATGTGAATGTGTAGAGGACGACCGATCCTCGGAGATCCTCACTGGTCACCGTGGCGCCCGTCTGATCGATCAGGGCGAATCCCGGAGCCAGCCGGATCCGGGGCAGCACCTGAATCGGCTCGAAGATCGTGAAAGCCATCACACCGGCGATGATCAGTGCCGCCACCGTCCCGGCGGCGATCCACCGCCTCCGGTGACTTCGGGATCGAGCTACGGCTGATGCCCCGGCGGCTGCTTCCTCGGCGCCCGCCGGTTCGACACCGGGCATCCCGTCATCCAACATGGTCATATGCAACTCCGCCTGCCATCTGTGCCCGCGCGGTGGGCGATCGGCATCATCGGGTTCATCTTGATTCTCGCATGGTTCACCGCGCCCAATCCCATCGACAGCGGCAGCGATTCCGACCCATTCGTCGGCCGCTGGCTGATCAACGGAGTCGATCCCTTCGGGGTCGAGTATTCGGGTTCATTGAGCATCACGGCTTCCGGTGATGAGTATGCACTGGAGTGGATAATTACCGGAGCTCTGGTGTCGGGAACCGGACAACGCTCTGGCGACGAGCTGCGTGCCGGGTGGCGTCGCACTGCCGGAGATGTCGTGGTCGACGGCACCGCCGAATACAGGATCGACGAACCCGGCATCCTGCAGGGCACCGTCGATATCCCCGGCGCCCCCGATAGCGGGCACGAATCCGGCGAACGCGTTGGCGGATGAGCGCCGGCGATCAACTCGTACCGAGCGTCAGCATGTAATCGACAATCGCCGTGATCTGTTCCGTGGAGAGCCCGTCCGTCCAGTTGCCCGGCATCCTGCCGGGATCGAAGCCCTCGACCAGGAAGGCATCGGGATCTGTAATCGACTGGAGCAGATAGTCACGTGCCGAGGTCCCGGGGATCCGCGTCGCCGCCGTGGCACCGATGTCGGCGAGGGAAGGCCCGACGAGCACCTTGTCGGGAGTCAGCGAGTGGCACGCAATACACCCCCCGTTGTTGGCGAGCACCGTCCGTTTGAAGAGTTCCTCACCGTCGGTGGAAGTGACGGCGAGGCCGGTGTCGGACGAAGTGTCATCAGTCGCCGAGTCGCCTCCACAGGCCGTCAGCACCATTGCGAACGACACGACGAGAATTGCAGTTTTTTGGATCATCCATCCTCCAATGTCAGCAGGAAGGCCACCAGGTACTCAATCTCGTCGTCTTCGAGCACCGATGCAAAATCGGGGAGCATCTGCCCGGCGGGGAAGCCCGGCACCACGTAGGCGTCGGGATCGACAATGGATTGCCGCAGGTAGGCGGCGGCGTCAAGCCCCGGGACGGATTCGCCGGCCCGGGTGGCGACACCGGCCAGTGACGGGCCGACGAGCTCGACGCCCGGCTCCAGGCTGTGACACACGGCACAACCCGAGCGGACCCCCTGAGCACCGCTGGTGAAGATCTGGCGGCCCGCGTCGGCGGCGATCACTACCACCTGATCCCGATAGTCGAGCAGTAGCACCTCGCCGGCCTGCAGCGTGGCCGGCCCTTCGAAGAGGGTACGCCCCGGCTCGGTCGGTCCCTCTGCCAGCTCAACCCGGATCTCGTGAACGCCCGGCTCGACGAGGAAGCGCTCCCACAAGAGTGCCGTGTTCGGATTGTCCGCGGACCCAAGATCGACCGCACCGGAGCGCCGTACCTCGCCGTCGATCATGATGGTGAGGTAAGGCGTCGCGCCGGTGAGGGCTGCCTCAGCGCTGGGGTCGCCAACGAGGGGTACCCCGGCACGGTGGTCGAGGGCGACGGTCACCGCAGCTTGGTCAGAGTCACCTACGTCATAGCCGGCTCGCGAGACCAGTACCGATCCAACTGCGACGAGTGCGATCAAGCCGACCAGCGGCAGGGTGCTGCGGGCAGACGGAGTCATCGACCCGGAGTCGACCGGTCGCCGGCGGGCGAACCGTCCGGCTGCAGAGGTGCTCATTGAGATCTGCGCACCCTCGTACGCCTTGCGCAGCCGCGGAGGCCGGCGGCCAGACAACCGGTCGTGGGTGTGCTCGCTGCCTTCCCGGAACGAACAGTCGGCGGTGGGGCAACCGGCGAGCTCGATGGTGACGTCCAGGTCGACGGCTGCTTCGAGGAGAGCCGGAGCGGCCATGCCGACGCATGGCAATGCGATAACCGGCAGTGCCGAGTCGGTAGTCGCGGTGAGGGGCCGCTGGCACGAGATGACGACGCCGCCGGCGTCCGTGTCGGCGATCGCGGCCAGCTCATCCCACAGCGACTTCGGCTCGAGTCCGTCCAGGGCGAGGGCCGCAGTCGGGCAGCTGCCGAGGCAGATGCCACATGACGCGCAGCGTCCCGGCTCGATCACAGCGACCTGCAGATGCTCCGACTCGGGGGCTGCAGCCATAGTGATCGCGTCGTAGGGGCAGTCGACGACGCACCAGGTGCAGCCAACGCAGCGGTCGGGGAGCACTTCGGCAGGCCCGGGCCGGCGACGCAGGATGAGCCAGGGAAGACCAATCGCCAGTGCCGTGACGACTGCCATGCCTCCCCACAGGAGGCCCGGAGGCCAGCTGGTGGCTGCCGGCATCAGGAACAGGTAGAACGGATCGATTTCGACCCGGCCCAGGAGACGGGTCACGTCGGCCGGCGGCACCATCCCCAGCGGGAAGACCACCGAGGCGACGACCAGGCTCCCTCCGATGAGCGCCGTCCAGAAAGGCGTCGGGACCCAGACGGGCCGGGCCAGGTGGCGGAGGTGATACCAGATCAGTACCGCGACGGCCGCCGACAGGAGGAAATGGATCAAGAACAAGAGCAGTAGGAACGGCCAGCCGGTTCCGGCGGCGCCGGTGAGCACGTTGTCGATCATGAAGTCGAGCCCCGTGCCGGTGCTCGCGAGGACGCGACGCAGCGCCTCATTGAGCACCTGAGCCCGCTGGTCCCAGATCAGCCAGTACCCGGTGACGCCGATGAGCCAGACGACGGTGACCATCACGATCCCGGTTACCCACGCGGTGCGTCGCGGCTTCTGGAAGCGTCGCATCACCAGCGTGCGCCAGCCGTGAACGATCGACACGACGACCAGAGCGATGGACGAGTAGCGGTGGGCGGCGCGCACGAACCGTCCCGCCACGGAAGCCTCCAGCTGTTCGACTGCGGCATACGAGGCGTCGAAACCGAACCTGAAGAACATGGTGACATAGACCCCGGTGGCGAACGCCACAACGAAGAGGAACACGGCGATCGGGCCTGTGTGGTGGAGCGGATTGCGTCCGCCGGGCCGGCTCGCGGCCGTCACCGGTGTCTCCACGGCGGCGGTGGCGTGGTCGAGCGTGGTCAGGACGCGGTGCGCGGCAGTACCGCGCCGCCCCGTCCAGTCGGCGGCCGCCGAATACCGGAGTCCGCCCGGGGCGCCCTCCTCCATCGGGCTAGTGGGCCACTACGGCGAGATGGGCGGCGAGTTGAAGGAGGCGTTACTGAACTGCTCGAACAGCTGGGGGCCGTAGGCGACGACGATCAAGACGACCGTAGCGATGAGCCATGGCTTGAAGCGGTCGAGCCAGAGGGGTGTCAGCTGTGGGTCGCGCATCGAAACGGCGATCGGGAACTCGACGCCCTCGCCGGGGCCGAACCGCTCCTTCTGGAACGCAGTGCGGGCCGCGATGACGACGAAGAGAGCCACTCCAACGAGGAGGATGGCGCCGCCGACGCTCATGCGGAAGAGATGGCCGGACCACTCGTCGGGCACATACGGCGCCTGACCGAGTTCGGTGCGCCGCGGCGCCCCAAGCAGGCCGAGCACGTGCATGGCGTTCGAGAAGATCATCATGCCGACGAACCACGTCCAATTGACCACCGTGGCCCACTTCTCCTTCCACAGCGGTTTGCCGGTGACGTAGGGGATCAGCCAGTAGCTGATGCCGAAGAACGACAGCGTCACAGCCGAGGCCACGGTGAGGTGGAAGTGGCCCGGCACCCAGGCCGTGTTGTGGATCACCAGGTTCACGCTGTAGCTGGCGTTGGTGATGCCACCGATGCCGCCGAACATGAACAGAATCCCCGCGAGGAGCTGTGCCGACACCACCGGGTTGCCCCACGGCAGCGCGCGGATCCAGCCGAGCAGTCCCTGCCCGCCGCGTTTGCGTGCCGCGTATTCCAGCGAAGCCACGACCGTAAACAGCGTGAGCATGGAGGGGAAGGCCACGCCGTAGGTGAGAATCGAGTGGATGTATTTCCAGCCCACCGGGACTCCGGGGTCGGCGAACTGGTGGTGGAAGCCGACCGGGATCGACAGCAGCAGGAATAGCCAGAAAGCCAATCGAGCCAGCGTGTCGGAGAACAGCTTGCCGCCTGCCTGTTTGGGCAGCATGCCGTACCAGGAAAGGTACGCCGGCAGCAACCAGAAGTAGACAAGCGGGTGACCCGTGAACCAGAACAGGGTGCGCCCCAATTCCGGGTCGGTGCCATCGATGAGCCCGAGAGCGGCCGGCAGCAGCATCGTCAGGATCTCCACGGCGATACCGAGAGTGGCGATCTGCCACATCACCATGGTGATCAGGGCGGCGAGGACGATGAACGGGCTGCGAGTGTGGGGATTGTCGCGGCGCCACTCGGCCATCGTCAGATAGAAGCCGTACCCCTCGATCCAGCTGCCGACGACAACGAGGGTGAGGCCCAGGTAGAACGCCCAGCTTGCCTGTAGTGGCGGATAGAAGGTGTAGAGAACCGACGCGGCGCCGGTCAGGATCGGGATCGCCGCCATGACGAGCCCGACGACCATCGTGTAGAAGCCGGCCCGGTTCAGGCCGGGGTAGCGCAGCGGCCGCTTGAGGCCGGCAATCATGACCAGGGTGAAGAAACCGGTGATGAAGAACGTCGTCCACACGAGTGCATTCAGAACGCCGTGGATCGTCAAACCCTTGTAGTAGTCCCCGAGACCGATCGGCTCGAGCAGCCCGTAGAGGTCGAGGCCCGACCACTCGAACGCTTGCAGGGGACCGAAGAGGCTGCCGACGCTCAGTGCGGCGATCGCCACCAGCAGGTGAGCTCCGACGAAGCGGCGGTCCTGTTGGGTTACCTCATAGACCGACTCTTGCGTAAGCATCCTCACGCACCTCCCGCTTCAGCTTCGACGACGACGGACCCGGACATGACGGCGTGGCCGGCGCCACAGAACTCGTTGCAGATGTAATCGAACTCGCCGGCCTCGTCGAACTCGACGGTGAGTTTGGAGACTTCGCCGGGGACGACCTGCATGTTGACGTTGGTGTTCTGCAGTTTGAAGCCGTGCTGGACGTCCGTGCTGGTGAGGAAGAAGGTCACCGCCGAGCCGACGGGCACTGTGATCGTGCGCGGATCGAAGGTGTACTGCTTGGAGATCACATATGCGTCGTATTCGCCGTTGCCGCGATCTCGCAGGCCCGGTTCGCTCCACGGGGCGCTGTCGGCAACGGTCCGCGGATCGACCCGGGTCTCGCTTCCCGGCACCTGGAAGCCGAGGGCAAACCCGGCGATGGTCACGGTGAGCATGAACGCGATCAGAAGGCCGAGTGAGATCACCATCCAACGTTTCTCGAAGGGATCGGCCTCGAAGCTGGGGGCCTCTTCGCTGTGAGTCTCGGTCATATTGTCACCCCGCGGGCGATCAGAATGAGGTAGATAGACATCCAGAGAAGGACCAGCGAGGCGACGAACAGACCGACCACTGCGATCGTCCCGCGCGGCGTGAATTCCTCCTCGGTCGTGGCATCGACGTGGGAATCCGACAAGTTCTCTCCTCCTCCTCAACCGGGCAAGCCGGGAGGTTAGCGCCATTCGATGGCCCCTCCAGATCGGGTTAGGCTGGGCTCGTGATGAGGACATGACCCTACGCGCTAGCCGGTTCATCGCAATTGCAGTTCTTTCTCTCGGGCTTTCCTCCTTTGGTGTCGCCCTGGCTACAGAGGCCCCGGCTCCGGCGGCGACTGAGACCGGCGCGGACGACGGCTCTGCGACGGATCCGCTCCTCGAAGCAGGCCGCTCCGTCTATGAATCCAGCTGCTCCGGTTGCCACCAGGCTGACGGTGCCGGTGTCAGCGGGTTGTTCCCGCCGCTGCGCGACAATCCCCGCGTCGCCGACTCGGCCTACCTGCAACAGGTCCTCGCCGAAGGGCTGACGGGCGAGATCGAAGTCAACGGAGTCACGTATAGCGGAGTGATGCCGGCGTTCTCGTCCTTGTCCGCAGACGAAACCGCGGCAGTCATCGCTTACATCCAGGTCGGCTTCGACGCCCCCGGTCCGGTTTCGACAACGGTGGCCGGCGCCGCCTCGTCTTCGTCCAAGGGCCTTCCCGGGTCCGCCGTCCTGGCGTATACGGCCGCATTCGGGCTTTTCGCCGTGGTGGTCGCTCTTGTCCTCGGTTCGTTCTTTGTGGCCAAGCGCAGCCATGGAACCTTCACGACGCTCCAGGTGTGGCTCAAAGCGGGATTGATCTTCGTCTACTTCGTGGTCGCGACCGTCTTCATCCCGTCGCTGGTTGTTGAGGCGGGCTTCCTGGCGCAGCCCCCATCGGTGTACGAGGATGTCTTCTCGGGGGACTCGTGGGGCGTGATCCGGGACCTCATCGGTACCGGCGTTTGGCTGGGGGCCGTGGTCTTCGGATTCTGGGCGCTGCGCAGCGCGCAACGGCAAAACCTCATCTGATGACTCTCCAGTTCTACGACGAGAACATTCCCTGCCTGGCGGCCTGCCCGGTGCACACGAACGCCGGCGCCTACGTCGCGGCGATTGCCGACGGCGACGATCTCGGCGCATACCTCACGGCACGTATGCCGAACCCGTTCGCATCCGTGTGCGGGCGCGTGTGTGCCGCCCCCTGTGAGGACGCCTGCCGGCGCGGCGAGATCGATCAGCCCATCGCCATCCGGGCCCTCAAGAGATTCGTTACCGAGAAGTACGGTGTCGAAGGTGGCAGTGAGGATTGGCGCAAGGTGGCCGCTCCCAAGCCGGTTGACCGACGCCAGAGCGTCGGCATCGTCGGTGGCGGGCCCTCGGGTATGGCCGCCGCCCATGATCTCCGCCTCCAGGGCTACCAGGTGACGGTCTATGAGGCGACGGGGCAGCTCGGTGGAATGATGAAGTTGGGAATCCCGGAGTACCGGTTGAACCGGGAGCTCCTGACGGCAGAGTTGAATGCGATTGTCGACCTGGGGGTCGAGGTCCACCTCAACACCAAGCTCGGTGAGGACATATCGTTCCCCGAGTTGCGCGCCCGGCACGATGCCTTGTTCCTGGCCCACGGCGCTTCGCTCGGCCGGGGCCTCGACATCGAAGGCCACCAGGCAGACGGGGTGCTCAAGGCGATCGAGTTCCTCATCAATGTGAACCAGGGTTTTGAAGTCGAAGTCGGCGACCGGGTGATTGTCATCGGTGGTGGCGACGTTGCCATGGACGCCGCCCGGACGGCGCTGCGCCGCGAGGACTACGACGCGGTGCGTGAAGCTCAGTCTGCCCCTGCCGATGAGGACCGCAGCCTTGTGGAAGCTCTCGACGCCGCCCGCAGCGCCGCCCGAACGGGTGCCGCCGAAGTGACCGTGATTTCGCTCGAGTCGGAGGCGGAGATGCCGGCGTCGCCGTTCGAACTCGAAGAGGCCCAGGCTGAGGACATAAGGTTCGTTCACAGCCGGGGACCGGCCCGCATCATTGCCGAGAACGGCGCGGTGGTCGGTCTGGAGACGATCGGCGTGTTGTCGGTCTTCGACGAGAACGGCCGGTTCTCTCCGCAGTTCGACCCGGACGATCTGCAGGTCTTCGAAGCGGACACCGTGATTCTCGCCGTCGGCCAGGCGGTCGATGTCAGCGCGCTTGCCGGCACCGTTGAACTCTCACCGCGAGGAACCATCGGAGTGGATGAGGCGCTGGCGACATCCCTCGACGGCGTTTGGGCCGGGGGTGACGCGGCCCATGGTCCGCGCACTCTGATTCTCGCCATAGCCGACGGCCGCAAGGTGGCTGCGGCGATTCACGAGTACTTCACGGGCGAAACGCCGCACGACCAGAAGGGCCAGCTCGTCGAGTTGGAACAATTCCACCGCTTCGACGACACCTACGATCGTTGGGACCGGCTCGATGTACCGGTAGTTGCCACAGATCGTCGGGTTGGGCTGGCGGAGGTCGAGCTGGGGTTCACCGAGCAGCAGGCTCGTTGTGAAGCAGCCCGCTGCCTCAGGTGTTTCGCCAACATCGAACTCGATGTCAACAAGTGTGTCCTGTGCGCGCTGTGTTCCGACGTATGTCCTTTGGATTTGATCGCACTGGTTCCGGCAGAAGAGGTCGGGGGAGCGGCCGGCTATACGGCGCTCACCCTCGACGAACGAGCCTGTATCCGGTGCGGCCTTTGTATCGAACGGTGCCCGCCGCGGGCGCTGTCAATGGCGGTGTGGACCGGGGTGGGTGTCCCCGCCCTGACTGGAGGACCTTCCATATGAAGTTGATCAGGTGGATCAAGGAGACGACCGTTTACCGGTCGATCTTCCGGCTCCCCGACGTTGCGACCGACCGGGACCGCGCCGCGGCCCACTGGTCGAGTTTCCTGATGCACATCTACCCGGTGAAGGTACAGCGCCGCGAACTGCGCTTCGGCTATTCGGCATTTCTCGGGGTTGCCTCGCTGGTGTTGTTCGGTTCGTTGACGGTGTCGGGCATCTACCTCATGTTCTTCTACGTGCCGTCACCCGCGACCGCCTACGGCGACATCCAGTCGATCCAGACGAACATCGCCTTCGGGCAGTACATCCGCAACGTCCATAGGTGGTCGGCGCACCTGATGGTGCTGGCGGTAGCGGCCCACATGGCGCGGGTCTTCTACCGGGGGGCCTACAAGCCGCCGAAGGAGTTCAACTGGGTCATCGGCGTTGTTCTGCTGGTACTGACGCTCCTGCTGTCGTTCACGGGCTATCTGCTGCCGTGGGATCAGCTCGCCTTCTGGGCCGTCACCGTCGGCACCTCGATGGCTTCCTACGTTCCCGTCGCCGGCGACGTCACCAAGGAGATACTGCTGGGCGGGCCATCGGTGGGCTCGGCCACGCTGGTGCGCTTCTATGTGCTGCACGTGGCCCTGCTTCCGGCGCTTCTCGCTTTCCTCATCACCATTCATCTGTGGCGCTGGCGCAAGGATTCGATGCTGACGACCGATCCACCGGCCGCCGAGGGGGACTCTGCCGACGAGGTTGAGCTTGTCATCACGGGGGAGGGCCAATGACCGACGAACCTGTAGTCATTGACAATCACCGGGTGCTGGGGGTTGTTCCCGGGAAGCCGGCGGCGGGCGATCGGAAGGTGCTCGGCGAAGAGGACACCGTGATGGTGTGGCCCCACCTGCTGGTGCGACATGCGGTTGCCGCACTGGTGGTATTGCTGATAGTCATGGTGGTGTCGTTGCTGTTCGATGCGCCGCTGCGCGAGATCGCCAATCCGACGGTCACCCCGAATCCGGAGAAGGCGCCGTGGTACTTCGCAGCTCTCCAGGAGTTGCTGGCCCACTTCCACCCGCTGGTCGCCGGCGTACTGGTGCCGGGCGCGATTGTCGGAGGCCTGATGGCGCTGCCGTATCTGGACCGCAACCCACAGCTGGTTCCTCAGGCCAGAAGGGTGGCGCGAGTGGTGTTCACGATCTTCCTCGTTGTCTGGATTGTTCTGACGCTGATTGGCTTTGCATTCCGGGGACCGAACTGGTCCTGGGTGTGGCCCTGGGACGAATGGCATGGTGAGCTATGAGTGAAATGGACCGGCGCGGGTTTCTGGCTCGCGGTTGGAAGGCGTCCGTGGCGGCGATCGCCGGGGCCGGCATTTGGACATCGTGGGATGCGTTGCGACCCCGCCTTCCGGCCGGGTTCGGCACCAAGATCAAGACGATCGCGGCCGACGCTGTTCCGGAGGACGATGTGGTTGAGGTGCCTCAGGCGCGGGCCTACCTGACCAAGGTCAAGGGCGAGGTCGTTGCACTGTCAGAGGTGTGCTCTCATCTCGGGTGCCGGGTGCCGTTCTGTGAATCGTCCGGCCAGTTCGAATGCCCGTGCCATGGGTCCGTCTTCAACCGGGCGGGCGACTTCATATCCGGCCCGGCGCCACGCGGCATGGACATGTACGCCATCGAGATCGTCGACGGGATTGTCGAGGTCAACACCGATGAGTTCATCACGGGCACGGCCCCCGGGACCGAGACGATCAACGAACCCGCACGGGGGCCGTCCTGCACGGAGAGCTCCCATGGCTGAGCGAACCTACGATGCGGAGTTGGAGCAGGAAACCAATCGCTGGATGTGGTGGGGTCTGGCCATCATGGCGATCATGGTGGCGATATTCCCGCTCTACCGGATCTACGAGCCATCAGCCCGAGCCGACGCCCGCGACCTGCAGGAGGCCAGCCTCGTCGAGCAGGGCGGCGCCATCTATTCGCTGAACTGCGCTTCGTGCCACGGCCAGGACGGAGAAGGAGGCCTCGGCCCCGCGCTCAATTCGCAGCAGTTCCTCACGGCAGCGGTCGATCGTCAGGTCTCGGGTTTGATTGCGGTCGGGGTGCCGGGAACCCAGATGGGGGCCTACTCCCTGGACTTCGGCGGCCCGTTCACGTCGGAGCAGATCGAGGCCATTACGACCTTCCTGCGGGCGTGGGAAGAAGACGCTCCCGACGTGGAGAACTGGCGCGACCCGCTGGGCCTCGGCGGCGGATAGTCGCTAGCTTTCCCGTGCGCTGGGTTCGTCGGCGGCCCAGCCGCTGATGCGGTCGATGGTGACGACGATGGCGGATCCGTCGGGCGGATGGCCCCGATACTGCGCGTATTTGGCGGCAAGCGCTGCGATCGCCCTTTCCCATTGCGGGCCGGTATCGATCACCGCGGCGGTTCCGTCGACGCGCACCCACCACAAGCGGGACCAGTCGTCGTCGTAGTGGTCCACCAGAAGCGCGACGGCCGGGTTGACCGCGATGTTGTCCAACCGTTTCAACTGATGTGTTCGCTTCGGCTTGTAGTCCACGGCGGAGTAGATACGGTCAGCGTCGTCGTTGACGGCGAAGACGAGCGGAACGATGTGGGGCCTGCCGCCCGCGTCGACGGTGGCGAGTCGAGCGACGCGGCTCGATGCGAGGTGCTGCAGCAATTGGGGGCGTTTCATTGTCAACAGATTACGCGCAGACACTGGCTAGAGATTTGGCGACGACCACCGACAGCGTTTGCGCGACCGGTAATCGTTCAAGGCCGTAAGGCCCTGGTTGCCTACGGTCGAAGGTGCTACAAACGCGGGAGACAGGTGTGGCCACTCTGCCGTTGCTGGACATTGGGGGATCCAGAACGGGAGCGGCAATGTGGCCAACTAGCACCCTACTGAAATCCGTCCGGCGGCTCGGGGTGGTCACCCTGGCTGTCACGACTGCATTCGCTTTTCTTGTCGGTGTAGATGCGACGCCTGCTTTCGCGGAAACGGGGAATGAGAGCTTCTCTGTGCGGATGGCCGAGCAGGAGGTCCATGGCTACGGCTGGGAACAGGGCTTCGACGTGTTGCTCGAGATCGACGATCCGGGCACGGGGCTGAGTCCCGACTACACCGATACTCAGCGCGCGCTGCCGCCCGACTGGGACCCGACGATGGGGTTCGTGCAATTCCAGCCCTTCATCGACGAGTTCGTGATCGAGGCCGGGTTTCTGGTGACTCTGACGCAGACGGCTGGCGGGATAACGGTAACGAAGACCCACACCGTCACGGATCTGACCGTCACGAGCGTGAATCCCGACAGCGACGTTGTCTCCGGTACCGCGGCCGAGGGGTCGCTGGTCCATGTGAATGTTTGGGACGGCGCCGGCTCGTGGCGCGAGGTGACCGCTACG
>CAMYIJ010000078.1:18860-21653 GCA_947258375.1 uncultured Acidimicrobiaceae bacterium
ATCTGGACAGCCGACTTCGGCATCGCCGGTGACGGGCAACCGCCGGCGGATATCGGACTCGGCTCGCAGGGGGAGGCGTATCAGGACAGCACCCAATTCGGCTGGCGCGTCCCGAATCCGGCATTCTCCGTGGAGACGCCGGGGAGTGTTTGGTCATTCAACGACGGCTGGATTCCGGGACGTACCGTCACGGTCACGATCGACGACGATCCCGATCCTGCCGCTGATTTCCTCTACCAGCGTACGACGGTGATCCAGAGCTGGGGGCCGGGTCCTTGGGACTCCGGCTGGGGCATCGATGATCTGGCGTTCGACATCGTCCCCGGCCACTACGTCACAGTGGATGACGGTGTTGAGGTCACCAAGACGCTGCAGGTGGTGGATCTCACGATCACCTCAGTGGTCGAATTGACCGACATCATCGCCGGCACCGCACCTCCCGGGTCCGTGGTTGACCTGCACGCATGCGAGGAGTTTCTGTGTGGCAACCGGTCCGCTGTCGTCGACGGGGTCGGTGTATGGAGCGCCGACTTCTCTGTTCCCGGAGCGGGCGACCACGAGCAGGATGTCATCGACCTTCAGTCAGGCATCGGCGGCTCTGCCCAGATATACGACGCCGACAGCGACTCGACACATCGTGGTTGGCAGCTGCAGGATCCGTATTTTGGCGTCGACGTCGTCAACGAGATGATGTGGGCGGCCAACTGGCCGGCCGGAGAGACGCTGACTTTTCAGATCTTCGCAGACGACACAATGGCGGATCTGCTGTGGACCGACACCATGACTGTGTACGGCACCCCGTGGCAGAACACCGAAGCCGGCTACCGGTTCTGGAGCGAGTTCGACGTCCAGGGCGGCCAGTACTTCACGGTTACGGACGGAGTGACGCCGAAGGACCTCGTGGTCAGCAGCGTCAGCATCACCGACGTCGACCCGAACACCGACGTTTACACAGGCACCGTTGATCCGACTGTGACGGCCGATGCGACGACACTGGTCTGTGCATGGGCTCGCCAACTAGCTGACCCGAACCACGGTCTCGAGCTGTGTGACTTGCCGGATCCGGTGACGGGTGAGTGGACGATCGATTTCGGCGGCGTCGGCGACATCATTCCCGGCGATCACCTGGGTGTGTATCAACGGGACGCCGATGGCGACGAGACCAGCTACAGCTGGGGCGTTCCACCGTGGATCTATGTTGAGCTGGCGGAAACTGATGAGGCCGGGGTTGATCTCTACCCGGATCGGATCCACCTCGATCAATGGACGGGCCCGGTGGACATCTATCTCAACGGCGGGTTGGCAGTGTCCGGCGTGGTCACCAACGGCGACAACGTCCAGGTCGACCTCGACGTCGAGATCGGGCAGACGATTCGAGTCGTCGACGGTATCGACGACAAGTCGCTCGACATCAAGCTGCTCACAGTCGACGATGTGACTGCGTGGGACGCTCCCCTGCAGCCGAGCACCGCGTTTGGACGGGCGGACGTGCCCGACAACACCCGCAGTGTGCAGGTGACTGCGTCTGCCGACTACGGCTGGTGGACGGAGCGCTGGGTGCCGGTCGTGTCCGGCGAGTATCAGGCCGACTTCGCCAATCCCGGCAACGGCTGGCGAGAAAGCGAGATCGGCTACTTCGGGGAAGGCGGCGCCGACGACATCTACCTCGGAGGTGAGGTCAGGGCCAACCTGTGGGACTTCGACAACGACCAGGTGCAGGCGATCTGGCATACGTGTAACCCGCGCATCATCATCGTGCGCGGCAACGACCGTATCGAGGCGGTGTGCTTTCCCGTGGGCTCCGAGCTGGTCGTCGAGCTCAACGATCCGGCCTTCGCCGGAATCGAGTGGACCAGCGGTGATCCGGTCGTTGTGACTCGCAATCCGGACAAGCCCTGGGAGACCCTGGTCGTGTTCGAGTTGGGCGACTACTCCGCGCCCGACGAGGCGGAGGTCACCGCGACGGCTACTGAGGACGATGTCCCGGTGGTTGTCGTCACGACCGAGGTGGTGGGTTTCACTGTTGACGTGATCGATGAGTTGACTGACACGGTCACCGGTACCGCTCCTGCGGGCTCGGAGGTGCTGGTCGAAACCAACGGCAACTGGCGCTACCCGATCGCAGATGAATCCAACACGTGGATCGCCGACTTCTCGGTCCCGGGAGATCAACCGGGGGAGGAGAACCCGGTCGACCTGGTCCGCGGCACAGATGGCTCGGCGACGCTCATCGACGACACCGGAAGCGCCACGACCGTGCTGTGGCGGATCGCCAACACCCGCTTCGACGTGAATGCCGAGAGTGATTCGGTTTCTGGTAGTGAGTGGTTGCCTGATGGGTCGGTTGATGTGTCGATTAATGGGGTGTTCCATTCGTCGTGGTCGACTGATGTTGAGGTGTCTGATGGGGAGACAATCAAGTCGCATCGGGTGACTCCGTTGGCGATCACGAGTGTGAACCCGGAGACTGATGAGATCTTCGGGACGGCCACTCCGGATGGGTCGATTGATGTCTGGATCCATGACACCGGTGTGGGTCGCGCGGTTGTGGTTGATCCGTTGGGTGATTGGAGTGTCGATTTCACCGGGGAACACGATCTGGTTGCCGGCGATGACGGCAACTCGAGTGAATGTGACCCTGATGGTGACTGCAGCTACGCGTCATGGCTGCTGCGTTTCGCCTATATCAATGTCAATGCCGAGAGTGATTCGGTTTCTGGTAGTGAGTGGTTGCCTGATGGGTCGGTTGATGTGTCGATTAATGGGGTGTTCCATTCGTCGTGGTCGACTGAT
>CAMYIJ010000079.1 GCA_947258375.1 uncultured Acidimicrobiaceae bacterium
ACAAGCTCGGGGAGGCTCTAGCTACATCCCACGGGCGGCGCGCCGCACTGACACACTCCGCAAGGCAGCAACGCCGGTTCGAATCCGGTCGGGGCTACCCGCGCAGAAACCCCTGCTCAGCAGGGGTTTCTGCGCGTTCAGCGGGTGGGGCCGGGAAGTACCCACGTCCGCTCCGTTACTCGAGCAGCCGAACGAAGGTGTAGACGCCTTCGAGGATCCCGAACGCCGGGAACATGCCCCACACGACCACCCAGTAGTACAGGGTGTTCTGCCGGAAGCCCATGTCGCGGTCCCAAATGAAGATAGGGATAGCGGTGTACCAGAACGGCACCGAGGCTATCAGCGCTATGAGGAATCCCCATCGTTCGCCCAGCAGCATCCCAACGCTCCCAGCGATCTGGAGCGGCGCCCAGAAGAAGGTGTCAGCCCAGGCCCATCCCTGGTTGTAGGCGAAGAAGGCCTTCGGGTCGGTGCTGTCGGGACTGCCTCCGTACACGTTCTCGATCGTCCACTCGCTGCGCGGCTTCAGTACGGCGACGAATTGCAGCGAACCGAGGATCCCGATGATCACGAGACCGGCGACCGCAACGATCCAGGTAAAAGCAGTGACGTCCATGAGCGGCTCCTTTCAGACGACTTCGACCAGCCCGACGACGGCCGCCAGCACCCCAACCAGGCTGAGGACCGTCATGCCGCCAAACAGCACCCGGCGTTCGGTAGGCGTTCCGATGCGGACGCCGTGCTGGCTGAGGCCCAGGTACTTGACGATCTCACGTCCTCCGGTGTCTGCAGCGAGGCCCCCGCCGATCATGGCCATGTACGGCCACCAAGAATGGTCCAGCAGCATCAGAACCCCGGCGACGGGTAGACCGAAGAGCGTCAACAGGTCCCAGCGGGCGGTCCACACCTCGAGGCTCGTGAACAAAGGGTCGACGCTATCGGGTCGTTCCTGGAGACCAATGCGCTGGGCGAGGCCGAGGTTGACGACGGATACGATCTGTCCAACGTAGAGGAACCCACCGACGACAGCCAACACTATTCCGATAGTGATTCTCAATGCATCCTCCTTTGTTCGATGTCTCAGTTCTCCAAGGTCAGGGCGGGGTAGCTGCCCGGTGTTTGCGCCTCCTCCACAGCGTCCCCGACGAGCAATCTGAGGAGCCGAGCGGAGTTGGCGACGATCCGTCCGGGGATGTCCTCACCAGGAACGACCCGTCCATTGATGTGATTGAACGTCTCGCCGTCGATGTAGCCGTAGGTGATGTTGCAGAAGTCGGCAGCATCGGCTGGGTCGACTGTGGGCCCACACAACACCTGGAACGCATCGAAGAGCCACTTCTTGACCGTGCTCACCGCGTCGAGGATGTCGCCCGGGATGGTGTCGATGTCGATTGGGTCGGAGCCAATGAACCGGTAGAGGCCGGGGTTCTCCTGGGGGAAGGAAGCCAGATTGGTGACGAGCCGGCGGAAATAGTCGGCCGGCCGGAGCGAGTCATCCAGGTCGCGGATGATGTGATCGGCGTAGAGCCGCAGCGTCCTGCGGAACGCCTCCCACAACAGGTCCTCGAGACTAGCGAAGTAGTTGTAGACGTTGGTGTGCGCACAGCCGACCCTCCGCGACACCTCTCGCAGCTTCACGTCCTGAGACCCGCCCCGCTCGGCGATGAGAGCAAGCGTCTCCTCGATCAGCCTTTCAGCCGTCGGACCGGATCTCTGCTTCTTACTCATAGCGCTACCTATTACCAGTGTTAATTACCACTGGTAGTCTACACAATCTCGGGCTCGGTTTGAAGGGGTTGCGAGCCAAGAATGGAGCCAATCGGAGTCGATTCGTCCTAGATTCTGCACATGGCTCAGAAGCGTCCAACGGAAGATGACCACCGCCAGGCACTCCACCGGCTGCTGGATGGACTGGCTACCAACACGGACCTGTTCGATATAGTCGCGTCGGTCGCCGACCTTCATCCCAAGAACAACACGTTCCCTGGTGAAGTGTTCATGGGTCTGGCGGCAGATACGCTCGAGCTGGTCGACGCGACCCGCGAGCACCCGATCAGCTACGAAGGCCTCCGCGAGACCTTCCTGCCCGAATGCACATTCCGGGGTCGCGACAATCGCAAGATCCAATACGCAATCTTCTCCGGTGCGTCGCTGCGGGGAGGGCTCGAGCCGGATCTACTCGACGAGGTGATCTGGTGGAACAGTGACGATTACTGGCGCTACGCCCTGTTCGCCGCGGTTGCATTGATTCGAGCGGGCGCTCAGCACCAGGGGGTGCCGGTTGCTCGCATCGTGGAGCAACTCGCCGAGCTCCATGGTGTGCCACTGCCCTGAATGGTCGTTGCGTAGCTAGAGGGAGAGCTCAGGACCCCGGGGCGGCCGGTGCCGGGTCTGCCGGCCGGTGAGCCAGTCGAGGGAGCGAACGATATCGGGCTGGCGTTTCGCCCAGTAGGTTTCGATCTCGGCTCGGTCCATAGGCAAAGCGGGATCGTCGGCGACGTCATCCAGGTATCCGAGCGCTCGCACGATGTGGAGGGCGACTGCTTCGGGCGTGGCGGGCCGGTAGCGCTCGATGACGACCGCTAGGCCTTCCTCGACTCGATGTCCCGTGTCACGTTCGAGGACGAGGAGGTCGAAGTAGTCACGGAGTTCACCGCGGTCGCCAATCACTTTGAGCTTGGTGGCAAGTAGGTCGCGGAGCCCGGCCACGGGTATGCCTGCAATCTCGGTATTCGGATCGACCGGGTGTTGATCGCGCGCGTCGAGGAACTGCACGCGGGTCTCGCCGAGGTAGCCATTGAGGGCCCCGGCAGCGATCTGCGTCGCGGCGAACCGATCGATCTCTTCCAGGCTGCGGGCCAGCTCCTCGGGTTCAAACGGCTCAGCGACGAAGAAGTCGAGGTCCCGACTGACGCGATGGCCGAGGTGGGCCGCCATGCCGGTGCCGCCCACCAGGTAGGCCCCTTTGGGCAGATTCCCGACGAGCGCCTCCCAGACTTTCTGGGTCGCTAGCGGAAGCACCGCCTTCAGATGAGCCGGCAGGTCAGTGGTCATTCGCCACCTGCCAGGTTGCGGGCCAGGGACGCCCGCCGCCCGGAAACGCCCCGCATCCGCGCCGCATGAAGGAATGCGTCCGCGGGCAGCGCGGCCGCTGCCCAGGCGTGGCCTTGAGCGTCGTCGCTGGTGAGGATCCTCCCCGCGATGTAGGCGGCATCGCGTTGTAGGTCGAGGAGGCGCACGTCGGCGTTCCAAAACAGGTGACGCAGCCAGATCGGCACCCGCCCCTCCCCTGCCTCCGGCTCGGCCGCCTCAGGGAANNNNAACACGGTGCCGACCAATAGCGGCGCCAGCCCGCGCCAGCGCCGATTCCGAACGTCGATCTCCCACACCTCGACATCGGTCGGAGTTCCCAGCATGACGCGGCGCCGGCGCCACCGAACCAGCTCTACCTGCTCCAAGTGGCGCAACGCCCGGCTCGCCGTCGTCGGGCTCACCCCGGCGGCCCGGGCAACGGCCCTCGCTGAACGTAGACCAAGCGGGCGACCCAGCAGCGCCGCCGCCACCAACACCTGCTCCCGGCTCAGCCCGGCAATCGCCGGAGCGAAGCCGAGCCGTCGCTCCAGTAGAGCTACCTCGGACGCCGTGAATCGCAGGTGACCGCCCTCGGTGGCCGCGGGCCGCACGACCCCCTGGGCCACGGCCCGGTGCACGCGGGAGCGCGTCGTACGAAGCAGATGAGCAACTCGACCCGTCGTCAGAAGGGTGTCCATATCGCAACATTCTACCACGGGTCGAACACGAGGTGAATAGGGCCACGGAGCCGCGGCGGGCAACGCCGGTTCAAGTCCGCACGGGCCTACCCCGCGAGAGACCCTGCTCAGCATCGGTTTCTGCGCGACTAGCGATTGGCGCGTAGTCGACGCCAGTCGTCAGCCCTGCAGCCACGCTCGGTATCGACCGTCACGCAACTCCACTTGCAGCTTCTCCTCGTAGCACTCCGAGAGCGACTCCGCGGACAGCACCGTTTGAATCGGCCCGCGAGCTATCAGCCGGCCCCGACTCATCATGGCAATGTGACCGAATCCGGGTGGTATCTCCTCCACGTGATGGGTGACGAGAATCACGGCGGGACTCTCTGGATCGGCGGCCAGGTCGGAGAGTGAGGCAACCAGACGCTCCCGCGCCCCCAGATCGAGACCGGTCATGGCTTCATCGAGGAACAGAACCTCCGGGTTCGTCATCAGGCTGCGAGCCAAGAAGACCCGCTGCTTCTCCCCGGACGAGAGCGTCCCGTAGCGCCTATCGGCAAGGTGACCGGCTGACATGCGCTCCAGCAGTTGCCCGGCCAGCTCCCAGTCGCTGTCTTCGTAGTCGTGCCACTTGGTGTCGACAAAGGAGGCGTGCTTGCCCGTAACCACGATGTCGAGGGCGGGCAGACGGTCGCGGATCATCCGGGCAGGCTCCGGCCCGGCGTATCCGACGTGTTCGCGCAACGTCCGAACATCAACTTTGCCGTAGGTCTCGCCCAGGAGCCGCACCGTCCCCCGCGTCGGCCCGAGGTATGTCGACGCCACTTGCAGCAGAGTCGTCTTGCCGGCGCCGTTCGGCCCCAGAAGCACCCAACGCTCAGAACGATCGACGTGCCATTCGACGTCGTCGAGGAGCAGCCGCCCGTCACGCACGACAGAAACGCCCTCGAGCGCAACAACCTCGCCGGAGACCGGCTCCGAGCTACTCACTCGTGACCCGCTTGGACGTCCTCATCGACGACTGCCGGTCGAGAGAATCGCTCATTCGGCGCCGCGGTCGTGTGTTGTCATCACCGTCTTCATACCTCTATCCGGAGAGCGCCGATTCGGCCGAGCCCGGCGGTTGGCTTTTTCCGCCAATACCGCACCGAAGCTCACGTTCGGACCACGCTGCGGTCGGGCGGTGGTACCGCAACCCCCTTGTCTGTGAGGGTCGACAGTACCGGGAGGATAGCAACCGACCCCGGGTTCGACATTTGATATCATGCAGAATGCAGGACACGTCTGGGCCCGAACTGTGAGGAGCAATCATGGCTGATACACCCTGGAAGACGGACTCTTTCTTCTCCAGCCCTTGGAATTACTTGCCAGAGGTGACCGAGTCTTTTCAGCTCCCTGAGCAAATCCAGATCCATGACGTCACGCTGCGAGACGGCGAACAGCAAGCAGGCATAGAGTTCACCGCCGACGACAAGATGCGAATCGCCGAGGCGCTTTCCGAGGCCGGAATCCACCGTATAGAAGCTGGGCTACCGGCGGTCTCGCCGGCCGATACGGAGGCGGTCAAGCGCATCGCCGCGGCGGGATTCGATGCTGAGATATACGCGTTCTCACGTTGCATGGTCTCGGACGTGCAATTGGCAATCGACTGCGGGGTTTCCGGCGTGATCATGGAGGTTCCCGCCAGCCATCACCTGATTGAGAAGGCCTACCAGTGGCCGGTGGAACGCGCGATCGAAGCGTCGGTCGAGTCCACCAAGTTCGCCCACGAGAACGGCCTCAAGGTCACGTTCTTCCCGATCGACGCAACCAGAGCCTCGATGACCCAGCTGCTCGACGATCTCGAGACGGTCGCGACCGACGGCTATGTCGACAACGTCGCCCTCGTGGACACCTTTGGAGTCTCCAGCCCGCACGCCATCAGCTATTACACCCGGCGGGTTCGCGAGCGATTGAACGTGCCGCTCGAGACCCATTTCCACATGGACTTCGGCATGGGGGTAGCCAACACGCTACTGGCAGCAGGCGAAGGAGCATCGGTGCTCCAGACGACCGTGAGCGGCCTCGGGGAACGGGCCGGCAACGCCCCGACCGAGGAGACGGTGCTGGCCCTCCTCACCATGTACGGCACCGACATCGGCATCAAGACCGAGAGGTTCACCGAGATCGCCCGCCTGGTGGCTGAGCTGTCGGGGGTTAGCCAGCCGGGGAACCGGCCGGTGACCGGCGAGAGGTTGTTCAACGTCGAATCGGGCATCATCACCACCTGGGTCAAGAACGTCGAGGACGATCTCACTGAACCGTTCCCCTATCGGCCGGAGCTCGTCGGTCAACCCGCACCGGAGGCGGTGCTTGGCAAGGGCTCCGGCATCGACTCGGTGGCAATCTGGTTGGGCAGGCTTGGGATTCATGACGCCGACACCAAGGACATCGAGACGATCCTCACCGAGGTCAAGGGTGTCTCCCTCGACAAGAAGGCTCTCCTCGACGAGGACGAGTTCCGTGCCATCGTCCAAGAGGTGCTGCCCGGCCGGGTTGGTTAGGAGAACCAGCGAGCCACGGCAGCGCTCGGGCAGTCTCGAGTCCAAGATGGGCGGCTGACGGCTAGTGCCCCATGCGGGTGGCGGCCGCCTCGAGACGTGCCACCGCGACGTCGCGACCCAGAACCTCGATAGATTCGAAGAGCGGCGGGCTCACAGTCGAACCGGTGACGGCCACACGTAGCGGCTGGAATCCCTTGCGAGCCGACAACTCGGTTTCCTCGAGCATGGTGCGCAGAGTCGTCTCAACGCCTGTGGTGCTCCAGTCGTCGAGCGTCGCCAGCCCGGCGACAGCCGCGGCAACGGCGATCGGGGCCTCCGGCTTCGTCATGACCTTCTCCCATGACGCGTCGTCGTACTCGACGTCGCCGAAGAGAAAGGCCACCTGGCCGGCGACGTCCGTCAGTCGCTTGGCTCGCTCCTGAACATGCGGAGCTATCGCGGCCAGTTGCCCTGACTCGGCAGATGACAGACCCCGTCGCAGGTCTGCCTCGACCAGCGGGGCCACCCTTGCCACAAAGTCGTCGACGGCGAGCTCGCGGATGTAGACGCCGTTCATCCACTCCAGCTTGTCGTTGTCGAAGATCGTCGCGTTCTTCGTGACGTCCTCGAGGCGGAACCGCTCGACCATGTCCTCGAGCGAGACCACGGTCTCGTCCTCGCCCGGCGACCAGCCGAGCAGCGCCAGGTAGTTCACCATCGCCTCGGGCATGATCCCATCCGCCCGGTAGGCATTGAGGGCGGTGTGCCCATGGCGCTTCGACAGCTTCTTGCCGTCGGGCCCCATGAGGAGCGCCAGGTGGGCGTATACGGGCCGCTTGGCCCCCATCGCCTCGGTGAGGATGATGTGTTTCGGCGTCGACGACAGGAGGTCCTCACCGCGCATGACGTGGGTGATGCCGAAATCGACATCGTCGACGGTGCTGGCCAGGTGGTACGTCGGCGATCCGTCTGAACGCAGAATCACGAAATCGTCCACCTGGTCGTGGTCGAAGGTCACTTCGTCGCGCACGGAGTCGTTGAAGGTGGTCGATCCGGGCCGCGGTACCGCCAACCGGATGGGCGCCTGTTCCCCCGACGCCACCCTGTCGGCCGCTACCTCGGCATCGACGCGGAACCGTCCGTCGTATGCCGGAGTGCGCCCCGCCGCCTGGGCCTCTTTGCGGAACTCATCGAGTTGCTCAGGCGTGGCGAAGCTGTAGTACGCCAGCCCGCGCCCGAGCAGATCCAGCGCCACTTCGCGGTAGCGATCGAACCGCAGGCTCTGCTGATAGGGAGCGTGCGGACCGCCGACCTCTATGCCCTCGTCCCAGTCCAGACCGAGCCAGCGCAGCGAGCCGACGATGTCGTCCTGATATTCGGGCTCGTTGCGCTCCGAATCGGTGTCGTCGGAACGCAGTATGAAGACCCCGTTGCGGCCCCGAGCGAACAGCCAGTTGTAGAGCGCGGCTCGTGCCGTGCCCACGTGGAGATATCCGGTGGGCGACGGCGCAATCCGTACCCGGACGGTCATCTGGCGACTACGGGGTTCAGGAGCAGCCCGACACCCTCCACCTCGACCTCAACCCGGTCCCCGTCCTCGATGGGACCGACCCCCGAGGGTGTTCCGGTGAGGATGACGTCGCCGGGGAGCAGCGTCATGATGCGCGAGATGTAGGCCACCAACTCCCCGACACCGAAGATCATCTCGGCGGTGGTACCCGACTGGCGGACTTCGTCGTTGACCCGACAGACAATCGAGAGCGACTCCTGGGGATCGAGTTCGGTATCGATCACAGGCCCCAGCGGACAGAACGTGTCAAAACCCTTGGCGCGGGTGAACCGGCCGTCTTCCCGCTGCAGATCGCGGGCTGTGACGTCATTGGCCGCGGTGTATCCGAGAATATGGGGCCCCACGTCTTCGATAGCAAGATCTCGAGCGACCCGGCCCATCACAACGGCCAGCTCCGCCTCGTGGTGAACCTCGTTCGAATCGGGAGGCAGCCGAATCGGCTGCAGCGGGCCAATGATCGTGGTCGGCGGTTTGAGGAAGATGATCGGGCGCTCGGGAGCTTCGTGGCCCATCTCGCTGGCGTGCTCGACGTAGTTGCGGCCCACCGCGATGATCTTGGTTGGTATTACCGGAGACAGGAGGCGCGCTTCCTGCCAGCCGATAACGGTCTCGGTCGGCTCCCACGCCACGAACGGCGACCCGCGGTGCAGCCGTATACCGTCCGGCTCAACTGCGCCGTAGGTGATGTCGTCGACCTCGGAGTCGACACGAACGATCTTCATTCGTCTGCACCCCCGCGGAACACCCATCCGGCCGCGATCTTCTCTGCGACGGCCGCCGGCGACATCTCCAGCACGTCGGCAGGAACGTCGGCGACCATGCTTCCCAGCTTGGCGGCATCGTGGCCTACGTTGGCAACCCAGCCGGCGCGCTGCTCGAGCAGGCCGTCGTCGATGGGCCCTGTCGAGTCCAACCCGAGGATCGTCATCGCCACCGTCACATCATCCGCCGTCGGCGCCCGCCCGACCCTGGCGGCGCGGGCACAGGCGATGGCGGCTACCGCAGCGGCCATGTCATGGTGGTGCTCACCGGGCTGCAGCTTGAAGTCGCGTTCACCCGCCAGCTTCAGCGCATACCCGGCGTCGGGGCCCGCCACGCCGAACATTCCCCCGCTCGGGGCATCGACCGGCGCCTTCAGCTCGGCCGGCCGATCCGGCCGCCAGCTACGTGCCGCACCGGGGCCAAGTCGGGTGCGCGGTGCCGCAGATAGACCGGGCTCTATGTTGGGTTGCTGGCCCATTTAGCTCCTCTTCAGCTGAGGAGCCGGATGCTAGCGGCGGCAATCGGCGCCGCTGCTCGTGCTGGCCCAGTCCGATTAGACGTACTCGAGCCACTCCGGGTGGACGCCGAGCTTGCCGTGCACCATGTCCATATAGAGCTGCTGGGCCCGCTTGGTGATCGGTCCGGGCTTGCCGTCGCCGACCGGGCGGTCATCGACCTCACGCACCGGCGTCACCTCAGCGGCCGTACCGGTGAAGAACACCTCATCGCAGTAGTACAGATCCGAGCGGCTGAACGACTTCTCGACCACGTCGTAGCCGTCCTCCTGCAGCAAGGTCACGACCGTGTCCCGAGTGATCCCGTCGAGGCAGCCCGCCGACACCGGCGGCGTGAACACGACCCCATCGTTGATGATGAAGATGTTTTCGCCGGATCCCTCGGAGATCTTGCCTTCGGTGTTGAGCATGATCGCCTCGTCGTAGCCGTTGCCGACCGCTTCCATCTTGGCGAGGATGCTGTTGATGTAGGTGCCCGAGGCCTTGGCGTTCGGGAACACATCCATCGGGAAGCGCCGCCAGGAGGACACTCTCACCCGGATTCCGTCCCTCATCCCGGCCTCGCCGAGGTAGGCCCCCCACTCCCAGGTCACGATCGCGGTGCGCACCCGGGCATTTGACGGGTTCAGCCCGACGGCACCCAGCTCGAGGAACGTGATGGGGCGGACGTAACCGGCCTTGAGCTCGTTGGCGACGAGCAACTCCTTGGTGGCCTTGGTCAACGTCTCGGAGGACCATTCGAGCGGCATCTGATAGGCCTTGGCCGACCGCAACAAGCGGTCCATGTGCTTGGTCAAGCGAAATACGGCGGGGCCGTCCGAAGTCTCGTAGGCACGGATGCCTTCGAAAACTGCCGTCCCATAGTGAATCGCATGGGTGAGCACGTGAACGTTCGCCTCGTCCCACGGCACCATTTCGCCGTCCAGCCAGATGTATTTCGTAGGTTCCATATCCGCATCATATATGCGATAGGTCGACGTGGTCTCGAGAAGCCACTCCGTCTGTTGTGCATCCAAGGCGGAATAGCACCACTGGATGCACAACAGACGCAGCGCTATCCCCTAAAGCCAGCGCCCGTGCCAGTCGAGGATCGCCTCGAAGCGCTCCAGCCGGTGTTTCGGCTTGCCGGAGCGGGACATCTCGTGGTTCTCTGAGGGAAACCGGAGGAACTCCGCCGGGGTGCCGTTACGCAGCAGTTGGAGGAAAAGCTGCTCGGCCTGCTCGATCGGGCAGCGGAAGTCGTCCTCGGCATGGATAATCAGCGTCGGCGTCGTGATCGAACCGGCGCCCTTGAGCGGGCTCGCCGCCCACATCGTCTCCACGGAATCGAGGGCGTCGTCCCCGACATACATCCGGGTGAACCACGGGCCGATGTCGGCCGTGGCGGCGAACGTGTTCATCACGTAGAGGCCGCGCTCGGCGACCGCCGACTTGTACCGCTGATCCGTGCCAGTCACCACCACCGTCATCAGACCGCCGTAGGAGCCGCCCATCACGCCGACGTTGTCGGTGTCTAAGCGCGGCTCGACCTCGCCTGCCCGGTCGACTGCCACCAGTAGATCGCGCAGATCGGGCGGCATGTCCGTGGGCCACTGTTCGACGACCGCCCGGACGTGCGCTTTGCCATAGCCGCTCGATCCACGCGGGTTGGTGGCGACCACGCCGTACCCCGCTCCCACGTACACCTGGAACTCGTCGAAGAACCCCCAGCCGTATTGGGTGGCCGGACCACCGTGGATGTTGAAGAGCACCGGCAACTTGTCGTCACCCGCGGGCAGGTAGATCCAGCCTTCGACCTCGACACCCTCGTGCTCGATCGTGAACGACGTCGGAGACACCATGTCGGCTTCGAGGGATCCGTTGAGGTCGGTGAGCTTGGTGGCCTCGCCATCGACCCACCTCCACAACTCACCGGGATTCGTGGCGGTCGAGGACGCGTAGGCGGCGACGGTCCCGTCTTCGCTGAAGCTGATACCGGTGACGATCTGCTTGCCGGCGATGAGCGGGGCGACCTCGCCCTCGGCGCTCACAGTGTGTACGGCAACGGTCCCCCGATCTTCGACCAGCACCCGCGCCGTTCCGTCATCGAGCCACAGCGGGCCCGCGGGAGCCGTAACCGGCGCCGGCACGGACAGGTTGCGGTCGAAGTCACCGGTGAGGGCCACCGCCCCATCGGAATCGAAGCGATAGAGACACAGCACCGTCGGGTATCCCCAATGGTCCGGCGTGCCGACACCGTAGAGGTGTCCGCGGCCATCAAAGCTGAGGTTCCCCCACATCCCGACCTCGCTGCGAGCTGTCGCCTCGCCGCCGTCAATCCCAACGGTGAAGACCTGGTTTCCGCTCTCGAGGCCAAACTCAGGATGACGCGGCGACAGGAAGGCGATTTCTGTGCCGTCGGGACTCCACACGATGCCGCTCTCGTCGTAGTCGCCGGGGGTCAAGCAGAACGGAGCTTCTTCCTGGCTTGGGTCGATGAGCCATACGTGGGTGCGCCGGTCGTGCGTCCATCCGAGCATGTTGGCCCGGAACGGCAACCGAGTGATACGCCGCGGCCGCCGTTTCCGCTCGTCGTCATCGAGGTCGTCCCAGTCGGATGTCCACTCCTTGGCAACGATGGCAAGGTGACTGCCGTCGGGCGACCACTCCAGCTCGGAGACACCGAGGGCGAAATCTGTGATGACCGTCGGCTCGCCGCCCCCGGTCGGCATAACGGCGACCTGGAACTTGCCGCCGGGCTCGGGCGCTCGCAGGAAGGCCAGGAACGATCCATCGGGTGACCAGCGCGGCGATTTGTCGGCCTTCCCCGCGGTGAACGGGGCAGCCGTCGCGCCGTCCCACCGCCAGATCTGGGTGGCCGCCCAATCGGCTTCCAGGTCGAGTTGTGCCACGACGAACGCAACCTGGGTGCTATCGGGGTGAAGATTGGGGTCGGAAGGATTGCGGATGTCGGCGATCTGTTCTGGGCGCACGGGTCAACTCCGGATCGGTGGCAGTGGTCGGCGGACCGATTGTACCGGGCAATGGGGGCCACGGTCGTTACGCTGCACCATCATGCGTAGGTTCATTGCGGCCGGCTTCGGCACCGGCCTCCTCCCCAATCGCCTCTATGGAAGTCACTCAGGTGCCGGCACCTTCGGCGCCGCGGTTGCGGTGGTGATCGGGGTTTGGCTGATCCCGGCCCCGTGGTGGGTCGATACCCTGGTGGCCCTCGGCGCCATCGGGGTGTCGCTGTGGGCGGCGGCGCCGTTCGCCGTCGACGGGCAGGACCCCGGCTGGGTCGCCATCGACGAAGTCGCCGGAACCCTCGTGGCGATGGTCGGCCTCAGCGGCTGGCCCTGGCTTCTCGCCGTGGCCGTCGCCCGGCTGCTCGACATCTTCAAGGTGGCCCCCGGCATCCGCCAGGCCGAGGACCTCCACGGCGCCCTCGGCGTCACCCTCGACGATGTAGTCGCCGGCCTCTACGGCCTGGCCGCCGGCTGGGCACTGGTCGGCCTGACGTAGCGACACTGCCTCGAGCCTATTGAGAACGTAGCGTGATTGTGGCATGATTGTGGCATGACAAGAGTCAGAGTCAGCACCACCGTGGACGAAGAACTGCTAGCGGAGGCACGACGCCTGCGATCAGAGGTCAATGACGCAGCCCTGGTCGACGAAGCCCTTGCTGCTCTGGTCGCAAAACATCGAGGCGCCGAGATCGATGCTGCGTACCGCGCCTACGACCTCCACCCACTCGACCAGGCGGACGAATGGGGTGACCTGGCGTCGTTCCGTGAGGCGGCCGGATCGTCGTGACAGACCTGCCGTCGCGCGGAGAGGTCTGGTGGTGCGAGCTACCCGATATCTCCCCCCGGCCGGTCGTCATCCTGTCACGTGACGCCGCGATCCCGAGGCTGAGACGGGCGCTGATTGCGCCGTGCACGACCAATCTTCGTGGCCTGCCAAGCGAGGTTGTTCTCGAACCGGCCGACGACCCGATCCCGCGAACGTCGGCGGTGAATCTGGACTCGATAGAAAGTGTCTCGCTCGCAGCGTTCACGCAGCGCCTCGGCCGCCTCAGTGATGAGCGAATGCGCCAGGTCTGCTCCGCTCTCAATGTCGCGGTTGATTGTCGCTCCTGAGGCCCGTCACGGCGCGGCGGACAGCTCCTGCCGCGCACTAGGGGCGTACACCACTTCGCCGAACAGTTCGCCGTTGGCGGCGACTACGGCCGCAACACCCGCGGGGCCGGTGAGCCACTCGAAGAACGCCCGGCCGGCCTCGTCGACCAAGATGGCCGAGTAGCGGTTGAGCAGGTCGTTGTTCGGCACCAGGGGGACCGGTTCCAGGCTCAGAGTGTCGGCGGCCGCGAGGTAGGCGCCCGCCTCGACGAGGGTGAAGCCACTGCGCTGGTCGGCGACCTGCAAGGTGAAGCCCATACCCTGGCCCGTGGCCACGTAGGACTCGCCGCCCGCCGACAGCCCGGCTTGCTCCCAGATCGCCAACTCGCGGACGTGGGTGCCGGAGTTGTCGTCGCGGGTCACAAACGTCCAGTCGTTGGCGGCGATCTCGGCGAAGACGTCGGCCGCCGACCGCCCACTCAAGGCGGCGACGAGGCCGGGCGGCCCGACAATGAGGAAGGTGCTGGCGAATACCAGCCGCCGTTCGGCGTTGGGGTGAGCCGCCATGAACGCCAGTTCCTGGACCTCGTCGTGAACGATGGCAACGCTCACCGAATCCTGACCGGCCAGCTCGAGCAACTCGGCAGTGGCCCCACCGACTATCGAGACATCACCCGTGAAATCCTCAGCGACCTCTCCGATGAACCCCGAGTCGACGATCGAGGTGCCGGCGCCGACGATGACACGATCCTGACCGCCGCAGCCCGCAAGGCCGATAACGGCCAGGGCCGTCGCCACCGCCAGCCGACGTTTCACTGTTTCGCCGCCGTCACGGCGTGGGCCGCCGTCGCCTTGACGGACAGCGCCACCTGATCGCCCACCGTGATCGACATGCCCTCCATCGAACCGGCGGTGATCAGCGCGGCCACCGGCTGCCCCACGTCGACTACGACTTCGACGAGGCGGCCGACCTCCTCGATGGTGTGGACCGGCCCGAGCCAGTGATTGCGTGCCGAGTCCCGTGCCAGATCGGCCCCAGGAGCGGCCACTGTGTGAAGCGTGACCGCTTCGGCACCAAACGTCACTCGCACGTCACTGCCGGAAGCCTGCTTGCCCAACGCCCACACCATGAGGCCGCTGCAAGCCACCTGCACGAGTGGTCCGTCAGATTTGACGACCGTCCCGGGAAGGATGTTCTGGAAGCCGAGAACGCCGGCAATGTCGTCGCCACCCGGGTGGAGAAGGATCTCTTGCGCCGGACCCACCTGAAGCACCCGGCCCCCGGCCATTACGGCGACCCTGTCGGCGAAGGCCACAACCACGTCGCGGTCATGGGTGACGATGAGAGCGGCCCGATCCCCGAGAGCATCGCCGACGATGGCGCTCACCTCGTCGCGATCCTGTGCGTCGATAGCGGCCAGCGGTTCGTCGAGGGCAACCACCGGACGCGACGAAGCCAGCGTCCTCGCCAGGGCCAGCCGCTGTCGCTCCCCTCCGCTCAGCCGAGCGGCCGGAGAGCCGAGCACGTTGGACACTCCGAGCCTCTTGGCCAGGGTCTCCGCCTTGTTCGACTCGGCATCCTCGAGACCGAGAAGAAGATTGTGCCGGCCGCTCCCCCGGAACATGTACGGCCGCTGCGGCATGTACGACACATCGTCACCGGCGCGGTCGCCGAGGATGCCGGCTGCGAGGCGCAGCAACGTGGACTTACCGGCACCGTTGGGTCCATAAACCACGAGCCGCTCCCCCACCTGCAACTCGAGGTCGCCTACATCGACGATGGCCTTGTCCCCGATCGTCCAGGTCAATCCGCTGAGGTCCAGCGCGGTGCCGCTAGGCATGGGATTCACCCCGCAACTGCGCCCAGGTCAACGCGAGATTGACGACCAACGCCAGGGCCAGCAACACAATACCCAGCCCGAGGGCGGCGCCCAGGTTGCTCTGGCGAGCCTCCTGCACGATAGCGGTGGTGAGCACCCGGGTCTCACCCTCGATGTTGCCGCCGACGATCAGAACGGCCCCGACCTCGGCGACCACACGCCCGAAGGAGGCCGCTACGGCGGCGGCAATCCCCGGCCAGACTTCACGTCCGGCGATGCGGCCCCGGCGCACGGCCCCGACGTTGAGGGCTGCCAGCTGCTCCTGCGCGTCGACGCTCAGGTTGCGCACGGCACCGGCGGTGACTCCGGCCGCGATCGGGAATGCCAGCAACGCTTGTGCGGCCACCATGGCGCCGGGCGTGTACAGCGCTCCCCAGCTGCCGAGGACGCCGTTGTTCCAGAGCAGGATGAGCAGCAGCAGACCGGCGAGAACGGGGGGAATCCCCATCCCGGTATTGACCAGCGCGAGCAGGAGAGTCCGCCCCCGGAAGCGAGCCAGACCGAGCCACACGCCGAAGGGAACGCCGAGGACCACACCGATGGCCGTCGCCAGCCCGGCGACAACGAGCGTCAGGGAGACGATGGCCCGCAGCTCGGGGCCGAACTCCACTACGTATTCGATCGCGTCGCCGAATACGTCGCCGAGGAAGTCCACCGGCTACTTGAGGAAGAAGAACCAGGCGATGGCGGCCAGCACGGCGAAAAACACGATGGCCTTCATGGCGCTCTTGACAATGCCATAGCCAAAGCCGATCAACGCCAGCACGCCGATCACCGCAAACAGCGGATTGGCCGAGGCGGCATCAATCAGACCGGTCGGCACGGAGTCGCGCAGGTTCTCGGGCAACTTGTCAACGATGTCCTGCGGGATCTTGTCGATCACGCCGTCCTCGAGTTGCTGGCGGATGTCGTCCGGGAGCTTCTCGAGGACCTCTTCAGGAATCTTGTCGACCACGGATTGAAAACGAACGAGGAGTGGGAGCATGGCGATAGCCTACCGCCGGTTCCCGAGTGTGCGCCGCGCGCTCGCCGGGTTGAACGCCATGTCCCGACCGCCGCGATCGAGAGCACTACCGGCCCACATACCATGCACCCGAACTCATGATCTCCTCACTCGCCTCTGCAGTAATCCCCGGCCTCGGGCAGCTGCGCAACGGACAGCGCACCAAGGGCGTCGTCCTCATCGCCCTGAGTGCGATTGTCGCCGGTGCTGCGGTCTTCATGGCGTGGCGCCGCCAGCTGACGCTGCTCACCTGGGGTGTGCAGCCCACCGCCCTCGGCTGGCTCATAATCGGCAACGGGCTGCTGTTCGCGGTGCGCACCTACGCTGCGACGGACGCCTTCGTTCACTCAGCCGACCGCGTTCCCCGCCGCCCCGGACCCGTCGCCGCATCGACCATGCTCGGCGTTGTGGTAGCAAGCCTGCTGGTCGTCCCCCACGCCGTTGCCGGCCAGGGTCTGATCCTCGACAAAGACCTGCTGACCTCGGTGTTTGCTTCCAACCCGGCTCCAACGGTGCCGCCGACCACCCTGCCACCGCCGATCACGGTTCCATCGTCGGCAGACCCGGCGGGGTCGACCACGTCAACAAGCACGACCACCACAACGATCCCGGTTCGGCTCTGGGAAGGTACTGAGCGGCTCAACGTGCTGCTGATCGGAGGCGATGCCGGAATCGGGCGTCGCGGGCTGCGCACCGACACGATCATCCTCGCCAGCCTCGACGCCGAGACCGGCGACGTCGGGTTGTTCTCCGTTCCGCGCAATATCGCCCGGGTGCCGCTGCCCGACTCGCTCGGAATCTGGTCCTGCGACTGCTTCCCGGCGATCATCAATGAGCTCTGGGATTACGGCGTCACCCATCCCGAGCAATTCCCCAGCTCCCGCCCGCCGGGGGCAGCGGCCCTCATCTCGGGCATGGAAGAGATGTTGAACATCCCGATCCACCACTTTGCCCTGGTTAATCTCGACGGCTTCGTCGACCTGATCGACGCCATCGGAGGAGTGGAGATCACCGTCACCGAGCGCATCTACGACAGCGCCTACCCCAATGAAGATGGAACGACCGAAGTGATCGACTGGGACCCGGGCACCTACGAGATGGACGGCCACCGGGCGTTGCAGTACGTCCGCACCCGCCAGGGCTCGGACGACTACAACCGGATGGGCCGGCAGCGTTGCCTGCTCCAGGCGGTGTCCGACCAGGCCGACCCGGTCACGATTGCCCGCTCTTTCTCCGACATCACGAACACGATCAAGAAGAACCTGCTCACCGACATCCCGCTGGAACGCCTCCCGGATCTCATCCAGATCATCCCCAAACTCGATCCCGATCGGATCGTCGCCGTTGGGTTTGTGCCCCCCGAATACACCGGCCCCCGCACCGCCGACTTCTTCAACACTCCCGACCTCGATGCGATTCGTTATGCCGTCACCACGGTCATGGAACTGCCGGCCGCCGACGCCATCGCCGCACTCGGCCTCGAGTCGTTCTCGTCGGAGTGCTCATGACGGATGCGGATGTGGAGTTCAACGGCCCACCCGACTTCAACACGGGCTGGTGGGTAGGATCGGGGCGGGCGCTGCTGCTCCGCTGCCCGCGCTGCGGGCGATCGCCGGTCTTTCGCCGGTTCGTCATCATGAACCAGAGTTGCGCGACGTGTCATCTCGAGTTCGACCGGGGCACCGGGTACTGGCTCGGGGCCATGATGTTCAACATGGGGTTCGCCATCGGTGTGGTCATCGTTGCCCTTTTGCTCGCACTGTGGGCAACTTCTCCGGACCCCAATTGGGACGTGGTGATCTACGTCGCCATCGGTACCGCCGCGATCATCCCGCTGCTTTTCTTTCCCTACTCGCGCACGTTGTGGATCGCGGCAGAACGCTGGGCCCGCCTCCGCGACGGCGTCGAGGGCGAGTGAGCTACGCTCGCCGTCCATGACAAACAACGACCAACAGCGAGCGGACGCCCCGCTGCGAGCCGACATCCGGCTGCTCGGCAACCTCCTCGGCGAAACGCTCGTTCGCCAGGAGGGCCCCGAGCTGCTCGACCTCGTCGAGCGGGTCCGAGCATTCACCAAGCGCCTGCGGGCGGCCGAGCAGGACGGCACCCTCGACGAGGCGGCCGCCAACGAGCTGAGCGCGGTCCTCGGTGGACTCGACCTGCCGACGACGATCTCGCTGGTGCGGGCCTTCACCATCTTCTTCTACCTCGCCAACCTCGCCGAGCAAACCCACCGTCTCGACGTCGATGGCGCCCGGGGTGCAACCGACAAGGGTTTTCTCCAGGCGACGGTCGACCGGATCCTGGAGGCGCGGCTGGACCCGGACATGATCGAGAGCGTTGTGGCTCGTCTCGAGCTGCGGCCGGTCTTCACGGCGCACCCGACGGAAGCGGCGCGCCGCTCGATTCTGAGCAAAACCGCCGATATCGCCGAGCTACTCACGGAACGCAGCGATCCCCGCATTTCCGACTCGGATCAGGACCGGATCGTGCGCCGTTTGGCCGAATTGATCGACCTGATCTGGCAGACGGACGAGCTGCGCCGTTCCCAGCCGACCCCGATGGATGAGGCCCGGTCGGTCATCTACTACTTCGACGAGATCTTCCGCGAGGTCGCCGCCGACCTCTTCGACGAACTCGACCATCAGATCGGCCGGCTCGACGTGGCGCTGCCGGCAGTGGCCACCCCCCTCCACTTCGGCACGTGGGTCGGTGGCGATCGCGACGGCAATCCGTACGTCACCGCAGAAACAACCCTCGACGTCCTCGAGATGCAGCATGAGCACGCGGTGCGCGAGCTGATCCGAGCAATTGAGGAACTCTCCTTCGAGCTGAGCCCGTCGGATCGCATCACCACCGTCAGCGGCGAGTTGCTGACCTCTCTCGAGGCCGATGCTGCCGACCTCCCCGGGGTGCATGCTCGCTTCTCCCGGCTGTCGGCCGGTGAGGCGTATCGCCAGAAGTGCGCCTACATCCATCAGCGGCTCATCAACACGCGCGCTCGCATCGCCTCCGGCGCAGAACACCGGCCCGGTCAGGACTACACGTCGGCCGACGAACTACGGGCCGAGCTCGAGTTGATGCAGGCAAGCCTGGAAGCCAATCGCGGCGAGCTGGTGGCGACGGGACGGCTCCGCCGCATGATTCGGCGAGTGGCCGCTTTCGGGTTTCGCCTGGCCACGATGGATATCCGCGAACACGCCACCAAGCACCATGCGGTCCTCGCCGAGCTGTTCGCGCGTGTCGACCCGGCCGCCGGATATGCCGCCCTGTCGCCGGCGGAACGCGCCGGCGTGCTCGCCGCGGAGCTGGCCAACCCCCGGCCGCTGTCCCAGGTAACGACCCGGCTGGCCGCCGAGACCGCTCGGACGATGGAGACCCTGCATTCGGTGCGTGCGGCACTCGACCGCTTCGGCGACGGCACCATCGAGAGCTACATCGTCTCCGAGACGCGAGGCGCCGACGACATCTTCGCCGCAGCTGTGCTCGCCAAGGAGGCCGGCCTGATCGACCTCGGTGCCGGAGTGGCCCGGGTTGGATTTGTGCCGCTCTTCGAAACCACCGAAGAGGTACGCGGCGCCGGCGAGATGCTCGATCAGATGTTGTCCGAGCCGTCCTATCGGCGCATCGTCGAGCTGCGCGGCCACCTCCAGGAAGTGATGCTCGGCTACAGCGATTCCTCCAAGCACGGCGGCATCGCCACGTCGCAGTGGCTCCTCTACTCGGCGTCGCGCGACCTGCGCGATGTCGCCCGCCGCCACAACGTCGAGCTGCGTCTCTTCCACGGCCGCGGCGGGACGGTGGGCCGCGGCGGCGGTCCCACCGGCGAAGCCATCCTCGCCCAGCCGTGGGGAACCGTCGACGGCCGTATCAAGATCACGGAGCAGGGCGAGGTAATCGCCGACAAGTACGGCCTGCCGACCCTGGCGGCGGCCAACCTCGAGCTGGCTATGGCCGCAACGCTCGAGGCCTCTCTGCTGCACCGGGTGAGCCGCAAGTCCGACGAGACGCTGGCCACTTGGGACGGCGTCATGGATGTGCTGTCGGAGGCCGCCCACACCAGGTACCGCCACCTCGTCGAGGACCGCGATCTCGGTGCCTACTTCACGTCGTCGACGCCGGTCGAGGAGCTGGCGGCGATGAACATCGGCTCGCGCCCCAGCCGGCGGCCCGGCGGCACGGTCGGTCTCGACTCGTTGCGGGCCATCCCGTGGGTATTCGGCTGGACCCAATCACGCCAGGTCGTCCCCGGCTGGTTCGGCGTGGGTAGCGGTCTCGCCGCGGTCCACGAGGCCGGGCTCGGCGACACGATGGCGACGATGTATCGGGAGTGGTCGTTTTTTCGCACTTTCATCTCGAACGTCGAGATGACCCTCACCAAGACCGACGTCACGGTGGCCAGCCGCTACGTCGAACAGCTCGTCCCGCCGGAGTTGCATCACATGTGGGATTCGATCCTCGAGGAGTTTCAGCTCACGCTGCGCCAGGTACTCGCCATCACCGGCGACGCCGCGCTGCTGGATCGTTACCCGATCCTCCAGCGCACTCTCGCCGTCCGCGACACGTACCTCGATCCGATCAGCTACCTCCAGGTGGCACTGCTGGAAAGGTCCCGGGCGACGGGTGAGACGAGCCCCGAGCTCCAGCGAGCCCTGCTGCTCACTGTCAACGGCCTGGCCGCCGGGCTGCGCAACACCGGCTGAGCCCGCAGGCTAATTCAGCCTTTTGAGCAGCTCGTTCCGGCCGCCCGGCACAGTGATCTTGTTCAGCTCCTCGATGAACTCGGTGAATTCGGATCCGTCGAACGCCTTCTGCCAGAACACTTCGTATTCGGCCAGAGTCTCAAAATCCGTTTCAGCCGTGATCGTATCGAAGTCGACCGGCGCAATGCCGTTGCTGCCGTATATCCGGTACGCCCGGTCGGAATCCTCGGAAGTAAAGAGGTCAATCGCCTCCTGCATGTGCCCCCGCTTAATGACCCAAGTTCTGCGATTGGTATACATCTTTCCGCTCCTCTCGTCGATGCCCCTACTTGTCGAGTGGTGCGCGTCTATCCGGTCGGCGGCGCATAGGAGGACAGCGCCGTCTTGGCTCCCTCCAGCAACGCTGCCTGGTCGTCGGCGTCAAACAGCTGAACGGTGACGGACTTGCTCAGAGTGCCCGTGCTCGCGACGGCGATGCTCCCCGCGCCCGACGAGATGGAGTCCGGACCGTCGAGGATGGCAAAACCGTCGTACTCGCCAAACATCCAGTAGTAGCTCTCGAGAGTGCCCCCGAGGGCTTCGACTACTTGCCGAGCGGCCGCAGTGCGATCTGTCGGGTTCTTCATCATGCTCGCCCACGCTTCTGGGGTGTACGAAAAGAAGAAGGCGTACTTGGCCATGGTCCCTCCTGTGTCGGATACCTCCAAACATACAGATCACGGCTCAAAGGCGATCGGCCGAAACACTACGGTAGGCAGGCAGTCATACCTCTGGTAGCATTCCGGTATGAAGTTGAGCGTGAGCCTTCCAGACGAGGACGTCGAGTTCCTCGACCAGTATGCCCAGACCCAGGGATATGGCTCCCGATCTGCGGTGGTCCATAGAGCCGTGCGCTTGTTGCGGTCGACAGAACTGGGCGAAGCCTACGCCGATGCTTGGAGCGAGTGGTCTCAGGTTGGCGAAGCCGGCGTGTGGGATTCCGCCGTTGGTGACGGTGTGGCGACTGGCTGATGCTGCGCGGCGAGATACGGCTTGTGAATCTCGATCCGGTCCGAGCCGGCAAGGCGAACAAGCGTCGCC
>CAMYIJ010000080.1 GCA_947258375.1 uncultured Acidimicrobiaceae bacterium
TGATCGTCCCGGCGGTTCAGACCTCACCGGCGTATGACGCGATGTTCGAACCCCGGCGCGGGTTCCGGGCTGAGAAGTCTCAGGAGGCGGGGTTCAGGAAGTCCTACGATCAGCGCTCGCGCATCCTCCACGTGCACGAGTACGTGGCCATGTACCTGCTCGTCTGGAGCGATGTGCTGTGGCCGAGGGACTTGCCGGACTTGCAGGTGGACCCGGTTAACGACGCGGCACCGAAGAAGGACGAGGATTTGACGGCCGGCTCGGTGGGATACAAGTTCGCCGCGAACGGGGACGCCTACTACGAGGTCGCCAAGGGGCGGGTCCACAGCCGGGTCGTGCGCGAACGACTCCTCGAGTTCCGCGCCGGGTTGGCGGGCGTGCGCCGGATCTTGGCCAACACGCCGACCTTCATGGTCTGGGATGATCACGACGTTGCCGACGACTGGTTCGTGTCGCGGTATTGGTCGTCGCAGGCCAAGGGATCGTCCTTCGGGCGCGAAGTCATCGTTGCCGGCATTCTCGCTTTCTCAGCGTTCCAGGCCTGGGGGAACCATCGGCTGGCTCCGCAGGCAGAAGACGTGGAGGACAGCCAAGCCCAACTGCGGCAGGAGTTGAGCGAGATCCTCGATCTCCGGTCTCAATCGGCGGTCAACACCCGGGTCGACCAGGTGCTGAACTCGACAGCCCTGCAGCTTCTGCAGAGCGACACCCAGCCCCAGTACCTGGCCGGTACAGCCCGTTTCGACTTCCGGTGGGCCGACCCTGACCTGAGCGTCGAGGCGATGTTCTTCGATACACGGACTCGCCGCGACTTCGACGCTTCCGAATTCCCCGCCCTGATCAAGCCCGGTGCAGATCTCACCCGGCAAGCCCGGCCAAGCGCTCCTGCCGCCGATTGGCTCGTCGCTGTGTCCCCATATCCGATCCTGGGCATGCCGATCGTCGAATTGGCGCAGGCGCTCGGTGTCCTAGCTCAGGAGAGCGCCGGACGATTCCCGTCACACCGCAAGTTCGTCAAGGAAAAGACTGACCTGGCGCGCGAGGAGTTCGACTCGGAAGCTTGGGCCGGGCGGCCCGATGCCTATACCGACCTGCGTAACGAGCTGCTCGGCAACCCGAACCAGAGCGTCGTTGCGGTGTCCGGCGATGTCCACTTCTCATTCACCGCCGAGCTGGCCCGCAATTCTGGGGCGAAGCTGGTTCAGGTCACGGCGAGTGCGTGCCGGAACGAGACCGCGGCGGCGGAGGCGGGCGCCATGTCAACCCGGCTGGTGCCGCTCTACTCAGCGATCTTCAAGAATGCCGGCGACGACGTGATCGTGACCTGGGACACCCGACCGGCTCAGCCACCCATTCGGCTCGACCTGGAATACAAGGTCGTGTTCGGAGCGCTGACCAAGACCTTCACGATTGCTCCACAGACTGTATCGAAGCTGCTCGACTTTCCGTCGTCGGGCGACGGCCCCTTTGTCTTCAGCTGGCACGACGAGATCAAGCGCATGCTGGCTCTCATGATCTCCTCGGGGACCGTTGGCGTAGATCTGATCAGTGGGTTCATCGACGAGCTGAAGAAGGAGCAGGCGTGGCTTCTCAATGCCTGGGGCTTGTCGCAACGGACCGGCCTGGGCGGTGGGCCGTTGGATCAGCTCGAAACGTTCGTGGCCGACCGGGTTGCGGATTGGATCGACCCGTTCTGCGAGCAGCTCGCTCGTCAACTACTGAAGCGAGCGGTCGAGTCGCTGGCGCCGAAAGCCGGGCGAGGCCTCGTCGTGGTCATCTCGGCGTCCGAGGTCTTGAAGAAACACGCCGCCAACCTGCCGGACGTCATTCGGCAGAAACTCGAGGACGCGGCGAAGAACCTAGGCGACATCCGTATCGAACTGCCCGAAGCCGATGCATCGCTGCGGCTCGTTGCCGACTGGTCTCAGGCAAACCCGGCTCCGTCGTCAGTTGATCGGATAACCCTCCTCAACGACGACAGATCAGCTTCTTCAAACCAGATATCCGCAGCCAAAGCTCTCGAGAAGGTCTTGGAACCCAGTCAACTAGGGCCGCTGGGCCGCGTGATGACCGCTACCGACAAGATGGTCGATGCCGGCTACACCCCCGCCGTCGGTTACAACAGCATCTCGATCCTTCACCTCAAGGGTCAGAGCGATGTCGTCCACGAGGTCTTCCGCCGAGGTGAGCCGGTTCCCATCAAATGGACGGTTGATGCTGCGGCCCCTGCCGGGGGTCCCCTGACGTCCGTCGAATTCCCGGGACCGCAGCCGTGAGCGGGTTTGTTTCCGAGCTGTCCCGGGTCCTGCTGCCGCTGCGACATTTGGATGATCCGGCCCGTCTCGACCGGCTCCTCGAGACCCTCGGCTTCACCGAAGTCGCTCGTGCCACGACCGACGTTGTCACCTTGTTCACCTCGGTCGTCGACACGGTCACGGATCTGACCGAGGACCTCGCCGACACGATCGAGGGCCTCGCCGATACATCTGATCCAGTCGAGCTGATAGCGCAAATCGGCCGCCTGATCGACACGATCCGTTCGCTCGGGGCTGTCGATGCGTGGGGCGCGGACGAAATCGGGTCGCTTGCCGGTGACCTGCTGTCGTTTCTCACCACCGAGTGGCTCGAAGCATTCCACCCTGCGCTCGATTCGCTGCTTCGTGGCCTTGGCATCGTCGATGGCGAGTTATCTTCGGACGCTGCCGATGTGTCGATCGGCGGGGCGCAGCTCAGGTTGCCTCCATACCTCGAGCGGGTTCGCTTCGACCGATTGCAGCTCTGGCTCACGAATCCCGGGCTCACCCTGCGAAGGCGACTCAGTGCTCTCGTACCCAGCGAGGTCCTGGCAATCCTGGCGAACGCGGCAACGGCGGCCGGAGTCGACGCCATCTGGGACCTCGGCCTGGTCGGAGATCAGCTCGTACTCGATCCGGTCGCCGCCCCTGACGTTCGCAGCGACGAGGCACTTGCCTTGGCCGCAGAACTCGGCGACAGCGCCCCGATCGGTCTCCTTGGGGTATTCGCCATCCTGGCGAACAACAGCACCGCTAGCCGGCCGGTAGACGGGTTCTATCTGGCGACGGCCGCATCGGCGACCGGACATCTGGAGATCGGAACGAACTGGGTGCTCGAGGTATCCGCCGGGACGATCACTCCTACCGGGTTCGCCTGGTCGGCGAGCGGTGGGCTGATCCACAGCGATCCGGGCGCCGGGCTGTCTCTCGGCTTCTCGAGAGCTGAGGACGCTCCCGACCTGATCCTCGGCGCGCCGGACGGTCTCCACGTCGCAGCCGACGCTGTGAGCCTCGACGTATTCGGGCAGGCCACCGCAGGCGACGCTGACTTCGGGATCGGTTTCGCAACCCGGCGGGTCAGGATCCAAATCGTGGGGGGCGATTCATTCCTTGGTGAAGTCGCCGGCCAGGAGATCGGCCTCGAGTTCGACTTCGCACTTGGCTGGAGCAGGGCGAACGGGTTCATGATTGCCGGCTCGGGCGGCGGGTGCATCGACCTGGGAAGCGCCTCGATCGCCTCGCTGCTGGACGTGTCCGGCATGCGGCTCTGCATCCAGGTCGGCGGCGACGCCGGCGCGATACTTGGCGCCGCGTTCGTTGCGAATCTCCGAGCCAACATTGGGCCCATCAAGGCGGTTGTCGAGGACGTCGGCCTGGGGCTCGCGCTGGGCACCGGCATCGAGGATCCCGATTTCGACTTCGGGAATGTGGGCCTGGAACTCGCCTTCAAGCCACCTACCGGGCTCGGCATCTCGATCGACGCCGGGACCGTCAAGGGTGGCGGGTTCATACGATATGACGAGCCGCGGGGTCGCTACAGCGGAATGCTCCAGTTGAAGGTGTTCAACGTCAGCGTTACCGCCATCGGTCTGCTCGACACCAAAGACTCCCAAGGCAATCCGCTGCCCGACCCCGGGTTTTCGTTCCTCGTCATCATCTCGGTCGAGTTCCCGCCGATTCAGCTCGGCTTCGGGTTCACGCTGTCCGGCATCGGCGGCCTGCTCGGCATCTACCGCGACTCGGACTACGAGGCCCTCCGCGCCGGGCTCACCACCGGCGCCCTCGATTCAGTCATGTTCCCGGAGGACCCGGTGGCCAACGCCGACAAGATCATCAGCGATCTGTCGACGCTGTTCCCGACGAAGGCCGACAGCTACATCATCGGCCCGATGCTGCTGCTGGGGTGGGGGACACCGACGCTCATCCGCATCGAGGTAGGAGTGCTGATCATCTTCGGGGGGCCGGTTCGGGTTCAGATCCTCGGCCAACTGTCCACCGAACTGCCGTCATCCGACGCCGCGCTGATCAAGCTGAACATCGACGTCATCGGCGAGATCGACTTCGGGCAAGGCACGCTCAAGATCGACGCCACGCTGCGGGACTCGAGCCTCGTCGGTTTCCCGCTCACCGGCGACCTCGTGGCCCGGGCCCGATGGAAAGACGACCCGATGTTCGGGCTTGCCTTCGGCGGCTTCCATCCCGACTACCGGCCCCACGCTGCATTCCCCAAGGACATCAAGCGGCTTGCCCTGTCCATTGCCGAGGGGAGCAACCTACGCATCGGCGCCGAGTCCTATTTGGCCGTCACATCGAACAGCGTGCAGTTCGGTGCCCGCGCCGAACTCTACGCCGCCGCCGCCGGGTTCTCAGTCAAGGGCGACTTCGAGATCCATTTGCTCATCATCTTCGACCCGTTCGGATTCAAGGCCGGGGTGAGGATGCGGGTCTCGCTGCGGTTCAAGGGCAAATCGTTCGCCTCGCTCGGCCTGGAGTTCGAGCTGTCCGGTCCCCGCCCGTGGCGGGCCAAGGGCAAGCTCAAGATCAAGATCCTGCTCGTCACGTTCAAGCTGGGATTCAACGTCAGCTGGGGTAGCTCCACCCCGATGCTCGGCCCGCCGCTCGACGTATGGGCCGCGCTCAAGGAGGCCCTGGAGTTCGACGAGAACTGGGCCGCGGTCCTTCCCGCTCGTAGCGCCCTCGATGTGCTGCTGCTGCCGAGGGCCGAGCCCAACAAGGTGATCGTTCACCCGCACGGACGCCTCGAGATGCGGCAGCGGGTGGTCCCGTTCGATGTTCCGCTTGATCGGTTCGGCAACGGCCGGCCCGCCGGCGACAACCTGTTCGAGGCGCCCGAGGTGTTGCTCGCAGGCAGTCCTCCGGTCGAGCCTCCCTACCTGGAGGACTACTTCGCCTCCGGCGAGTACAAGGATCTGGCCGAGGACGAGAAACTCTCAGCCCCATCGTTCGAGCTCATGAAGTCCGGGCTGGTTTTCGGAAGCGACGCGGTGAAGACCGGCTCGGCGGCTGCGCCCAACACCGACTACGAAAACAAGATCGTCGGTCCGGAGCGGGAGAAGCGAGATGGTGACCCCGCGCTCGACTCGCTCGTCCTGGCTGCGGCGAACCTGGTGACCCTCAACCGGATGGCGCAGGCCGAGGAGGTCAGGGTCAGTTCGCTCACCGCCAGCCGCTATACGGAGCTCGGGCGAGAACCCGCCATATCGGTGAAGCCTGAGCGTGTTGCCGTGATCGACGACGCCACCGGGGAGTCCGGCACAGTGGCGGCCCCCTCATGGGTCAACGGTCGCGAGTTCCTGCGGCGAGTGCAGGATGAGCCGGCGTACCGCAATCTCCGGCTGAGCCTCCTGAACGCATCGGAGCGGCCATGACCGAACCGGTGACGTTCTTCTCGTATCTTGTGTCCGGGCTGCTGGCGAACGACGGCCAACTGCCGGTCGATGGCAATCTGGAGGCGACCTTCCAGCTGTCGGTGACCTCCGGGCCCAGCGTGGGGCAGAACCCACCGGTCAGCCGCACGGTCGGCTTCTACCGGCCGTGTGACGTTATCGGCATCAACGCCGACGCGGTCCGGCGCACCGACCCCAGCTTCAAGGTGTACAACTCCGAATACGAGCCCAACTACCTGCCGCTCGTCGAGTTCGTCGAAGCCGACCTCCCATGGCGCTTCAGCTCGGACCCGGGAAGCGAAGGGCACAGGACGCCGTGGGTTTCGCTCGTCGTCCTGGCCGCCGATGAGTTCAAGCTGCTCCCTCCATCCAGCGATCGGGTCGAGGACGCCACCGGCAAAGAGGTCGTTCGTCCGGCCACAGTAGAGGTCCTCGACGCGGCAGCCTTGCCGCCCCCGCGCCAAGCCGGCCTGTGGGCCCACGTTCAGGCGGACGGGGAGTGGGTGAATGCGACGGACGACCAGCTTGCGGGGCTGAACAAGGCAAGCCCGTTCGGCTTGATCTCCCGCCTGGTTGCTGCGCGGCGTTTGGCCCCGCGCACCACGTACACGGCATTTGTGGTTCCCACCTACGAGTGTGGACGTTTGCGCGGCTTGGATCCCGAGGCTCCTCACGAGCACTCAACCGCCCTCGCTTGGGAAAACGCGGCCGCCGGGCACGAATTACCTGTCTACTTCTCGTGGTCGTTCTCGACATCGGCATATGGCGACATCGAAGCGCTGGCAGAGCGTCTCGAGGGCCGCGGGCTCGACCCCGACACCGGGACACGGCCGCTCCAATCGGCCCAGCAGGAGTACAACGTGCCGGAAGCGTCTCCCCACCGGCGTTATGAGGGCGCCATCTTCTCGACAGAGGTCCCGCCGCATGACCCTCAGAACCCTGACATAACGAACCGCCTGGTGGAGGTTCTCAATTGGCCGTCCGACCTGCGGCAGGCTGCCGGCGGCGGCGACCCATTGTCTGACCCCAAGGCATTGGCTCCACCGATCTACGGCTCGTGGCATGGTCGGCGGCACCGCGTAACGACAGGGGACACCGACTGGGTGGATCGGCTCAATACGCAGATCCACCTTCGCGCCGTGGCCGGGCTCGGGGCCGAAGTCGTCCGCCGCGATCAGGAAGACCTGATGGCGGAGGCTTGGCGGCAGATCGGCGATGTCATGGAGGCAGCTCGCCGGTTGTGTGCCGCCCAATTCGGGTACCTGGCTTCGAGCCGCTTGTTCGAGCGGTCGGTCGGCAGGCTATCGCCGGAGGCGCTCTTGTTCATGACGAGACCGGTGCACGCCAAGTTGCGCAACGCCGGCATTACGACCCTCGCTCAGCAACTCGAAGCGACCAACCTGCGCGGCGTCACCAAGAGTGCCCGGCTGCGTTCGATGCTGCGGCCGAATTCGGTAGCCGAAAGGTACCTCCGCCCAGGTCTCGAGGATGCCCCACGCGATCCGCTCTCCAATGTCGTGCGGACGGTGGCGGCAGCAGAGACAATCACCCGGCCATTCGAGAAGGAGATCGTCGACCCGGCGCTGGCCGCAGTAGCCGCTGAGGAGCCGCCACCTGCGGGCGGCGCGGGAGCCGGGCCCATCGCCGGGGTCGGCGGAGGGACCTTCACGACGCCAATCGACGGAGGCGGTGGTGCTGGTGGCGGGTTTGGCCCCGGACCGGAAGATATCATTGCCGAACTGGGTCTGATCGGAACCCAGCCGGGAGCGACGCAGCCCGTCGATGAATTCGGCCCGTTGGACATCGGCGATATCCAGAATGAGATCCTCGGTGCGCTCGAGCCGGCTGTGACCATTCCAAATCGAATCAACGCGCTCATCGCCGGGATCGAGATCCCCTCTCCGCAAGCGCTCTGCGACGCCGTCATGCCGGCACCGGAATTCACCACGCCGATGTACGAGCCCCTGCGCGAGATGTCGGTCTCCTATCTGATGCCCGGAATCGGTGATGTCCCCGCCAACACGGTGTCGTTGCTTCAGACCAACCCGGAGTTCATCGAGGCCTACATGGCCGGCCTCAATTTCGAGATGGCTGCGGAACTCCTGTGGCGGGGGTATCCGACGGAGATGAGGGCGACGTTCTTCAAGCACTTCTGGGAGACCGGTGGCCAGGGTCCGGACGTGAGCGACCTGGCCGGCTGGAACGAACCGCTGGGTGAGAACATCGTTGGCGGTCCTCCGCCCCTGGTGCTGCTAATCCGCGGCGACATCCTGCGGCGCTATCCCGGGATTCTCATCTACGCCCGGCAGGCCGAGCAGGTCGCCGGTCAATACAACCTCGCCGGCGACGCCGTGCTGCCCGTCTTCCGAGCCGACCTCACGCCCGATACCGTCGCCATCGGATTCGAGCTCAGCGAACAAGCCGTGCGTGGTGACGCCGCCAACCCGGATGGTTACTTCTTCATCCTGGAGGAGCGGGAGCGCAACGTTCGGCTCGGTTTCGACGAGCCAGAGGGTGACCTGCCCGGCGGCTCTGGATGGAACGAGGTCACCTGGGACGACGTGACACCCGCCAGTTACGCCGGAGCGGAGCCGTGGGCGGGGCCGGTTGACTTGAGCTTGCAGACCCACCGGCCGAATCTGCCGACCGATCCGGAGTGGGGCGGGGCGGCTGCCGGGATGGCGCAGCTGCTCTATCAACAGCCTTTCCGAATCGCGCTGCACGCCAGACGCTTGCTACCCCCGGACACGCAGCCATGAGCTCACGATTCAACCTCGAAGAGATCAGGGCCCGCTTGCTTCTTGCCGCGGAGAAGATCGAAACGCTCACAGTTGAGATCGAGGCTGCGGAAGCGGAGCTGGGGCAACTGAACGAGGACGCCGGCGAGCGCCTCTTGTCTCCGATCGAGCGGATCAGTCGGGTCGGCGCCATCGATGGAGGCGCCCTCGACCACGATGCCGATTCCATCCGAGACCGGATCAGAAGACTCCGGGCCGAGCTGGATGCGGCTCGCGCTCGCGCCGAGAGCGCTGGAGATCAGGAGACGCTTCTGCAAGGCGGGGAGATCAAGGACCTGCAGACTCTCGTGTCCGGTGCAGAGGCCTCGGCTCCGTTCGTGTTGCTTCCGGTTCGAATCGAGACGCGTTTCGGCGACAGGGACGGGCAGCTGGTGCTGCTGGTGCGGGTGTTCCCCGATGACATCCACGGCCAGTCACAAGGCCAGCCGCTCGACCCTGAGGACCAGAAGCTTCTCGATGAGTTTGCCGGCGACACGGCCAAGCATGGCCGGGAAGACGCAATAGAGCTCCTATTGGCGAAAGCCAACCCGCAACAGGCGGCCTGGGTCGTGAGGCACTTCGACGAGGACGCGCCGGTCGTCACCGACCAGCCGGCGGGCGCAATCGGCTGGCTCGATCTGCTCCCCAGGCGTTGGATCGTTGAGGTTCGGGTCAACGGCGAGGCAGTCCATCAGGCCGTAGGCAAGGAGATCACTGCGGATGTCCGAACCGTCCTCACCGGCCCCGATGACGACAGCGACCTCATCAGTGCCAAGTGGCTGCGCGACTTCGATGAGGCAAAACGGCTCGGCATGGCCATCGAAGTGACGCTGGGGGAGGAGGCGGCCGCGGCGGCTTCCGAGGAGCGTCCCGGTCCCGGCCGGACTTCCCTTCCGCCACCTGGCCTCGACGTCATCGTCCTTGGCGTCAACTACGGATTCGATGCGGACGTCGCGGCCGAGGCCCTGGAGCGAGCGATGACAGGTCACGCGTTTGGCGCCGGCCTCCGTCTCCTCCCCAAAGGATCGCCGACCAACAACACCTCGAGCGAGCGAGTCGCCCCCGCGCTCACGGACCGGGAGCAATTCAACGACCTGGTGGAGCCTCCGGGATACGAGGCGGATGCTCGGTTCGATGCGCCGCTTCTGGAGCGCGCCCTCGGCCTCAACCCTCGAGCCCTTGCCTCAATCGCTCGCGCAGACGGCGAGGCCATACTGGCCGATGAGCAGGACTCCATGGCAATGGCCATTGCCCTGTGGCCGGTGACTCAGGGCTATCCGGCGCTGGAAATCACCAACGTTCCGCCTCCATACGGTCACTTCACTCGCTATGTGCGCGCCGGGGGCGCACTTCCCACGGTCGCAGTCGGCAGCATGCCCTACGGGTTTCAGGTGACCGGCGCCCGCGACGAGATCGTTCGTGAAGACCTGGGGCGCCGGGTGGTCGCAACAACCCCCTTCCTTGGAAGCCAACCGTGGAGGAAGGCGCTCGAATCAACTCCGCGGATAGGGGAGGGGCTGGAACCGACGGAGTTCCTCGACATCCTCAAGCTGGGACCATCGAGCGGCGCATTCCAGATCCGGGGTGCCCACGAGAGCCTGCGAGTGCACCCGCCGGAGTTCTGGGACCAATTCACCGAGGGCCACCCCTTTCCCTCCCTCGAGGTGATGTCCTACCTTCCCACGCTCGTCTTTGATGCGGACGCCGTTCCGTGGAGTCGCGGGCTGATCATCGACGACTCGGATACGCCGGTTGCGGCCGCGGACTACCTGGCAGAGCTCGCATCGTGGTACCTGGACGTGCGGACACGCCGTCAGGACGTTGCGACGCCGGACCGCCGGTCGGCGGCGCTGCTCTACGTAATGCTCCGATATGCCGCAGCGATGACCGCTCACTGGTCGGCCGGGATTCCAAGCCTCCAACTCCCCGACAGCGGTTCGCCGCTGTTGCGTTTCCTCGACGAGAAGTTGGGCTTCCAACCGGGCAACGCCGGTACCTACGCGGATCTGCACGCAGTGCGCGACGCGTTCCGGCCACAAGCGCTCGAGGGAGTCGCCGACCCGCTGGCGGCTGCCGGAGAATCGGTCATCCCGCGTGTCTACCTCAACCGAGAAGCTCTCGCGAACGTTTTGGAGTTGGCAGGCGAGGCGTTGTCCGAAGAGCTGCTGGGTCGGGTCGCCGAGACGCAGCCGCATGTCACCAGGGAAGAGGCTGCTCTGCTGTCCGAGCTTGGCGTCGTCTATTCGGAGGCGGGTGATCTCGCCGGCGGAGAACTCGTGGAACTCGCGGTGGATGAGCCTGATGCCGTGCGCCCTCCGCCCGGCACCGAGGTCGGCGGGAGGTTCCGCGAAGTCGGTTTCGAAGGCATGCGCCGGCTGGCGAGCGACCCAACGCTTCCAGGTGAGTCGTTGCCGGGGGATTTCCCAATAGGGCCGGAAGGTCCGATGCCGGAGCCAAGGCCCGGAGGGGGTCCGACTCCTGGTGGCGGCGGTCCCGAGCCCCGTCCTCGGCCTGAGCCAGATCCGGGTCCGGGGCCGGAGCCCGCGCCCTTCCCCGAGCCTGAAGACATCCGGGATCCGTTTGACATACCCGTGATCCGTCAGCCGATCCCGCCCCGGTACATCCCTGATCGAGTCGACACGGTGGAAGTGTCCCAGGCCCAACGAGCAACGGAGTTCGGAGAGGCGCTGAATCGGCTGGCCGGGATGGACGATCAGAAACTCGAACGCCTGATGACCGAGACCCTCGACGCCACCCACTATCGGCGGGATGCTTGGACGACGTCCATCCATGTTCGCCACCTCGAGCAGATGAGGGCGCTTCGCCCAACCGGCTCGCATCTTGGCGGATACGGTTTTGTGCTCGGGCTTCGGAAGGAGCTGGAGCCGGTTCAGCTCACTCCTAATCGGAGAAGAGCACATCCGAACGAGCTGCCGGCTTGGCTCACTTCAGATCGGGGTCCGCAACACCGTGTCGAGCAAGGTGGGTACATCGCCGCCCAGACTCCGGACCAGGCCGCGGCGCTTGCCGTGATCCGCAACGCCTATCTGGCCCACGCTCACGATGACGAAACGGCCGAGACCCTCCGGATGAACCTCGACTCGGCTCGAGTTCGAGTCGCGCTCGAGCTCATTGACGCCGTTCGCGAAGCCAATCCGCCTGCCGATGTGCTCGGCGCCCGATTTGAACGCCTCCTCCACCGCAAGAACCAGGAACTGCTCGACGCCGGCCTGGTGGGACCCGACGGCGCCATCGCGACGCATCTTCCGGCCTTCCGCGAGGCGTTTCCCAATCGCTCCGGGGCAGATGACCCTGAAGCTCACAAAGACCGAGTCGTCGACGGTGTAGCTCTCCTTCAGGGATGGAATGCGAACAACAGGTCTGTGGCGCCGCTCCTGCCCACTACCACGCTGTCTCAGCAGCACGGCGCCGAGCTAGACGCAATCCTCTACGAACTCGAAGGCCAAGTCGACGCCGCCAACGATCTGCTCCTCTTCGAGGCCACTTTCCTGGCGACCACAGGTGATTCTGCTGCGGCCACGAGGGCTCTCGATGCCCATGCGGGAATGACGGCTCCGGCGGCAATAACTTCCGTGGCCACTCCTCCGGAAGGTCCCGGGTTCAGCCATCGCATCGTTGTGCCGCTAGAAGGCATAACCAGCCCGTGGCCCAACCCGCGGAACCTGCAGGCAGTCGTATCGCCGCGCCTCAACGACTGGGCCGCCATGCTGCTCGGAGCACCGGATCGGATCGTCTGGGCCTATCACGATGGGACCGATTGGGTTCGCAAGACCCTGGCCGACACGGGTCTGGATGCGCTCGATGTCGTGCTCACCGCAGATCGTTGGGCCCGGGCGGCGGTCCCGATCGGCGACAAACCCGCTGCGATCGAGGATGTGAGTCTCAGATCTGGTCGCGAGTTGACCCAGCATTTGAAGGCCGTCGCAGTCGCCGACCTCGGCGCCTCGGCCCCTGAGCCACTCGAGCTGCTCGTCTCACGGAAGTCGCTCGTCACGGAGGGCCTGCTCAGCGGTGGCATTGCGGTGTCAGAGATCGCGGAACTGGCGCTTCGGGCGGGTCGGACCCTGCGTGCGGCGAGAGCTCTGGAGCCCGGGGATGTCGCCGCGTCCGGCGTCACTCCAGAGGCAAGTTTCGACATCGGCGACGCATTGGGCCGACTCTCGGATGGAGCTACCCGCTTGGCCGCCATTGCCGACGAGCTCGATACCCTGGCCGTTGACCTCGTGGGCGACGCAGCTCACCCCGATTCCGACGCGGTTGCGACGGTTGTGCGGGCGAACCTCAACGGAGCTGAACTGGACCCGGGACGGCCTTCGCTCATGACCGAGCAGTTTCGCCGGGACCACATCATGGCGCTGCGCAACACCGCGGTGCGACTGCGGAGCCGCCTCGGGGAAGTCCCAGCCGGACTCGCCGGTCATGGCGCCGAATCGCTCAGCTCGATTGCGGCTCAGCTCGTAGGGAGGGACGTACCGTTCTCGATTCCGTTCACGCTCGACCAGCCGGGTCCGCTGGATGCCGCCTTGGCTGGGCCCGCCAAGGTCGCTGAGGCGGAACTCACCACCTGGTTCCGGCAGGTGGCGCGGGTCGTTAATGACGTGACGAACCTAGAGCTGGTCGTGCTGGCCGGCGAGGCAGCCGGTCAAGCCGATGTAGCGCAACTTCGCGCTATCCAGCTGCCGTGGGTGGGAGATGATCCATGGATCGGCGGCAAACTCGAGATGTCAGACGACCCTTCTGAGGGCATCACGGCCACGATCAGCCTCTGCGCAGTAGGTCCCGGCGAGCTGCGGGCCGCCAACGTGAGCGGCCTCTTCATCGGCGTGCTCAACGACCGGGTCCCGCTGAGCGATCATTCCGGAGGAGTGGCATTCCGCTATGACCAGCCCTCGGCGCGGGCGCCGCAGGTTGTCGCCATCGCGGTGCCCCCGACGTCATACGACGTCCCTGGTGGAGGCTCTGAAGAGGATGCTGAACCCCCTGCATGGCAGTGGGAGCACCTCATCGGAGCCCTTGACACCATGATCGATGACGCCATGCTGCGAGCTGCCGACCCCAACCATATCGAGGGGGTCGGGCCGGCTCTTCCGATGACCCTGTACCCGACCAGCCCGTCTTCCGACTTCTACGACATCAACCTCAAGGAGATGGCCAAAGGGGACCGGGCTGCAGGAGGCGACCCAGCATGAGTGTGCCGTTCCGCGACCTGCTAGATCTGAAGCTGCTCAGCGACACGATCTACAACAGGGTGGAGGGATCACCACGTCTCGAGGACGCCGACAGAGGGCTACGGGCCGAGATGCGGGATCCACTGTGGACGCTGGCTCGGCAATGGGTACTCGGCGAGTTCCAGGGTGATGACTCCGCGTCACCCCTGACGGCAGAGCTGTCGTTCCAGGAGCTCCCGATCGGCTATCCCTCGGGTAGCGCCCCCGGTGCGAGCCTGCTCGAGGCTGAACTCGAATCGGAGCCTTTCATTCCAGATGTGCGGGCCCGGGTCCAGGCCGGATTATCCCTGCGCCGAATGATGTCGGCCCACGGGCTTAGCGACGAATACGAAGAACTTCTCGCCGCCTTCCCGATTCTTGGTGCGGAGGCCAGAGGCCTCGTCGAAGACGATGCGTCGACGGCCTTCATCGAGAGCTGCGCACGCACGGTCGCAGATGGATGGGCGATTGTTGTGGATCACATGGTCTCCGGCACAACGCTGGATGAGGCCGATATTGAGCTCGCCAGAGTGGAACCGCACATCAATCGACTCAGAGCTGAGATCGAAGCAACGTATGGTCCGCTCCAGCGCGGCGACGGATTCTGGATGCGCGAGTCCCTCGACTACGAGGCCCCTCTGGCTGTCGGTGACGAGGAGGACGTTCTGCTGGTCGATGAGTACCGCGGGGGACGGCTCGATTGGTGGAACTTCGAGCTGAGGGACGAGGTGGCCTGGACTGCTGCAGACGTCCCAACGACCCAAACCTATCTTCCGACGGCGATCGAATTCCCCGGGATGCCGCTGTCGCGGTATTGGGAGATCGAGGATTGGAGAGTTGATTTCGGTAGGGTGACTGCGGCGGCGACCGATCTGGCACGCCTGCTTCTCGTGGAGTTCGCCCTCGTCTACTCCGAGGACTGGTTCCTGGTACCGCTCGACGCACGCCGGGGATCCCTGATTCGAGTTACCGATCTGGAGGTGACGAACACATTCGGTGAGGTGTTCCGTATCCCTCAGGCCGGAGAGAAGACCTCGCTGCACTGGGATCGGTGGAGTACAGGGCATCCTTCGGTAACGAGCAGGTATCGCGGGTCAAGGCCGGTTCCGCTGCAGGCCGATTCCAACCAGAGCCTGCTGTTCGCTCCGGCATCGATGAGCGCTACCGACGGCCCGGCCATCGAGGAGGTCGTCATTTCCCGTGACGAGATGGCGAACAAGGTCTGGGGGATCGAGGTGGCGGTGGCCAACCTGGTGGGCGAAGCAAGCTCGATGGCCGACTACTGGCGTGACGCGGATCCGCCCACGCTTCCTCCGCCCGAAGGCGACGGCTTGCACTACACCTTCATGACCGATGTCCCCTTCAACTGGATCCCGTTCCTGGCGGTTTCCGAGGTCGAGTGGCTGGGGTTCGCTCGCAGCCGAGCCTTGCTGCGAGTGCCTTTCGTCAGAACCACCACCGAAGGCAACCAACGGATACTGCCGAAGGGTGCGCTCATCGGCACCGAAGATGCCGATCCGTACCTCCTCCACGAAGAGGGCGTCAACCGAGTCGCCCAGCGCATCGTCCGCCGCTTCGAGCGGGCGCGGCGCCCGGACGGCTCCGTGGCGCTGTGGATTGCGCGGTCTCGACAGGCGGCGCAGCCGCAAGCCGAGAGCGGCCTCCGCTTCGATGGCTTGACGAACATCGGTCAAGGTGATCCGGAACCTCAGTAGGCGGCTCGTGCGGTCGAGGACTTGCACGACTCTGGGCGAAGCTCCCTAGGAGGCTCGCTCCCTACTCGGCCGGATCATCCGTCAGCGAGAGCTGCTCCGGCGCTGCCTCGGGTCCGCGGTCCAGGCACCCCTGCACCTCCACCAGTTCCGGATCGATCTTGGTCGGAAACGTCGAACCGAGACATTTGGCGCACCGGCCGCACCGGGCGGCTTCCTCGTCGTCGAGCCGCCGGCGGAGGACCTCGATCAGGCACCGCTCCGTCGCTACGTATTCGGCCATCGCCGGCTGGACACGCTCGCAACCCTACGACTCGGCAGGGACGTTTTCGACGAAGGGCGGACCGCCGTCGAGTGTATTCGTAGTCGAGGCGCGATGGTCGCCAGAGCGGCCGGCAGGTTCAGAGCAGGGTTCCCGGGCCGCCACTGAACGTGGTCGTAGGCTAATGTCGTTCGCCTACTGATGAGGACTTTTCGCAAGCTTGCCCTGGTCGCCGTGTTCGGCCTGCTGGTCGCCCTTGTCACGCCGCCCGAGCCCGCCCACGCTGCCTCACTCACGGTGAAACCGACCTCAGGGACGGCGGGCGTAACCTCGATTACGGTCGATGGGGTCGGCTGGACCCCGGGTTTCCCGCCGTGCCGGGTGTCTTTTGATGGCGTTGTACAAGCCGACTGCACCGTCGACGGGAACGGCTTCCTCTCCGTGACGTTCACCGTTCCGTCGGGAGCAGCTCCGGGAACCGGAATGCGGATCTCGGCCTGCAACTTCTGCGGTGGGGGAGAATTCGAGGAGTCCGCTTCGGTCTCCTTCACGGTCAATGCCCCTCCCACGACCACGACGACTACTACCACCACCACGACCACGACAACAACGACGAAACCTCCACCAACCACGACCACGACCACGACCACAAAAGCTCCGCCCACCACAACCTCAACGACAACCACAACGACGTCCACGACCACGACCGTCGCGCCCACCACCACCACCACCACCACCACCACCACCACGCCGGGTGCCACGACGACGACTCTGCCGGTGCTGGGCATCCCGCCGTTGGATCCAGGATTGGGGATCGGCGAGGGCATGTTCGGCACTTCGACCAGCATTGGCGTGATCGACGACCGGATCGACTTCGGGGGGAGGTGGGTGCTGCGCTGCGGCAGTCCTCCCGGGGCCACGGTGTGGGACTTCGACGATCAGCGGCCGGGTAATAGCCCGGATCTCCCCGAGGTGGGCCGCATTCCCGGTGTCGTCGTCGAACCCGAACATGGGACGCTCACGCCGCCGTACGCACTTCGGGTTCCGGCCTCAACCGACTACCGGGCGTGGGGTATAAGCGTCCCGGATCGGCCCGAGTACGTGGGAATGCACGTTGGCCTGCCCGAAGCGGCCACGGAGCCGGTAACGCTGCGTCTGCTGGCGTCGAATTCGATCGGCACCCGGGTCGACATCGACGAGATCGTCCTCGGGCCGGAGCCATCACCCGCCAGCGCCTGCCTGTTGGTTAGAAGCCGGGAGAGCCTCTCGATTTCCTCTATCCGGCTCATTGCCTACACACCGGACTTCGAGCCGGTCGATATCGATGTCGATCACGTCTTCTTTGGAGATGAGCCCTACCCGGTCGAAGGCGGCTTCGAGCGGGCCGATATGGAGTTCATCTTCCCGGGTCCCGGCAGCCGGATCGACGCCGGCCGGGGTACGCCGCTCGTCGGCCGGATCACCTGGCCGGCCGACATTACGCTCTATCAGGGCATCCGGATCGCGCTTCCCAACTGGGACCGCTCCGAGCTGATCACATTGCAGGCCCGTTCCGGCACGCCGCGACGCACCGCGGATCGACTCAACCTCACCTCCTTCTTCTGGGTCGACGACGTGCGAATCCCGCCGGGCGAGGTGACCATCTACGCGACGACGGCCGCTCCCGGGTTGTTTGGCGAGGCGAGCCTCGACCTGGTGGGAACCGGTCCGCCGGCGCCTCCCCCCGACGCGTACTTCGATCTCGTGTCGGGCCAGGTCGATATCCTGCCGTGGGCGATGGAAGTCACCCAGGCGATCCGCGGCCCGCTCGAGATCCAGGAAGCGGGGAGCCGCATCGTTGACGACTTCCGGCTCGTCGAGGGGAAGAAGACCGTTGTGCGGGGCTACGCCGTTCAATCGTTCCCGGTGAGCGACCCCCCGGCTCGCAGCCAAATCCTGCCGATCACTGCCCGCCTCTACGGCTTTCGCGACGGTGCCGCCCTGCCGGGGTCACCGCTGATCCCGGAGACCCTCGAGTACGTCGGCATTCGTGAGGGAGAACCGGGTCCCGCCGCCGAAGAAGCCGCCCGACCATGGACCGACCGGACGTGGAACTTCCTCCTGCCCTACACGTGGACCACCGGGGAAGTGACTCTTCGCATGGAGGTCAACCCGGCTTCCGAAGCCGGCCACATCGAGGAGGTGCCGCTCACGGGTGGCTACTTCAACGGTTTGACACAAACTGTGACCTTCCTGGACACGGGACGAGTTTCTGCTTTCCCGACGCTGGTCGAGTTCTACTGGAGGTGCACTCAGGACCAGATCGACGACGAGCGGAACCTGTGCGCCGGCGCCGAGGTCGGTGATCTCAAGTCGGCCACACCCACCGAAACGCAGGCTCGGGACAGCCTGGCCTGGTGGTGGAAGGTGCTGCCCGCCCGCAGCGAACACCCCTACTTCGTCGACTTCGGTGGAGTGCAGATCGCCCAACGGAACCCGTCATCGGGAATCAGCCTTCCCGGGCCCCGTACGTCGGGCCTGATGAGCGGCATGGATTGGGGTGACCTCAGCTCGGCCTTCGATGAGCTCTACTGTGACAACGATTCCTGGTTCCCCACCCGGATCGGCACGCCGCAGATGCGGACGTTCGCCTATTTCCTGACTCCGCCGGATGCTCCGATCGGCGGCGGCTGCGCCTGCCATGCTGGAACCTCGCGTAGCCATGCTGCCGGGCGAGCAAAAGCTGGACGACTGGCAATGGCTTAAGAGTCGGCTAG
>CAMYIJ010000081.1 GCA_947258375.1 uncultured Acidimicrobiaceae bacterium
TTCACCATCGACCCCCACTCTCCACCGAAACGGAGACGCTTCCTCGCCCCCGGCGTCACCCGAGCCCCACCCCCCAACTAGAGGCACACGCCTCAACCCGGCTCGACGACCACCGACAACCACATCATCGAACCAGGGCGAACCGACCCCAACCCCCAACCAACCGACGAACCGCTTGCGGGGAACCATTGACGCCCGAGCCTTCGCCCGCGCCCTCAACGACCCGGTAAGCCCCTTCGAAACGATGCGGCAAGCCCTCGGCCTCGCGCGCCCTCAACGAGCCGGGCGGCTCGCTACTGTCAGTTCCATGGATACATGGGACACGATCACTTCACGCCGACAGGTCCGGAGTTTCACTACGGACCCCATCCCCGCCGACGACCTCGAACGGATTCTGGAAGCGGGCCGCCGGGCGCCGTCTGCGCGCAACGGGCAACGCTGGGACTTCGTCGTCGTGTCTGACAACAGCCAGCTCGCGCGGCTGTCACAGACCTGGCAGGGCGCAGTCTGGGTTGCCGGCTCGGCGGCCACCATCGCCCTCGTTATGCCAACCACCGCAGGCGACGAGGCTCTCACCGATAGATTCGACCTGGGCCAGGCCGCGATGCAGATGATGATCGCGGCGACCGGTCTCGGCATCGCCAGCGGTCAGGCCTCATGCCGCGACCAGGCCCTGGCTCGGGAGATACTCGGCTTCCCTGCCGACAAGCAGTGCAACCTGCTGATTGCCCTGGGCTATGCGGCCGACCGGCCCCTGAAACCGATCCAAAGGCCGGCGAGACGCGATTTCGACGACGTAGTCCACTTCGGAAGTTGGTGATCGCCTCGAGGTGTGCGACCCTCAGCTCGCTCGGCGCAGGACTATGTCGTCGAGAAGCAGGATCTCACCGCCGCACGCGAACCGTAACTGGTTGGCGGCGCCCAACAGGGCCCAACCCGACGCCGGATGATCCTCCGTGTTGTCCTCGGGGACCTCGAACTCGATCCCTAGAACGCCGGCGTCGATCCCCAGGAAGAAGCCGTCGGAGGTATAAGTAACGGTTTCGGTGCCGTTGAGAAAGTCGCCTTCACTCAAGCTGCCGTAGAAGACGTAGTCGCCCGTTATGCGGTACGAGTCCACGCCCTCGGCGGTCGTGACAGAGTCAAAAGTTGACCGCATGTCGGTGGAGTAGGGCCCGTCTTCCAGCTGAACTTCGCTGTGCCCGGCCACCCGAAACCCGCTGTAGACCATCTTGACGGTGCCGTCATCGCGAAAGGTCACGCGGATCTGGCCGGAGACTGCGGTGAGGGTCTGCACGGGCGCGATGTAGCCGACCTTGCGCCGGAGGCTCGAGTTATCGACGATCCACTCGCCGAGGATCGTCCCGTCCTGTTCCTCGTCCAGGTCGTGCACGGAGGAGACAACCAGGGAGAAGTCCGCCTCGCTGGTCGCCGTCACCAGAAGATCCACATCGCCGGTCTCGTCGACGTTTGCCGGGAGCAGGGTCGGGAGCGGTGCCCAATCGCCGCCGGGATTGGGGCGGTTGTCCACAAAGAGGTCGGTCGAATCCCAGGTGAGGCAGGCCTGCTTGCCCGGCTCGACCACAAGACGGCGGCGCAACACCCCGAACGGTTTGACTCTCGACGTGACAACTGTGCCGGTGCTGGTGATGTTCACAGTGGGTCGATTGGTTTCGGTCATCTTGTAAGGCCCAAACCCACCGCCCGTGTCTTCGTGGCGTTCATCGGTGACGTTCTTCATGAACTCGTGATACGCCTCGAACATGCCGGACAATCCGGCGAGCGCGTCCTTCTGTAGTTGATGGCCATTGGTGACCGGAAGCTCATTGACCAGGCCGAAGATCGCGGGGTAGCCACCCTCGTTGTGGAGGTACTGGAAGAGCATGAAGTTCGTGTATGCCCGATCGAACAACGTGGTCTTCAGCTCGGCCTCGGCCAGCTTCTGCATTCGTATCGGGTCCCACTCCAGATCGTTGCTGTCATACACGAGGTTTCCCAGGAACTCTGCCAGCCCCTCCTCCCGCCACTGGATGTAGTCGTAGTCGACCTCGTTCTGCGGGACGAACGCCTCGGTCTGGAAGCAATGTGCGAGTTCGTGGGCCACGACCTGTTGGAAACTCACATCCGTGAACGTCTGCAGTTTCGTGTGCAAAACAACGCCGCATTCCTCACCGGCCAGTGGATCCGCCGACGCATACCCATCTGCCGATACAGAGAAAACAAGGTTCACCGGCGACATCGCCACCTCGCCGGGCAACTCGCTGAACTTCACAATGGTGTCCCCCATCGCCTCCCGGGCGAGGTCATAGTGCTTCTCGGTCCAGCCACCGTCGGGTAGCGAAGGCGCCGGCACGAACACCCGATAAGGGCCTTCTCCGGGTACATCGAGCACATGGACGGTCCAGACTTCGAGGCACTGCCCAACACCGGTCGGCTCAAACTCTCTGAAGAAGTCCTGACAGTCCTTCTCGGAGTCGCCGTCGGCGGCGCTTGTTGAGGCGAAGGAAGCGAGCTGAGCCGTCGGGACGAAGTCTGCGAATGCCTCTGTCGAACCAACGCCGGCCATCGCGTCGAGCCGCTCCCCCGAGAAGGTCACCAGGTCGAGCAGGCGCGTGATCTCCGACTTGGCTGCTTCGTCCGCCCCACCATCGAGGTAGTCGCGCGCCATGGCAATGATGCCGGTGCCCTCGTTCTCGAGCACCTCCCCGTAGCGCAGGATCTCGGCTTCCTCCGCTTCGCCGGCGAACACCTGCAACGTGGCCACGAGGCCCTCGCCTCGGGTCCACTCCCCATCCTCTTCCTTCTCGCGGAGGTTGTGGACGAAACTCACTGCGGCTAGATCGGGCGCCAGCTCCTCCGGCACCGGCGGGTCGGCCGCGGGCGCTGCCTCCTGGCCTTCGGGGATCATCGCCGGGCCGGCGTCTTCGTCCGTCCCGCTGCATGCGCCGACAGCAAGAAGTCCGGCCACGGCCATCACGGTCAATAGTCGGCCCGCCGACATGCGCGCTCTCCCGTTTCCGCCGCCCCGCCATGTGGTAGCCGGCGGAACGGCTTTGTCTCAATCCCTGGCCAAACCGTACACGGCAAGCCAGGCTGATTGCAGCTAGACCAACGCGATCGAGGGCATGGCCCGCACCGGCCATGCCCTCCCGCCTCCGCTACAACTTCTGATCAAACCACTCGGCCGTCAGCAGCATGACCTGCTCGGCGAGAGTCTGGTCCGGCGTCAGCACGTGGTAAATGTGATCGGCGCCGGGGAGGATCCGTAGCGTCGCGTCGAGGCTCCCAGTGTTCATGATCAAGCCGCGCGACACCGCCGGATCGACCGAGGTGTCGTCCGTTCCGGCAATGGCGAGGAGCGGGCCGTAGAACCCGCCGACATCGTCCAGGGCATGCGAATCGCTCATCGTGTCGAACCACTCGGCGCTCAGTTCGACGACATTGAACCCGAGATCGACCACGACTGAGCCGTTGGCCTGGGCTTCGTCGTAGTACGTGTCGAAAAAGAACTCCCAGCCATCACGGCCGTTCTGGGCGTCCCCGGACCAGCTGGCAAAGGCCGCGATCCGGTCGTCGGTGCCGGCAACGGTTGCTGCGATCCGCGTACCGAGACTGAATCCAAGGATCCCGATCCGGTCATCATCCGTAGCCGCATGATCGACGAACCAGTCGAGCGCGATCCGCGTGTCGGCCACCATTCCGGCGAAAGTGTTCTCGACCCAGGGCTGGGCACTCTCACCGGAGCCGACGAAGTCGATCCGCAGGGAGGCGTATCCGGCAACTGCCAGATAGCGTGCCTCTCGCTTGTACATCTCGCCGACCTCGTCCTTGTAGGACGCGAAACCGTGCACCATCAGGACGCCGGGATGCTCCGCCTTCGGACCACCCGCCTTGGGAACCGCCAGGATTGCGGGAATTACATGGTCGCCGGCCGGGATGTCGACTCGATACTCGACGACGCGATGGTCGGGAGAGTTGCCCGGGTTGAGCGGCTTGGCCGAGGCGGCCGTGAGCGCTCCTCCCAGCAGCAGCCCCAGAGCCAGGAGCACCACCGTCCCGCGACCAAGGATTCTGCGTTGTGACCCCACGTTGCCCTCCTACAGGTTGGATAGCCCGAGGCTACGCCCGGCAGCGCAGTTCGGCCAGGGTCAAAGGTTGGTTCCGGTCGGCAGAAGCCGCGCCCAGCGGCCGCACCAGCCGGAGCCGCCAGTCCCAACTCAGATGACGTGTTCGACCATCCAATCGTGCACCAGCGGAACCATTCGATAGCGGAGATTGCTGATCCCATGGTTGCCGCCCGCCACCAGGACGAACTCGGCGGGTCCACCCGCCTCATCAACGATGCGGCGGCCCTGTTGCCACGGAATCAGCGGGTCCTCGTCACCGTGGACGACGAGCAGCGGACGCTCGAGATGGCCCATCACTCCTTCCAGCGTGAAGTGTTCGGCCAGCATGCGGGCGTTGTCGAGATCGGTGGCTCGGGAGTAGTGGGCAAACGCCTCTCTAGTGACGACCGGAAGCACATCCCAGCACTCGGCCCAGTTGAAGGGGCCGCAGTTGCCGACGACCGCCTTGATTCTCGGTTCCATGGCGGCGGCGCGCGGTGCGTAGTACCCGCCCAGACTGGAACCGAACAACCCGATACGGGAAGCGTCGATGTCGGGACGGGTCTCCAGCCAATCGATCGTGGCGCTGATTGCTCTCTCGTAGTCGGGACGAGCGGCCGACCATCGGCTGGCCTCGCCCTGACCGGGACCATCGAGGCTGAGCACTGAAAAGCCCCGACTCATCCAGCCCCCGCGCGCCGAGTGCCGAGTCTCCTTGGTGGAATCGAGCCCCGGCAGGATGATCACAATCGGTGCCCCCGGCCGCAGCACGCTCAGCAATCCCACCATCTTCAGGTCATCTGGCCCGTCGATCGTCACCTTCTCAACTGCGGGGACCATGTCCGGCAGCGCCCGGGCGTAGCAGGCAAGCATGCGGTCGAGGCCCGCGTCATGGACCGCAGGCTCCCGGACCGACAGGAAGTACGCCAGGTGGTGGCACCGGGCTGCGGTCTCCCAGGCCTCGGCTGCCGTCTTGGTTCTTCCGGCCGCGGCGGCCTCGGCGGCCCGGGACTCGTGGATCTCTCCCGTCACCATCCACTCTCGCCCCCAATCGGTCCAGGATTCCACGCGGCGCAGCGTGGTCGTGAGGTCGCCGATCGAAATGCCACCTCCCAGGAACCGCGGTAGCCAGACATCGATGACCTCACGAACGATGGGATCGGGGTGGGCGAAGTCCCGTGCGTAACTCACGGTACGGCATCCTGCTCGAGGAGCCTTCCGCGGGTATTGTCGCGAGTGACCATGTCCGGCACTGTAGGCATGCGGCAGGGTTCGGGGACACTGGGGACGCCGGGTCCTATCGCGTGGACCTGAGCAAGGATCGCGGTGACAACCACGGTCCGGACGTCGAACTGGCAGGCCGATGCCTTATCGTGCCGAGTGCACAAACCACAATGGAAAGGACGATCGGATCATGGCCCAGATCACGGCAAGCGCACGGCACGACGCGAACGTTCACACCACCGGAGGACCCAACTGATGATTTGCCAGTTCGGGCCGTGCACCTGCCCAATCGATGATGACACCCACTGCGGGCCGACCTGCCGGCTCGGCATCGGCGAGAGGTCGGAGCCCTGCAAGTGTGGCCACGCCGAGTGTGAAGCGACAATCGGCGAAGCGCCGGTGCGGCCCTAGGAGCCTGCCCTAGAGTCACAGGCCCAAGGATCTCCCGATCAGCTCTTTCATGATCTCGGTGGTGCCGCCGTAGATGGTCTGAACCCTGCTGTCGACCCACATGCGTGAGATCGGGTACTCCTTCATGTAGCCGTAACCCCCGTGGAGCTGGAGGCAACGGTCCATGACCTTGACCTGAAGCTCGGTCGTCCACCACTTCACCATGGCGGCGACGTCCGCCGTCAGCTGTTTTTCGTTGAGTTCCATGATGCAACGGTCAAGGAAGACCTGGGCGATCTCGATCTCCGTAGCCATCTCGGCCATTGCCATGCGGCTGTTCTGAAACGACCCGATCGGGCGCCCGAACGCGGTCCTCTGCTTCACATAGTCCATTGTGATCTCGAATGCCCGGCGCACGGCTGCAACCGCCATCACGGCTATCACGAGGCGTTCCTGTGGCAGATTTTGCATCAGATAGACGAACCCGGCTCCTTCTTGCCCCAGCAGGTTCTGCGCCGGAACGCGCACGTCGTTGAAGAACAACTCCGATGTGTCCTGAGCTTTGAGGCCGATCTTGTCGAGATTGCGGCCGCGCTCGAACCCCTCCATGCCACGTTCGACGACGAGCAGGCTCAATCCCCCGTGCGGGTCTTCTGCCGTCCGGGCCACCACGATCACGAGGTCCGCCAGCTGACCGTTGGTGATGAAGGTTTTCGAGCCGCTGATGACGTAGGTATCACCATCCTTGACGGCCCTGGTACGAATGGCCACGAGATCGCTGCCCGTGCCCGGTTCCGTCATGGCGACTGCACCAATCGTTGTTCCCGCCACCATGCCGGGAAGCCAGCGACGCTTCTGCTCTGCGGTACCGATCGATGTGATGTATGGCACCACGATGTCGCTGTGGACGCCGAAACCGGGTCCGGACGCGAGGACCCGGCCTTGTTCCTCCGTAAAGATCGCGGGGAACCGGAAGTCGTCGACACCGGCGCCGCCGTACTCTTCGGCCACCGTGTGCGCAAGGTGGCCCTGGGCTCCGGCCTTCTCCCACAACTCGCGCGGCACAGTGCCCTGTGTTTCCCACCCGTCGTGGAATGGTGCAACCTCCCTATCGAAGAACTCCCTCGCCGCCGACCGGTACAGATGGTGCTCATCGTTGAAGATTGCTCGCGTCAGCATTGGCCGATGATCGCACATCAGCACCACCCCGCTCAATGCCACAGAGTTGCAGTGTCGATCGGCTTGTATCGTGTGGCCGTCTGCAGCCGAGTGGAGCACACGAATGACCGAACACGGAGATAGCCACGGCAGGCGTCCGGATCCCCATGAACATGGTCACGGGGACGGCGGCCACGACCACGGCCCGCCTGTTTGGCGGGGCCTCACGCGCTGGCTCTATCCGATCCTGTATCGCAACCCGGCGTCGAACCGGCTCGTGGTGGAGCTGGCCGCGCTGACCGCGGATGATCGAGTCCTGGACATCGGATGTGGCCCTGGTGCCGCGGTGCGAGCCGCCGCTCCGCTCGTGGAGGAGGCCGTTGGTGCCGACCCCTCGGATCGGATGCTGCGAATGGCCCGGCGCCGCTCGCGAGCCCTATCCAACGTGCGGTATCACCAGGCCCCCGCCCATCACCTCCCTTTCGGAGACGACGTGTTCACGGCCGTGTGGACGGTTCACTCGATGCACCACTGGGGCGATGAAGAGGCCGGCGTATCGGAAGTTCTCCGCGTCCTCGCCTCCGGAGGGAGGTTCCTCGTCGTAGAGCAACTCGATCCCGGGAAGCCGTGGGGGATCGACGAGGCCGGAATCGACCGAATCACCTCCATGACGCAGGATGCCGGGTTCGCCGACGTTCAGTGGACGAAGCATCGAGTCGGCCGCGCCGACGAAGTGGTGATCGAGGGTCGAGCCTGACGCGACCGGTCGGTCGCAGCACAACCAGACCCTCACTCCGCAACGTGGTAGACCGTACGACGGGTCGGGCGGGAGACGACCGTGCGAGACACCCGGGCGTCGACCAGCATCGGCCCCCCGCCCGACAGGAACTCTCCCACCAGATCCGGGAGTTGGTCGAGATCGTCGACGGTGGCCCCGCGGCATCCGAAATGCCGGGCAAGGCCGGCGAGGTCGGGATCGGGCGTCAGACTGAGGTCCGGCTGATAGCCTTCGGCCACGAGGTTGTGGTACTCGGCCCCCAGCGCGCCGTCGTTGAGTACGACAACGAGCACGCGGGCGCCGTAGCGGGCGGCTGTCTCCATCGCCTGGACGTGCATCATGGCGCCGCCATCCCCCTCGAACACCACCACAGGGTCCCCGGCGTTGGCAAGCGCGGCTCCCAAACCGACCGGGATTCCGTAGCCGATCGCGCCAAAGTAGCTGGCGTGCAGCAGTGGTTGGCGCCATCGCTTCATGTGTGTGATCGGGAACGCCCAGAAGTGGCCCGAGTTGCCGCTCACCCATCCGCAATTGTCGGGCAGCAGCTCGTCGAGCCGGACGCACAGCTCCCGGGGATCGACCCGGCCGTCCTCGATGTCAAACGTCGCCGGATCCACCGGGTCGGTGAGTCGGGCTGCCACTTCTTCGGTGCGATATCCCTCCGGGGCAGGCTCCAACTCGACGGCCGATCGCAGCGCCTTGGCCACGATCAGGGCGTCGCCCTGCACGTAGCAGTCGGCGGCGGCTCCGCTCGCCATCGGGGCGGGCGGCCTCACATCCACCTGGACGTAGGCAGCGTCGGGGAACAGGCCGCCGCGCCGGGTGACGAACCGCTCCATGCCGGTCCCGAACGAGATCACCACATCGGCCTGGGGGAACAGCTCGACGGCCGGGTCCGAAGCGAACCCGCCGGAGACGCCGGCGTCGAAAGGGTCACCGTGGAAGAGGCCGCGGGCGTTGACGGTCGTGGTCAGCAATGCTCCGGTTGCCTCGCCCAGCCGGATCAGCTCTTCGCGAGCGCCCGAAACGACTGCGCCGCCACCCGCGATAATCACCGGCCGCTCGGCGCCGGCCAGGAGACCGACCGCCTGCTCGATCGCCGCCGGATCGGGGTAGAGCCGGCGGGACTCGGCCCAGGCGGGCCGGGGACGGGACACGATCGCCTTCTCGAACTCTGCGGTCTGCACTACCTCGGGCACGTCGAGAACTACGGGCCGTCGGTTAGACGAAATGAAGTCACCCACCTCGCGCACCCGCTGGACGGCGATGTCGGGGCCGTGGATCGGGAAGTAGGCGGCGCCGGCGAGCTCCGTTATCGCCCGGTGGTCGAGCCGCTGCCGGCCCCGCAGGTCGTCGCGTGACGACGGCCCCGTGAGCAGGATCACCGACGACTCCGTGCGAGCTGCCGATGTCATCGCAGTGAACGTGTGCCCAACCGCGGGGCCACCGGTGATGGCACACACCGTCGGGCGTCCCGTAGCGCGACTGTACCCGTCGGCCATGGCATACACATAGGCCTCGTGCCGACCCTCATAGACCGGGAGGCCCGCTTCAGCCAGGTGGTACACGATGCGGGCAGTGCCGTCACCGAGCAGCGAGAAGACGGCGTCGATTCCCTCGTCTATCAGCGCCTTGGCGATTGCCTCTCCGACGTACATGACCTCGACCTCCTATCCCTCTCACTGTGAGAGAAGGGCCCACGCGCTAGCGGCGCCACGGAGAGTAACGTCCCCGTCGACAAGGGAGGACTATGAACCCATGGACTGCTCTGGCCGCAATCATCGTCGGCTACATCTTCGGGGCGGTTTCGTTCACGCGCATTCTCGGTCGGTGGGTGCTTCCCGGCGACGATCTGAGCGGAGTGGATGTTCAGCTGGGCAAGGGCACACTCCGCTTCGATCGGACGAGCGCGTCATTGATCTCTCTGAAGCGCGGCCCCGGCTACGGATGCTTGACCGGCCTGCTCGACATGGCCAAAGCCGCGATTCCGGTTCTCGTGTTCAAGCTCATGTTTCCGGATCACGACTACGAGTTCTTCACGGCAGCTGCGGCAGTGGTCGGCCACAACTACCCCATCTTCCACCGGTTCAGGGGCGGGGCCGGGATGTCCCCTTACCTCGGGGGCCTGGCCGTCCTCGACTGGCCGGCCGTTCCCGTAGTGACCGTACTGGGAGCCTTCAGCGGTGCGCTGTCCAGGAACGTCGTCATCTCGTACATCTCAGGTGTCGTCTGGCTATTCCCATGGTTCTGGTGGCGCCAGTCGGGATGGGAGGCATTCGTATACGCCACCGCGGTCAATATCGCAGTTTGGCCCACGATCTGGCCGGTCATGAAGGATCTGAACCGTATGCAGAAGGCCGGCGAGATCGATCGTAAGGAGGCCATGAAGCTGTTGACCAGGGGGCATCCATCACTCAACCGAGACAAGTACCTGCCTGAATAGCCCGAAGCCTCTCGGCTATTCGGAACTCTCGATGGTCACGGTGCCCGTGTACCCGTCCACGACAACTGTGGCCCCGTCGGGCAGGCGGGTGGCGCCGGGAACCGAGACGACGCAAGGAATGCGGTACTCCCGAGCGACGATGCTGCTGTGGGAGAGGATTCCGCCCGCCTCAGCGATTACGGCTCCGGCACGAGCGAAAAGCGGAGTCCAGCCGACATCGCTGAACGGGATCGCGATGACATCTCCCGACTGAACTCGCGGAGAATCCTCGATTCCCCTAACGACTCGCAACGTGCCCCGGTGACGCCCCCGCGAAGTTGCCACGCCCACGACCTGATCGACCTGGCGGGCGGCCCGCCCGGTCGGAACGAAGTCATCGCCGAAGATCGTATCGGGCATGTCGACATCGACGAGATCGTCCATCTCCTTCATACGAAGCGCCACGAGTTCGGATGGAGGAGGAGAGAGCGAACCGTCCAGGAGCGCGGCGCGCAGCTCATCGAGCTGCAGATACATGACGGACTCCTTCGAATCTATGAGGCCTCGCTCGACCAGCCGGCGCCCTATCTCATGGAAAACGGGCCTGAACAGACCGTACCCGTATGTGTACACGAAACTGACCTGCTCCCGGCGATCGACAAACTCACTCGATTTGCCTTGGAGAAAGCGCACACTCCGGCGTGTCAGCGGCCCGAGCCCGGCGATCGCGTCCTGCCAGCTCATGGCTTGATGCGCACCCGTCACCTCCGCGTGGTCAATAGCCATATGCAGGATCGCATCTGGTTGCTCGACCCACGGCGGAACCGAGAAGTCGTTGCCGCTATCGGACAGGTGGCCGAACTCGCCGAGGAATCGTTGCAGGGCCGGCTCGAGGTGGTCCGGTAGCGCGGCCCGCCCGTCGGCGCGGACCGCCTGCACGACTTCCGGGCCGGCTTCGGCGATCGAGTTGCCCAGCTTGTCGAGAGCCCGGTTGGGATTGTACGGGTTGTCCGGATCGCCGAGATCGAGATCAACGGCATCCGCTTCGATACCACGTTTGTTCAGTGATCTCCGCAGAAGAGCAACGTAGGCATTGGCGAGTAGCGGAGTGACGATGTTGGCGTATGCGGCCCGGGTGGTCACTTCGGCCAACTCGTCAACCCGGGCCAGCAGGGCCGAGTCGCTCAGAACCGACAGGTCCGCTCGTTCGATGGTGGAGAAGCGTTCACGGAGTCCGTTGATTTCGGGCTGAACTTTCCCGCCGTACCTCGCCTTCCCCAGCATGGTGCTCAGCATTCGCGGCACGTGACGCATCGTTTTGAAGGATGGCCGGAACTTGGGCTTGCCGTCGGACGGCAGGCCGAGAAGCATTTCTAGCCCGTCGCGTGGCATACCGAGGAGTTCGAAGATCTCGCCGATCGTGCCCATGTTGAAATACGACCGGTACGCGAACGCCTTGGCCAGCTGCTCTGGGCGGAGGTCGTTGGGACCAATCAACTCCCCGAAGAGGCTGATCCAGGCCTTGTTGACGACCGGGACATTCACGGACCAGACGAGCGGCTTGATCATCCCCGGCATCACCTCGCGTGAGATCCGATTGGAGTAGACGGAGACGTCCTCGAGCCCGGTGATCGGGCGCACCTGCACCCACCAAACATGAGCCCCATCCCACACCCATTCGAGATCGACAGGCGCATCGAACTCATCGGCGATCCGGGTGGTCTCGGAAGCGATCATGTCGGCAATCTCGGCCGTTAGGACCGGGCCACCTTTGGGTCGACTGCTCCAGTCTCCCCATCTTCGGATCCACCGCTCCGGGGTGACTCCTTCGCCGACGAGTGCATCGCCCCTGCCTTCGACGGCCTCGATGACGACCTCATTCAGGCCGGTCATCGGGTTTCGAGAGAACGCAACACCAGAGCTAACCGGAGAGACCATCCGCTGGATCATCACCGCCATCGCAATCGGCTTCTCGTCCCCCATCCGTTCCCGGTATGCCCTGGCGGTGACGCCGCCCGCAGACGCGAGAACAGACTCGACGGCTTCCGCGACCCGGGCCGGTCCGCTCACGTCGAGGATCGTGGCGAACTGGCCGGCATATGAAGACTCAGCACCATCCTCTACCGCGGCCGACGACCGTACGGCCCAAGGACCGTCGTCTGGCAACCACGATTCGACGGTGCCGGTTCGATCCGTCGAGGCTCCGGGAGGGATCACCCAGGTCTCGGGCACCCTGAAGCCGTTGGTGAGCAGCCACAGAACGTGAGCGGCCTTGCCGCCAATCGGCGCGTTGGGCTCACTCTTCCCAGAAAGGAGTATTGCCCGCACAGCCCCGCCGTCCCTCTACTCTCATCTACCACACTGAGTGGTTCCGTACATAGGGTACGACGCGAAGGCAAGGGATGGATGATGGCGGAAAAGGTTGCCGTGCTCCTGTGCGGCTACGGCGAGGTCGAGGACTACGACGAATTCGCTGAATACAACGAACGGTCGTTCCGGCTGCTGGTGGCTAAATCGATCAAGTTCCCGGACTTCTCCATCCCGTGGCTGTCGCGCCGCCTCGAGCGGCAACAACGCAAGGAATGGCACGCCGCCAACCACTATCACTCGCCCCACAACGACATCTTCGAGCGGCAGCGGGCCGGGATCGAATCCAAGCTCAAAGAAACCTACGGCGACGACGTCACGGTCTTCAAGGCCTACAACTTCGTAGAGCCTTTCCTACCCGACCAGGTCCTCGCCGAAATCCGCCGCGAGGGCTTCGAACGGCTCGTTGTCTACCCATGGCTGGTCGTCGACTCGGTTTTCACCAGCGGGCTGGCTCTGCAGCAGATCAACGAGGCGCTCCACCCTGATGGAGCCTGGGTGAAGGACCTCCGCTACCTCCCGTCCTTCTGGGAACGTGCCGACTTCCAGGAGCTCATGGTGGGCCATATTGAAGACGGAATCGCCCCGCTCCTCGAGCGCTACGTGCCAAGCCAGGTAGGCGTGGTGCTGTGCCTGCACGGGTGCCCACTCGAGACGAAGGGCATGGAAACCGGCGTGCGCGAGAGCACGGCTCTCTACTACGCCATGCAGGAGCGGCTCGCCAGCCGCTTCCCGCTGATCAGCCCCGGCTGGATGAACCACCCGGTCCCGGGCAAATGGACGACACCCGACGTGGATCAGGCGGCCAAGAACCTCATCGGCCTCGGCGCCCGCGCTCTGGCGTTTGCGCCCATAGGGTTCGTGACCGAGAACCACGAAACGGAGCTCGACATCGGCTACACGATCGACAAGGTCAAGGATCAGGTCGAAACGGTCCATCTGGCAACTCTCAACGAGAGCCCCGATCTCCTCGCAATGGGCGCCGAATGGATCCACCCATTGATCGACGAGCTTCGGGCCGGATAGTCCGGCCGACGCTGATTAGCCGAGTCATAGCGCGTGGAGCGTTACTCCCCCGCCGCCGCGAGCGCCCGCCCCAGCGCGTCGACTATCGCCGTCGCTTCTTCGGCCCTCACGTGGGCCCCGAACATCTGCTGGATATCGTCGAGATGGGTGACCGCCGCAACGCGGAACAAGTCCTGCCCCTTGGACGTCATCGCCGCGTAGACCCCGCGGCCATCCTCGACCGCGCGTTCCCGCTCTACCAGGCCGGCCCGTTCCATCCGATCTACGATGCGCGTGCAATCCGTGCGGGAGAACAGAGTCGCCGCAGCCAGCTCATGCATACGCATCCGGCCGCCGCCAACAGTCAGCTGATAGAGCACGTCGTACCAATCCAGGCGCAACCCGTGCCGCTCCCGCAGATTGAAGTCCATCCGGGTCGTCAGTTGCTGATGGGCCTGCAACATCAGGCGCCACGCTTCAATCGTCTCGGTACTGGGACGCATATCGGGAATATATCAGATTTAATTACAGTTGTAACTAGATGACCGCTACGATTCTTTGAGACAACTCACCGAGGAGTACCCATGCCCGCCGTCACCGTTGCCGACCCGCTCACCCTTCCCCGGCTATCGTCGCCCGCGCTCACCGCCCTGGACCGGTCGGTGAAGTCGATCACGACTGCACCCCAGGGCTACGAAGGAGAAGGCTTCCCCGTGCGCCGTGCGTTCGCCGGCGTCGACCTCGCCGAACTCGATCCATTCATTCATCTCGATCAGATGGGTGAAGTCGAGTACGCCCCGGGCGAGCCCAAGGGCACGCCATGGCATCCCCACCGTGGCTTCGAGACGGTCACCTACATGATCGACGGCATCATGGAGCACCAGGACTCCGAAGGTGGCGGCGGAGTCATCACCAACGGCGACACCCAGTGGATGACGGCAGGCTCCGGGCTGCTTCACATCGAGACTCCTCCGGAGCATCTGGTGATGTCCGGAGGGCTGTTCCATGGTTTCCAGCTGTGGGTCAACCTCCCCGCAGAAGACAAATTCCTGGCACCCCGCTACCAGGACCTGCGCGCCGATGCAGTGAAGTTGCTCACCACACCGGATGGCGGAACGCTGCTACGGCTGATCGCCGGCGACGTGGCCGGCCATGCCGGGCCCGGCCAGACCCACACCCCGATCACGATGATTCACGCCACCCTCAATGCCGGCGCCGAGCTGCGACTGCCGTGGCGATCGGATTTCAATGCGCTGGCATACGTGCTCAACGGGCGCGGCTCGTTTGGCGCCGAGCGCCGCCCGTTCCAGATGGGCCAGCTCGGAGCATTCGGTGCCGGCGACGTGATCACGATTGGCGCCGATGAGCGCCAGGAGTCCCGGAGCCCCGATGTCGACGTTCTGATCCTCGGCGGCCTGCCGATCCGCGAACCGGTCGCGTGGTCCGGGCCCTTCGTGATGAATACCCGTTCCGAGTTGCTGCAGGCGTTCGAGGACTTCAGTGCCGGTCGGCTGGGGCGGATCCCGGCGACCCGCAACGACAAGTAGCGGCTATGGCAATCCGCACCACAGGGATCAACCACCCGGCGCTCGTCGGGCGCAACTACGAGGAGACGGTCACCTTCTACCGTGACGTCCTCGGAATGCGACTCGTGCTCGAGCAGCCCAACCTGGACGACGAGAGCCAGGTCCACTTGTTCTTCGAAGCGGGACCGGGCCAGTTCATCGCCTACTTCGTACCCCGGCAAGGATCACTGCCTGATACGCCGCGGCGGCGTCAACTCGGCGGCATGCTGCACCTCGCCCTCAACCTCGATGTACCGATCGACGACGCAATGGCGACCCTCGACGCCCACGGCGTGCGCTACAAAGGACCGATCGATCGGGGATACGAGCGTTCCCTCTACTTCCGCGACCCCAACGGCGCGGTGATCGAGCTGCTGACCTGGATCACACCGGTACCGGACAACATAGACGAAGGCGACCTCATCCTCGCCGCCCAACAGCACCGCCTCGCCCGCCACGCCGGATTCATCGAACACGAGGACGTTCAGGCCATCCTGGCCCTGGAGAGCTGACGCGGGAACAGCCTCGCCTGGCGGGCTAACGGCCGCCGGCAGACAGTCCAATGCAGTGACGCCCCGGTCTCCCGGGGCGTCACGCTTTGTAGTGCCGGTCTACCGGCGTTGACTTACTCCGATATGCAGTGGGCGGCGAGCAGCCCGCTGTTGACGAAGTTGGCGGCGCCCGATACCGAGCCTTCCACGTGGCCCGAGGCCTTGGCGGCCGATACGAGCTGGCCGTAGCTGGCCTCACAGTGAACCTTGATTCCCTGGCCGTAAGCGTTGCCGTTGCCGTGGTGTACGGCGAAGGCCGGTGCGGCTAGAGCAATGAGCAAGAGCGCTGCCATGGCCAGCACGACGAATGTACGCCTCATGGGTCGTTTACCTCCCTATTTCTCCCTCTGCCACGCTAGGTGGCAATTACTGCACGGAAAGTAGACATGGGTGGGCTCGGTGTCAAACAGGTGTTGCCACCCGGTGAATTCGTCATGGAGGTCGTCGCCACTCCCGGCGGCTATCTAGCCACCGGCGGCGAGGCAGAATGGTCGTGGGGTGATGGCCCCGTCGATCGAATGTGGGAGTCGAAAGACGGCGCGACCTGGACCCGGCGCGACTTCGACCTGGCCGATGTTGCCCGGCCCAACCCCTACGTCAGGGAGAAGGGACTATCGAGGGGATCTCAGCGGGGCCCGGCGAGATCGTTTTGATCGGCCAATCGGTGGCGGACTTGGACCATCAGGCGATCCTCAACGAGATCGCACCCGGCACCAACGCCGACGACGAGATCATGATCGGCGTTGGGATCATGGAGCCGTCGGGCAAAGCCGGCGTCGAGTATGCAATTGGAGGTGGCTGGGTCCGCATGACCTTCGAGGAAATGGGACAGCCGCCAGGATTCGTCGACAAGCTGGGAACGCAGACACTTGGGGTATGGCATTCGGGAGACGGATCAGCCTGGACGCCCTGCCCGGAGGCTTCCGACTGGAACATCCAGGAGTACGGTCCCACCCTGGTCGCGGGACCCGGCGGCTACCTCGTCGATGGTGGAGACATGCTCTTCCTGTCTCGTGACGCCGAAGCCTGGATGGAGATTCCTACAGAGAGCGCCTGCGAGTCCTCAGCAACGGTGGGATCATCGGCGGCGTCGCAGCTTCTCCGCACTCGAACGCGAAATGGATGAAGCTCCATCGCAGCCAGCCCGAGGAATGAGACGGCCGCCCGGCGGGGCACAGTCGCTCGCTGCTCAGCGGGCCAACTGACCGAGCTTCACGACGCGAGCGTCGCCGCGGCCGGTAACTTTGATCAGATGTCTCGCCTCGGCGGCCCTGACAAATGCGCTGAAACTTCGGTAGCCGAGCTTGCGCTCAGAGAAGTGCTCGTCGCGTTTGCGCATCGCCGTCTTCAAGCCGGTCAGCGGCACCTCTTTCGCTGCCTTGACTACTGCGACCAATACCTCGTCGGCACTCTTCGAGGCGGCGGAGCCGGCCAACGACACTTCGGGGTCGTTACGACCTTCGAGGGTCACCAAGCCATCAGACTCGAGACTCGCGAGGAGTCCCCCGAAGCCGCGGAACCCGAGATCGGCCTCCGAGAAGGTCGGATCCTTGCGCAATACAGCACGCTTCACCGCAGACGAACGCACCGTGCCCGCAGATGACGTCAACCCGGCGAGAGTACTCAGCACAAGATTCACCGCAGCATCCTCGGCCGCTTCGGACTCACTCCCGGCGTCGATCGTATCCCCGACCAGACTGTCGTAGAACATGAATTCGTCACAGGCGGGAGGTAGCAGGTTCGAAGTCGAATCTTTGACCCCAACTCCGATCACCTGCCGGTCGAGCTCACGCAGCTTCTGCACCAACGGGGTCAGGTCGCTATCTCCGGTGCAAATGACAAAGGTCGATATGAAGGCTCGCTCGAACGCGGCTTCGATAGCATCGATCGCCAACTTGATGTCTGCTGCGTTCTTGCGACCGCCCCCCATTCTCTGCGGGATGTCGATGAGCTCGACCTGATGGCGAGTCAGCATTCGGCGATCCTCATCGAAGCTCGACCAGTCCGCGTATGCCCGTCGGGCGATGACCCGCCCCCGATCGGCCAGCGCATCGGCAACCAAGCCAAAATCGAACGGGGCGCCGAGACTATCTCGAGCCCCGATCGCCAGGTTCTCGTAGTCGAGGTACACGGCCATGCGCGGTTCGTTTGATTCTGAGGTCATCGCGCCACAATAGAGCGAAGGCGACTCGGATCCCGCCAACACGGCGATGCAGGCAGATCTCCTCGACCATGACCTCGGGGGCGCCTGCGTTCCCATTCGGGATCGTGCGACCGATTCCACCTAGATGGCGGCCGGGTCAGCGCCGTAGCCTGCCGGAGCATGCTCGATGCCTTATTCATTCCCGACGGCGACCAACACCTGCCGACCGAACTGACCCGCGGCGGCTAGTCGGACCTCGCCCAGCACGGCAGCCCGCCGTCGGGATTGCCGGCCGCTGCCGTCGAGCACGTATCCACTGTTGCGCTCATGCAGGTCGCTCGCTTCACGATCGATCTCTTTCGCCCCGTGCCATTCGAACCGCTGCGGGACGGCAAGCGCATCCAGGTCGTCGAGGCGATTCTGCCCCACGGCGACCTCGAGGTACGCACACCGGCTGCCGACGGGCGAGTGGGTCGGCATGAAGTCGGCCGCCTACCAGCACCGATCGGGCATCGGACTCGCCGATACCCGCGTCTTCGACGAGACAGGACCGCTCGGCAGGATCAACCAAGCCCAGCTACTC
>CAMYIJ010000082.1 GCA_947258375.1 uncultured Acidimicrobiaceae bacterium
CAACCCCAGGGCCGACATCCGGCAGGCTCTTGGGGTAGCGTTCCCGCCGGACGCGCTAGTGACGAGGAGAGCCCCATGAGCCAGCAGACACCCAACGTGAAGGTGCGCGAGAACGGACCGTATGTCGTGTCAGGCTCGGTGCCGCTGCGAGGCAAAGAACCGATCGTGTCGGAGCATGGCGAGCCCATGACCTGGCGGACGGGGAAGGTCACCGACCACGGCGCCGCGTACACGCTGTGCCGCTGTGGCCGATCGTCCAACAAGCCCTACTGCGACGGAACCCATACTCAGATCGGCTTCGACGGAACCGAAACTGCCGCAACGAACACGTACGTGGATCGTCAGGACAACTACCCCGGGACGGGTATCGAGGTGCTCGACGATCGCAGCCTCTGCCTCCATGCGGGGTTCTGCGGCAATCGTGTCACCAACGTATGGAAGATGGCAGACAAGACCGATGACACCGTCGTGCGGGCTCAGGTCATGGCCATGATCGAGCGATGCCCGTCCGGAGCACTCACCTATGAGGTGGAAGGCGAGGTAGTCGAACCAGACTTTCCCGTCGAGGTCTCGGTCGTCCCCGATGGGCCCCTGTGGGTGACCGGAGGTATTCCAGTCGAGCGCTCCGACGGCGAGCCGGTTGAGGTCCGCAACCGCGTTGCGCTGTGCCGCTGCGGCCACTCCGCCAACAAGCCTTTCTGCGACGGATCTCACAAGGAAGCCGGTTTCGTCGGCTGACGGCGATCAGTCCTCACAACGTCTTCGGTCGGTATTCTCAGCTGATGAGCATCGCTACAACGAATCAGACGCCGCCGCTGGAGCCGTACAACCTCTTCACAACCGATCCCGTCCTCGATGACGCCGTCACCCGCGAGGGCGACAAGGGCGATCGTGATCATCTCTCAGCCTTCGGGGAGCGGGTCGGATCGGAAGAGGTTTTCACGTGGGGCCATGAAGCAAATCGCCACTCTCCAGTGTTGGAGACTCATGATCGCTTCGGCAACCGACTCGATGCGATCTCCTATCACCCGTCCTACCACTCCCTCATGGAAATCTCAGTGTCAAATGGCCTCCACTGTCTTCGCTACGAACGGAGCCCCGGCGACGGTGGTTACGTCACTCGCAATGCACTGATGTACCTCATGGCCCAGGTCGAGGTCGGCCACGGCTGCCCCATCTCGATGACGTCTTCTGTCCTGGCGGCGCTGCGGACGCAGCCCGATTTGGCTGCGGTGTGGGAGCCGCGAATCATCTCTCGGAAGTACGATCCGCGGCCCATCAACACGGCTGACAAGGCCGGGTCCCTGTTGGGTATGGGGCTGACAGAGAAACAGGGCGGCTCCGATGTGCGCGCCAACACCAGCGTGGCACGCCCGGTCGCCGCCGGCGGGCCGGGAGCCGAGTACCGCTTGACCGGCCACAAGTGGTTCGCGTCGGCGCCAATGTCCGACGCTTTTCTGATGTTGGCCCAGACGCCGTTGGGCGTGTCATGCTTCCTCGTCCCCAGGATCCTGCCCGATGACTCCAGCAATCCGTTGATGTTCCATCGCCTGAAGGACAAGCTGGGGAACCACTCCAACGCCTCGGCGGAACTCGAGTTCGAGAATGCGGTTGGCTGGATGGTCGGTGAGGAGGGGAGGGGAGTGCGCACGATCATCGAGATGGTCAACGGCACCCGGGTCGACTGCACGATCTGGGCAGCCAGCCTGATGCGTCAGGCAGTCGCCCAGGCCGGATGGCATGTTGCGCACCGTGAGGCGTTCGGCGCGAAGCTCATCGACAAGCCCCTCATGCAGAACGTTCTGGCCGATCTCGAGATCGAGACCGAGGCGGCGACATTGCTGATGATGAGGCTCTCGGGAGCCTACGACCGAGCTCCGAACGATCCTGCCGAGGCTGCCTTCGCCCGGATCGCGACTCCTGTAGCGAAGTACTGGGTGACCAAACGCAGCACGCCGGTGGTTCGAGAAGCACTCGAGTGTGTCGGCGGTGATGCCTACGTCGAAGCTTCGATCATGCCCCGGCTCTACCGCGAGGTACCGCTCAACTCCATCTGGGAGGGCGCCGGTAACGTGATCGCGCTCGATGTTCTGCGAGCCATGAGGAAATCCCCGGCAAGCACGGCCGCCTTTCTCGACGAAGTCGAACTTGCGACGGGTGCGGACCCAGCTCTCGATCGAGAACTGAGTTTGCTGCGCCGGCAGCTGGGTGGAATGGAGCCGGATGAGGTCGAAGCAAGGCGCCTGCTGGAGCGCATGGTGACTACCTGGGCTGCCTCGCTGCTCGTGATGCACGGGGACACCGCGGTCGCCGACGCCTATGTGAACTCCCGACTCGGCGGCGACTGGGGCGCACAGTTCGGCACCTTGCCCGCGCACGCTGCCGTGCGAGCTTTCGCCCGCAGGGCCATCCCGCACCGCTGAACTCGACAATCGAACCCAGCAGAGCGACCGCCCGCTGGGACGCGCCGGCTTCACCCGATAAGGAACGCGAAATCGGCCAGGCTCGTCCCGTGGCGCTGAACCCACGTCGGTAGCGGCCCGGGTCTGGTAGAAGGTGATCATGACGGACGCCGCACACTCATGGTGAGCCGCCAGCGAGGACGTCGCCGGCCCGGTTCTGAGGTGCCGCGCCCGGCCGATGACGAGGTGCCGGTTCGGCCGGCCGACCTCAAGCAGCTTCGCCGGCTGGCGACATTCCTCAGGCCATATCGGATGCGGCTTGCCGCAGCCATCGGCGCCGTCGTGGTGGCCGCCGCCATGGGCCTCGTGTTCCCCTTCGTGATCGGCCGCCTCGTCGACTCAGCGCTGACGGAGAGCTCATCGGGCGACTTCTCGACCGTGAACGGGATTGCGCTCCTGCTCCTCGGTGTTTTCACGATCCAGGCGCTCTTCAACTACGTCAAGCAGTATCAGCTGGCCGCCGTAGGTGAGGGGGTCGTCGCCGACATACGGACCCGCCTCTACAGCCACCTGATGCTCCTGTCGGTGAAGTTCTTCGAGTCTCGCAAGACCGGCGAGATAACTTCCCGTCTCACTTCCGACGTCGCGGTCGTCCAGGCGACGGTGAGTTCGTCCGTCGCTCAGGTCGCCAGTCAGACCTTGACTCTCATCGGTGGCGTCATTCTGCTGTTTGTCATCAGCATCAAGCTCTCGGCGACTGTGCTCGTCGTGCTGCCATTGGTGATCGGAGCCGCTCGTTTCTTCGGGAAGCGGCTCGAGAAGCTCTCCGCGGCTTTCCAGGATCGGGTCGCCGAGGCCAATGCCACTGCCGAGGAGGCCATCGCCGGAATCCGTGTGGTGCAATGGTTTGGTGCGGAGCAGGTGCTCGTTGACCGGTACTCCGACTCCATTGCAGCGTCTTACCGCCTGGCCTTGCGCCGTGCCCGGCTGCGAGCGCTATACATCCCGGCCGTTCAGTACTCCGTGTTCGCAACGATTTCTCTGGTGCTCTGGTTCGGAAGCCGCCTTGTTCTCCAGGGTGAGATGACCGGGGGAGAGTTGGTCACCTTCCTTCTCTACACGTTCACTGTTGCCGGAGCGATCGGGACGTTCAGCGGCCTCTACGGGCAACTTCAGGAAGCACTCGGATCGACGCGACGTATCTTCGAGATGCTCGATGAGGTCAGCGACATCCGCGAGCCGGCGCAACCCGTCGATCTCGTCGATGTCAGCGGCAAGGTGACGTTCGACGCCGTCTCGTTTACGTACTCGGACCGGGTCGGCGACGTGCTGACGGACGTATCGCTCGAAGCGGCACCCGACCAGGTGGTCGCGTTGGTCGGCCCCAGCGGCGCCGGCAAGTCGACCCTGGTGCAGTTGATTGCGCGGTTCTTCGATCCGACCGACGGACAGGTTTCTATCGACGGGATCGACATTCGGAACGTGCGGGTCGCCGACTTGCGATCTCACATGGCGGCGGTGCCCCAGGACACCCACCTGTTTTCGGGGACGATCGCCGAGAACATCCTCATGGGCAATGCCGCCGCGTCCCAGGAGGAAGTGCGAGCGGCCGCAGTGGCCGCCAATGCCGACGAGTTCATCACGGCGTTTCCCGACGGCTACGACACGTTGGTGGGCGAGCGCGGCGTCAAGCTCTCGGGAGGGCAACGCCAGCGGGTCGCGATCGCACGGGCGCTATTGAAGGATCCCCGCATCCTGATACTCGACGAGGCGACCAGCTCACTCGACTCCGAGTCCGAGGCCGTGGTCCAGGAGGCCCTGGCGCACCTGATGGAGGGACGAACCACCTTCGTGATCGCTCACCGTCTGAGCACCGTTCGCGACGCCGATCGAATCCTCGTGATCGACGAGGGCCGGATCGTTGAGGAAGGCACCCACGACTCGCTGACGGCACTCGGCGGGCTGTACGCCGAGCTGTCGCAGCGCCAGTTCCGCAGCGATAGCGACCCTACGGAAGGCAACGGCCACCGCTGAGTCCAACCCAGTACCCGCCATCCGGGAGGAACCTATGCGCGCGGCGACTCCCCGGCGGGAGGGAGACTCCTCTAGTCGCGGGTTGGCATCAGATCGGCGTCGCCGGGCGTGCCGTGAGCGAGCACCGTGAACGCCATGAGAGCGGCGGCGATCGGGATGGGTTCGGCGGCATCGATCAGACGTCGCTGAACATCAATCACGGCAACGTCGCTGTCGTGGCGGCGGAGACCCCACACCCCGGCCCCGCGCAGGCCGACCCGGCCGTGCGGGATGACTTCGTACGCAAAGTCCTTGCCGGTGATGCCGTAGCTGCGTTTGGCGTGGAGCGGGCCCGAGAAGGCGACGGTGCCCTCCGGGGACTTGATGACGGGGACAATGAGCCGGCCCGAAGTCGCCGCCTTGACGCGCCACTCCGTGCCGTCGGCGAGACGAATGCGGCGTCCCCGACCGAAGAAGATCCAGATCGAGCTGTCGCGAGCGAGCTCGGCGACGAGCCGGCCTTCGGCGGTCAGTTCGTAGTGTGGAAAGCGCAGCCATCCCACGCGGAGCAACCGGATCGAGCCCGTGACGGTTCGGACGTCGGCACGCAACGGTTTCATGGCGGCAAGCCTAAAGGCGCAGCTCGCTGGCAATCGTGGTAATCCGGAGACGCGGGTGGCCACGGCACCTGTGGCCACCCGCGTCGCACGAGAATCCGATTCCTCTAGACGTCGAGTGCCGACAGATCGAGGGCGGGTCCCAGCAGGGCGCCACCATCGTTGATGTATTCAGATCCGGTGCTGTAGGTGGCGTCGGCCACCAGGAACAGCAGCAGCTTGCTGACTTCGTCAGTCGTACCCATGCGCGGGATCGGCTGAGTCTGGGCTATCGAGTCGTCCAGGCCTTCGGTCATCGGTGTGGTTATGGGGCCCGGATGAATCGACATCACCCGTATGCCTTCTTGGCCCAACTCGAGGGCTGCGGTCTTCGTCAGCCCGCGAATTCCCCACTTGCTGGCGACATAGGCACCGATCTGGCCATATCCCATCATCCCGGCAGTCGACGAGATGTTGACGATGACCCCGCCACCGTTCTTGCGCAGCGATGGCACGGCCTTGTGCATGCCGAGGAACGTCCCATAGAGGTTCACATCGAGCACGTGCCGGAAGTCGGCGGGTGTCATGTCGGCGACGCTCCCGTAGGCGAGAATGCCGGCGTTGTTGACAAGTAGGTCCAACGGGCCGAAGTTGTCTTCAGCAGCCTGGATCGCATCGTCCCAGTCGTGCTCCTGGGTGACGTCGAGTCGGGCGAACGTGGCGCTGTCGCCGAGTCGGCCGGCCAGATCCTTGCCTTCGGATTCGAGAACATCGCCAACAACAACCCGGGCGCCTTCCCGGGTGAGCATTTCAGCGTGCTCGGCTCCCATTCCTCGAGCCCCACCAGAGACCAGCGCAACCTTGCCAGCAAGCCGTCCCATGACGTCTCCTTCCTTAGGCCCCGCTTCCTCCAACAGGGCGAGATACCAGGTATCGCGCTCCCGGGCGGCGGGCGCTAGGGCCGGATGGCCTAAGAATCACCAGTGCGGCTGTAGATTGGTGGCCTCATCGAGAGGCTCCACCATCACGGCCACGGAAACAGTTGAGAGAGAATTCACCGACGGGGCGACCGCCATCGTGCGCGGTGCCCTGGCGGCAGGGTGCGACTTCTTCGCCGGCTACCCGATCACTCCGGCTTCTTCGATCCTGATGATGATGCTCCAGAACCTGCCGGCACGCGGTGGAATCGGCATCCAGGGCGAGGATGAGATCGCCTCGATTGGGATGTGCATCGGCGCCGCCATGACCGGGTCACGGGTTATGACCGCCACCTCCGGGCCCGGCATCAGCCTCTACAGCGAGAACATCGGCGTTGCGATCATGGGCGAGGTACCCCTCGTGATCGTCGACGTGCAGCGCCTCGGCCCATCGACGGGTGCTGCGACCACCACTGCCCAGGGCGATGTCCAGTTCGTACGCTGGGGCACCGGCGGCGGGTACCCGGTGATAGCTCTGGCCCCTTCCACAGTCACCGAGTGCTACACGCTGACGATGCGGGCGTTTGACCTCGCAGAACGATTCCGGTGCCCGGTGTTCGTGTTGGTGGACAAGGAACTGGCGCTCACGATGCGCACCGTCGACTCCGGCGGCTTCGTGGACGCGTCCGTACGAGACCGGCCTCTCGTTGATCTCTCCGATACCGCGCCGCCGGAGGAGTACCGCTACGAGCCGGCGGCCGATGTGGTCCCTATGCAGGTCTACGGGGGTGACCACCCGGTGCGATTCACGGGGAGCACTCACGACGAGCAGGCCTTCATCACCAAGAACCCCGCCGTCGTCGGGGCGCTCAACGAACACCTGATCCGCAAGATCACCGACCATGTCGAAGAGATCGCCATGGTGAAGACCGACATGGAGGAGTGCGCCACGACGCTGCTGGTGAGTTACGGCGTCACCGCGGGGAGCATGCGCGATGCCGTGGCGACGGCGCGCGTCGCCGGGACTCCCGTGTCGGCTCTCACCGTACAAAGCCTGTGGCCGGTACCGGATGCTGCGATCCGGGACGCTGCGGCGGGGATCGAGCGTGTGGTGGTCGCCGAACTCAACCCCGGCCTATACGCCCGCGAGATCGAGCGAGTTCTGCCGGATGTCGAGGTTCTCGGCATTGCCCGCACCGACGGACGGTTGATCGCACCATCGGAACTGGTGGCGCTGATCAAATGACAACTCCCATCTCCATCGAGCCCCATCCGACCTTGCGCAACGAGAAGGACTATCCCTTCTGTCCCGGGTGCGGACACGGCTCAGTGCTCGATTCCTTGAACGAGGCGATGGTTCGGCTGGAGCTCGAACCCCACGAAGTAGTGATCGTGTCCGACATCGGGTGCTCGGGCCTCTCCGACCAGTATTTCAGGACAAGCGCCTTCCACGGGCTCCATGGACGCTCCATCACATATGCGTCAGGGATCAAGCTGGCGCGCCCCGACCTGACGGTCATCGTCATCATGGGGGACGGCGGCACCGGGATTGGAGGCGCCCATCTCCTCGCCGCAGCGCGCCGCAACATCGGAATCACGGTGCTGGTGCTCAACAACTTCAACTTCGGGATGACCGGCGGACAACACTCCACCACGACTCCGGAGGGCTTCGTCACTCCGACCACCCCGGGAGGCAACCTCGAGCATCCGCTTGACATCGTCGCCACGGTGGGAGTCAACGGCGCCGCCTACGCGCATCGGGGAACGAACTTCGATGACGATATTGCCGACCGGATGGCGGAAGGCATCAGCACCGACGGGTTTGCCCTACTCGACGTGTGGGACCTGTGCACCGCCTACTTCGTTCCCAACAACAAGTTCTCCCGGCGCAAGATCGACTCAACCATGAAGGATCTCGGCCTGGACTCAGGAGTGCTCTACCGCCAGGAACGCCCTGAGTTCGCCACCGAGTACCGCCGGCAGGCCGCCGCCCACACGGCGGGACTGCGGGTCGACGTAGTAGAGCCGGCGGTGTCGCCGACCCTCGAGCGCCGATTCCACTTCGTCGTCGCCGGATCGGCAGGTGGTCGGGTCCGCTCCGCGGCGCGCTTGGTCGCCACAGCAGCAATGCAGGCCGGCTGGTGGAGCGCCCAACGCGACGACTACCCGATCACCGTCAAGACCGGCCCCAGCCTCTCGGAGGTCATCATCTCCCCGGAGGAAGTCAATTACAGCGGTGTCGACAGGCCGGATGTGCTCGTCATCGTCAGCGAAGACGGCCTCGGGAAGTCAGCGGCTTTCCTGGAGAAGATGACGGGGGAGGACACGGTCTTCGTGGCTGCCGGCCTGGCGCTTCCAGACACCGCCGCCCGCGTCGTCTCGGTCGACCTCGCCGGCGCCGGCAGGCCGATACCCTCCGCCTCGAGAGCCCTGGCGATGGTGGCTCATGCGGTTGACAGGACCGGCGCTGTCCCGTTTGATCGGTTCGAGACGGTGGCCGGCCAAGGTGCATTCGGTGAGAAGAACCTGGACCTGGTGGCCGCCGGCGTTGCCCTCAACGAGGCATAGGGCGAGCTTCTCAGAATGCCCGCGGGAACACCGTTGACCGTTCTTCGCGGCTCAATGCTCTCAGCATTGCGGCGGGGCCGTGCCGGGCTACCGCCATCTCGAACAGAGTCGCCAGTGTCAGGTCGATTGCTGCGCCCGGTGGCTCTGGAAGGTCGGACCCAATGCTGTGGGCGAGATCGTCAAGGTGCACCACCATCTCGACCAGTCGCGTGATCAGGTACTCGGACAGGACCATCGTGGCGCCGCCGAAGACCTCGACCGTCCTGTCGGCCGTCGTCCGGAGCCGCTCCGTCAGCGATGAGAGATCGGCGGTTGCCGTTCGCAGGATTTCCTCGGAGCCATTGGCGGCGGCATCCGCAGCGCGTCGCCGGATGCCGAGGTGCAGCTCACTGTCGATTGGGTCCTCATCCCTGAGCCCGTTGAGGAAGTACTGGGCCGCGCTGATCGGCGTTCCCGCCGGTTCGGGACCGTCGAGGTAGATGAGTACCGTTCTGATGGAGCGCGCGGTGTGGGCGGCCAGTCCGCCCACCGTGTACCCCTCGAGAGCGCAGGGCTCCTCCCAACGCTGCGCGATGATTGGATTCGATAGGGCCTCGACCAGAGTTTGCGCCGTCTCCAGGCACAGGTCGCCATTTGAAACTGCCTCGACGGAACCGATGACTTCCTCCACACTTGACGGATCGCGATCGTAACCCGCCGATCGGGTGTCTGACCGAGGGAGCATGTTGGTCGGCCCCCACCGCTCTCACCAGTTCGCAACGATCAGCGGTGCCAATTGGTCGGCGATGAGGGCGTCGTTGTTCGTGAGGATCACGAGGACGTCGCCGCTGACCGGGTCGATCGCCATCGTCGAGCTGTAGCCGGGGATTGAGCCATTGTGTGCATAGGCGCGGCTATCGGGTCCGAGCCGAGCCGAGAAGAGGCCAAGGCCGTATCCGTCGTCGGCAACGTCCGTCATCTCGTCGAGGCGCTCAGCAGAGATCAATTCGCCGTCGAACAGGCCGGTGAGGAACCGCGCCAGGTCGCGGGTGGTGGAGATCAGAGCGCCGGCAGACCACGCGCTGGAGGCAATTGACTCGTAGGACGCAGCCGAGTCGCCGGTCAGAACGCCAGGAGACCAGCCCGCAGCGAGGTTGACCGGCAGGTCGTTTGCAGCGCCGGGAAACGTCGTCGCTTCGAGGGAAAGCGGTTCCGCTATTCGGGTGCGCAATGCTGCTGCCAAATCCATGCCCCCTACTGCTTCGATCAGCTGACCGAGCAAGATGTAGTTGGTGTTCGAGTAGCTGAACTGTTCGCCGGCCGGCGCTGTGGTCTCATCGGCCACGAACTCGAGGATTTCCCCCGAACTGTAGGTGCGATTACGGTCGGCGAGGACTGTGAGGAAGAAGCCCGCTTGGTCGGTGTAGTTGGGGATTCCGCTGCGGTGGCTCAACAGCGACCGGACCTTGACGTCGGCGCCAATGATCGCATCGGGAAGGTAACGGGACAGCGGTGCCTCGAGGTCAACCTGACCCTCATCCACGAGCTGCAAGACCATTGTGGCGATGAATGGCTTCGAGATGCTCCCGACGCGAAATGGCGTATCGGGTTCGATCGGATCGCCGTTGGCGGCACGTACCCCCGCAGCGACCGTCGTCGTCCTACCATCGCGGATGGTGAGCGCAGCGACCCCACCATCGGTCTGCGATACGAACTCGGTAGCCACACGTTGGAGGTTGTCGAGAATCGCCGTCGAAGTTGGAGCGGCATTCGATGTCGAGGACTGCACAGACGGCGTTGACGAAACCAGTGACTCTGTCGGTGCCGTCGTGTCCGCGGAGCATGCCCCCACCAGCGAGACCAACGCTGCCGCCATCACCGCTAGCGCTCGGTAGGCACGCCGAACGGACAAAGTAGGGGCGCTAGTCACGCGGCCATCGTAGGCCCGACCGGATCGATTCCACTCTGAGCGCTCCCGTTCAGGCGGACTTCGAGTCCGTCGACAGATCACGCAAGCGATGCTCGAGGAATCGCCTATCGCTGTCATTCATCTCACAGGCCAAGGCCTGGCGGTAGGCATCGCCCGCTTCCTCAACCCGGTCGAGGCGGCGCAGAAGATCGGCCCGGGCCGACCACCACAAATGCCATCGCTCCGCCCCCTCGACTGTGGCGAGCAATTCGAGGCCGCGCTGAGGGCCCGAAAGCTCGGCTTCCGCCGCCGCCCGGTTGACCCGGACGACCGCAGTCGGCAGGTAGTGCTCGAGCTGGCGGTAGAGCTGAACTATCTGTGCCCAATCGGTCGCCGCGTAGGTCGGCGCGGTGCTGTGCAGAAGGGCGATGGCGGCCTGCACCTGATAAGAGCCGGCCGATCTGCGTTGCAGGGCGGCGTCAAGGAGTCTCCTGGCCTCGGTGATCGCTCCGCGGTCCCATTGGGATCGATCCTGGTCGGCCAGCAGCACGAGGTCGCCAGAGTCGTCCACACGAGTCGCGTGGCGGGCCTGGATCGCCAGCAGGAGCGCCAGCAAGCCGGCACATTCGTTGACGTCCGGCATCAACTCGAAGAGCAGCCGTGCCAGCCGCACGGCCTCCACGCTCAGATCCACTCTGGCGTCGAGCCGACCCGATGGCGCGTGATGTCCCGTTGTGAAGATCACGTAGATGGCACCGAGAACGGCCGGGAGACGATCGGGCAGCTCATGATCCGCGGGCACCCGATAGGCGATGTGCGCCGACTTGATCTTCTGCTTCGCTCGGCTGATCCGCTGCCCCATGGTCGGCTCCGGGACCAGGAACGCCCGGGCGATTTCAGTGGTAGTGAGGCCACCAATGGTGCGGAGGGCTAGGGCGACCCTGGCCTCAATTGACAGGGCCGGGTGGCAGACGGTGAACAGAAGGCGCAGCCTGTCGTCACGTCCGTCGGGCGGCTCGGTGGGGGCTCCGTCGAGCAACCGCACAGCCTCTTCCTCTTTTGCCGATCTGCGCGACTCGCGACGGATCTGATCAAGCGCCTTGTTGCGCGCCACCGTCGTCAGCCATCCCGCCGGGTTGGTCGGTGAGCCGCTCTCGGGCCACTTCTCGAGCGCGAGCAGAACGGCCTCCTGCAGCGCGTCCTCGGCCAGTTGGAAGTCGCCTGTCAGCCGAACGAGGGTGGCCAGCACGTGGCCACCCTCGACTCGAATCATCTCCTCGAGCGGCTGACTCAAACTGAAGGGCTCCTACTCGTCGAACACCATCAGGGGCCGCACCTCGACCTTGCCGTGCCAGGCCGCCGGAATCTGGCTGGCCCACTTGATCGCATCGTCGAGATCGGCGCAGTCGAGAACGTAGAAGCCGCCAAGAACCTCTTTCACCTCGGCGAAAGGGCCGTCGGTCGTCATGATCTCCCCGCCCTTGCCGCCAGTGACATGGACGGTGGTCGCGGTGGCCGTCGGCTCGAGGGCCTCGCCTCCGGCAATTACTCCGGCTGCACCGGCCTTCTCCCCAAACTCGTTGTAATCCGCCATGACCTGGGCCCACTCCTCCGGTGTTCCCTGCCCCTCGGTGGCGGCGGGTGTGTAGATGAGCGCTGCGTACTTCGGCATCCGATGCTCCTTCTTCGATGGTTGCCTTACATTGAAACAACGAACAGGCAAGCACGATTTCGACACGTTTGTTGAGAATCTCGCTCGGATCGGCGCGCGACCGGGCCGGGAACCTGCGCAAGACGCTTAGCCTTCTGGCGTGCATCTCCTGAGCCTCGAAGGCATCTCGAAGTCCTACCCGGAGAACGCAGTGCTGGCGGAAGTCTCGCTGGGTGTCTCCGCCGGCGACCGCATCGGGGTCATCGGGCGCAACGGCTCGGGCAAGACCACGCTGCTTTCCATCATTGCCGGGACTGAGGAAGTCGACGGTGGATCGATCGTCCGGGCGCGGGGGCTCCGCGTGACCGCCCTCGACCAGGATCCGACGTTCGCGGCCCAGGCAACGGTGGGGGACGTTGTCGGCCACGACCGCCGCGCCATCGCGCTCGCGGATCGGCTCGGATTGAAAGACGCCGAGGCCACCTGTTCGACGCTCTCGGGCGGACAACGCAAACGGCTCGCCCTGGCGATCGCCCTCGGGGCCGAATGCGACCTGCTCATCCTCGACGAGCCAACCAACCACCTCGATATCGATTCGATCGATTGGCTCGAGGAGCATCTCCGCGCCCGCACCGAGGCGGTCCTCCTCGTCACCCATGACCGGTTTCTCCTCGACCGGGTGGCGAACCGTGTCGTCGAGGTGCACGATCAGAAGCTGCACGTTCACCAGGGCACCTATGAGGACTACCTGGAGGCGGCAGCCCAACGCGAGGCTCAGGCTGCGGCGGCCGAGCATCGGCTCCAGCAACGCATCAAGACGGAACTTGCCTGGCTGCGACGATCTCCGAAGGCGCGCACCGGCAAATCTCGTGCCCGGATCGACAGAACCCACGACCTTCTGGCCCAACAGCGGCAGCAGGCGCGGAGGGAACTCACGATCGATCTCCCCTCACGACGGATGGGGTCCAAAGTGGTCGAACTCCACGACGTCGGTAAGAAGTACTACGACGAATGGGTGGTGCGCCATGTCGACTATCGACTTCAGGAGGATGCGCGGATCGGCATCGTCGGGCCCCACGCCGCCGGCAAGACCACGCTCCTCAGCCTCATCGCCGGCCGCATCCAACCGGACGAGGGAACCGTGGCCATCGGCTCGACGATCCACACCGGCTGGTACGGCCAGGACCCCCGACCGATACCGCCCCAGACGCGGGTGCACGCTGCGGTTCGCGAACATCGTGACGAGGTGCTGCTCGAGAGCGGAATCCGAGTGTCCGGCGCCCAGCTGCTCGAACGATTCCAGTTCACGCGAGACCAGCAGCAGGCGGAGGTCGGTGACCTCTCCGGCGGTGAGCGGCGCCGGCTCGAGCTCCTGTTCTGCTTGATGGAGGCGCCCAACCTGCTGCTTCTCGACGAGCCGACCAACGACCTCGATATCGACACGCTCAACATCCTCGAGGAGTACCTCGACGCCTGGAATGGCGCCCTCGTCGTCGCCAGCCACGACAGGTACTTCCTCGAACGCACCTGCACCAACATCTTCTCGATCGAACCCGATGCCTCTGTGCTCCATCACCCGGGTGGGTGGACTGCCTACCGGAGCGCAATGGCGTGGCCTTCGCCCGCTCCCGTGAAGGAGGCGACCGAAAGCCGCCGGCCGAAGTCGGCACCCCGCAAACTCAGCTACCACGAGCAGCGAGAACTCGACGACCTCGGGGCAGGTATCCCGAAGATGGAGAGCCAACGTTCGGCGCTCGCTGCGCAGCTCGACGAAGCGGCCGGGGACTACGAGCGCACAATGGAACTCGCTGCGAAGCTGGCGACCGCGGTCGAGGCCCTCGACACGGCGGAATCCCGCTGGCTCGAGCTCACCGAGAAGGCCGAGGGCCTGGCGGGGTAGGGGTGGAGGTTCGCGTCGGCTCTCCGACACTGGGAACCGACTGGATGCCGGTCCCTTTCGAGTATTTGTGGAGCAGAAACTCGGGCTCGCGTCTTCTGGTTTGGGATGGCCATACCACTGCGCCGGCAGGTTCCTTCCTAGGTGGCGAGCCCCCGAGAACGACACTCGTCAGAGGCCGCGCGAAGACTGGGCCGCCATGCGTCATCGGTGGCGGCTGGTCTCGGCGGCCATCGGTAGAGGTCCCTCGCAATGAATCGTGCAGGCTTGGCTGCGAGGTCAGCAATTCGAGGTGGTGATCTGGTTGCTCGGCGAAGTACGCGCCGTATTGACCGAGCGACCGCGTCTGCGGAGGTGGATTCGCCACCAGGGGAGCCCCATATCCCCGTTTTGGGGCTGCACCGCCGGGCACCATGTACGCCAGGCCCATTGACAGCGGTCTGCGTTTCGGTATATTCGGTTCTCTGGGGTCCCATGTCGGGGCTCCGAACGAGCTGGGAGGTTCGGAGATGGGGAAGATAAGTAAGGTCGCGCTCGTAGTTGTATTGTTGATGACGATGGCTGCCGCCCCGGCGGCTGCCGGTCCCCCGGACCGGTTCGAGGCGAACTTCGGGTTCGACTTCCCCGATTTCGAGAACGGGTTCGTCGTTTTCTTGAACACCACACACGATGCCATATGCACCGACGAGCAGATCGCCGCCGAGCTCGCTCTTATCGAGTGGTTCCCGATCTGGGGAGAGGCGTTCTTCCAGTATCTCGATGAGAACATGGGCGATCCGACTGGTTTCCCTGGCGAGTTCCCTCCTGCGGAACCACCACGTCCCGACGGTGTCGAGTCGTTCGTTGTGCAGCAGAAGGAGACCGGAAAGGGAGCCATCGTCGAGTCCAATAGAGGATCCAATGTGCCGGTGGAGATCTGGCGTCAGGTCGAGGAGCCACCCGGTGTCGGCCCCTGTACCGACACGCTGGGAATCGATGGGCCATTCGCCACTGGCACAGCTACAGCGATTGCCCTCGACAACGATCTGTTCGGCTCGGATACACGCGGTAACGCCTTCGGCAATCATCTCGTGGCAACCCTTCGCACCGTTGACGGGGACCCGTTCCAGTATCACTCTCGATTCCATGTCAACAAACGTTGCCACGGTGGCGAGTTTGAACCGCCGGCGTGCCTTCTCGAGTGGACCAAGACCGCCTGAGCGAATCGGGGACAGGTCTCCGGCGGCCGGACATCGATACAACGAATTGGCCTAGTGGTTCACCTCTTCGCCGCGCGAAGCCGCGGCGAAGAGGTACCGCGGCCCAATTCGATGAGCTTCTTTGCGGCAGCCGCCAGGTGCTGCATTTCCGCGCTTCCGGTCTCCGACACCAAGAGGTATACCGCGAAGCCCATGAATATCTTCACCCTGTGGCGATCGCCTCATCCGATGGAGAACGTCGTCACCCACGCTTGCCTTCGTGTAGTCCGCCACCAGGACGCTTCGCCGGCACGGACCAGGCGGGAAAACCAGTTCGGTCGCCGGTTCAGAGTCGGCGCCCCTAGCGCTCTGCGGGTTCCCACGTTCCCCCTAGCAGAGAGCCGGATCCGGTGAAGGGGGCCAGCTCGTACCGGACGTTTCCGGCGTTGCTTGTTGTCGGCTCGACGCCAATGCTGCAGTCGACGCTGCGCTTGCCGGCTTCGTAGTCCTCCACCGTTGGAATCGCCGTAGCCATTGCGACGAGTTGCATGGAGGAATCGAGATGTGCGCGACCGCTAGGGAGATCCTCGAGGAACTGCTCGCAAGGAGCGGAGGCGATGACCATCCACTGGCTTTGCTCCATGTTGGGGACTTGAAAGTAGCTGTATTCAGCGAAGTTCAAGTCGCCGGTTCCAGCGAACTCCCATTCATGCTCAGTTGAACACTCGACGACTCCAAGATCCTCATGTCGCAGGCATGATGCGCCGCCTGTCGCGCAAGACGAGACACCGATCGCAAAGGCGGCCAGCAGCAGGCGGAGCTGCTGCCTTGGTGTGAGTGGCATCGCGCAGAGGCTAGTGGGCAGAGCAGTATCGGAACGCCGCTTGGGGTATTCGGCCGTGCTCTGGTGCAGAATCACGTATGTAGACACATATGTCTACATGATAGTAGACTCCCGGTCATGAGCACGACGATACGAGTAAGTGAGGAGACTCGAGACCGGCTCGCGTCTCTCGCCAGCGCGACCGGGCAGCCGATGACGAGGGTTCTCGACGATGCCGTCGAAGCCCTGGAGCGGAGGATCTTCTTCGAGACGTTCAATCGGCGCTACCAGGAGCTATGCGATGATCCTGCGGCGTGGGCGGAGATCGAGCAGGAGCGCCGAAGCGAAGAGGGCGCAGTCGGAGACACTTCAGCGTGACCGCTCGCCGGGGCGAGATCTGGCTGGTCGACTTCGGAGAGCCGGTTGGTCGGGAACAGGCAGGGATTCGCCCTGCGCTGGTCGTGTCGGACGATGCTCTGAACGAAGGTCCGGCCGGCGTCGTGCTCGTTGCCCCCCTCACGTCGGTGAATCGTGAGCTTCCGTCCCAGGTAGAGGTCGAGCCAGGGGAGTCAGGACTCAATCATCCGAGCTATGCCATGTGTGAGGACGTGAAGTCCATCTCCGAGCAACGGCTCATCGACCGGCTCGGAGTTGTGGGCCCAGGGCCGTTGTTCGAGGTCGGGCGAGTTCTCCGATACCTGCTCGAACTCTGACGGATCCCCCGCAGCGGTCACGTTTCAGCCAACGTCGAGGACTACCTCGCAGACCGGAGGCGGCGACCTCGCTACTGTCGTCGCCATGGCCCATCTTGCCGACATCCCTGAAGCCGAACGCAACGTCATCGTCGGGCTCGACCTGCCCACCTTCGACACAAACCCGGCCGTGGCCGGCCCGCCACTGAGCGAGCGTCGCGTAGCGATCATCTCGACCGCTGGTCTGCACCGACGCGACGACCGTCCGTTCAAGCTCGGCGCCCAGGACTACCGCATCATCCCCGGCGACACGCCGGCCGCCGACATTGTGATGTCGCACGTCTCGCCCAACTTCGATCGGACCGGCTATCAGGCGGATATCAACATCGCGCTTCCGATCGAACGTCTCCAGGAGATGGCAGCCGACGGTGAGATCGGCTCCGTGGCCGACCTGCATTACTCCTTCATGGGGGCGACGCCGCCCGAGCAGATGGAGTCCACGGCACGCGATCTGGCCCGCCATCTCAAAGGCGATACAGTCGACGCCGTTCTCCTCGTGCCGATTTGACCGGCCTGCACGCGCGCCGTGGGCGGGCTCTCGCACTATCTGGAATCCGAAGGTCTGGCCACCACCCAGATCAGTCTCATCAGGCAACACTCGGCGGCGATGAAGCCACCGCGGGCGCTGTGGGTCTCGTTCATTCTCGGGCGGCCCCTTGGCCAGCCCAACGATGCGGCGTTTCAGCGGCGGGTCCTACAGGGCGCGCTCGGTCTCCTCGAGCGTCCGGTGGAGGAAGTGCCGATCTTGATGGACTATCCCGAAGATGCCGATGGGGGAGTGGAACTCGACGGGATGGCGTGCCCGGTCAACTACGCCCCGATCGAACACGATGGTTCGCTCGCCAACCGCCTCGGCGACGAGATCGCTTCGCTGGCCACCTGGTATGACCTCGGCCTTGAACGGACCGGTCGCACTGTCTTCGGCGGAGCCGGGATGACAATCGGCGAGGTGGCAGATGCTCTCGCCGCCGCGGTCGACGGCACCCTCCCGACGTCAACCGAGGATCTCAGCGTGGGCAACATCCTCCGTCTCGCCGGAGAAGACCTCAAGGCCTGGGTCACAGAGGCGGCCGGTGCCCAACCCGGCGAGATGTCGGCCTACGCGCTGAAGGCGTGGTTCTGGGAGCAGACCGTCGCCGGCGAAACACTGCTCGCCGCCTATCGAGCGAGCACGACCTCCAGCGACAAGTCCTGGCAAGACCAGGCCCGGGTCCTCATCCCCGCCGAACTCCGTTAGAAGGCAGCACCGCCGCCGGGCGGCCGGGTCGGCATTGGCGGGATTCCATTCGAGTGGTTGGACCGACGTGAGCCGCTCCCCGATTGGGCGGACTTCACGTAGATCTCGCCCGCGCTCCTATTGCAGCTCCCAGCTTTGTAGAACATCGTGGGAACCAATTCGGTGCAATACAGGGGAACCCACGGTTGTTGCTCGAGGTATAACGACGTCGAGACGGAGCGGATTGTGCGCAGCGCCCTAATTCTTGCCCTATCCGGTGTCCTGCTGGCAGTCGTCCCCCATGAGATCCTGGTGGGGATGGGGGTG
>CAMYIJ010000083.1 GCA_947258375.1 uncultured Acidimicrobiaceae bacterium
ACGTCGCCGGCGGGGCCCGGCTCGGGACGTTTGGCTTTCGGCAAGACCACAGCACATACGGGGTTGGGGCCTCACCCAAACCCCCCTCGTCCCCCCTGCGCTCCGGGGGAGACACATAAGAGGGACCGTCCCCACCGCCTGCCACCCCCTTCGCCAGCAGATTCGAGCCCACCAGACAAACGGCGACCGAATCGTCCCGCGAGCCCGCCGACACGAATCCTCCCATCCTTTCGCCAGCAATCACGAGCCCGTTCCGCAGACGGCGACCGAACCGCACGGCGAGCCCGCCATGCGTACGGCGACCGACTCCCGCCAACAGCCGCCCGAAACGCAATCCCCCCACCCCTCGCCAGCAACCTCGAGCCCGTTTCGCAGACGGCGACCGAACCGCGGCGCGAGCCCGCCGACACGGATCCCCCACCCCCGCCCCCCAGCAGTTCAACCCGGAGCGTCGTGCCGTGTCGCCATGAGTGCGCGGGCCGCGTTCACCATCTCGTCGACGGTCTCGCGGCCGGTCAGCTCCAAGGTCGGAAGACGAGCCGCGGCAGCCTGAGCGGCGACGAGGTCGTTGCGCCAGAGGCTCCGGGCCATGAAGTTGGTGAGCATCCGCTCGGGGTCTGCAAACCGGGCCAGGTACTCGGTGTTGCTCCGTTCGCGCTGCTCGAGGGCGTCCGCGTCGATATGGAGCCAGATAGATGCGATGCGTTTGTCTTCGAGCTGTCCGACCGTCTTGGGGGACAACAGCCACCAATCGATAACTATCGGCGCCCGGGATTCGATATGAGAAGAGATGACACGTTCGACAACGGGCCACATCGTCTCTTCGACTGCAATCGCGTCGGCGATGAGCTTCTCCGCAGGCCCGTCGGTGAAGTACTGGCGATAGCCGACCGGCCGCATTACATGCAGTGCGGGGTGGGTCTCTGGGGTCGTCAGCATGCGGCCGGCAATGGCGAGATCGTCCGCCGTCAACGAGCCGAAGCCCAGCTCGGCGGCCAGGGCTCTCCCCAGGGTCGACTTGCCGGCTCCCGGCGGACCGCCGATCAGCAGTATCTGGAGATCGTCCATAGGCCAGAGAGCCGATTCAGCCCTCCGTCACCGCCTCCACAATGGCCCGGGCAAGCTCGGGATCCACCGGTGCCGCAGTATCCCCACCCGGCTTGGTGGCGCTCCCGACGATCAACCCATCGGCCGGACCCAGGAACGCTGCCGCAGTCGCCACTCCAGTACCCGAGCCCACATACAGCGGCAAATCACCTATTGCGGCCTTCGTCTCCTCGAGGTGCTCCACCGTCGGCGGCTTACCGGTCGCCGACCCCGAGGCGACCACCGCGTCGGCGCCGCCGCGGCCGGTTAGTTCCTCGGCGGCCTGCTGGAGGGTCAAGCCGGCCGGGGGCACGGCATGCTTGACGAAGACGTCGGCGAATATCGCGATATCTCTGTTGAGCGCCGCGCGCAGGCGGGCAACGTCGGCTGCCTTGCCGACGATCGGCCCCTGATCGGTATACATCGTCCCGCTCAGCACATTGACCCGAACGAAGCGGGCATCCGTGGCTGCCGCGATCGACACCGCGCTCAGCGCATCGTTGCGCAGCACGTTGATCCCGAGCGGAAGGTCCACGGCGCCCGCGACCGCTACTGCGGCGCGCGTCATCGCCGCCACCGTCGCGGGAGGCACCCGGTCGGCGAAGAACGGAGCATCACCGAAGTTCTCGATCATGATCCCGCCGAATCCGGCGTCGGCCAACGTCACCGCGTCTTCGACCGCCTGCGCCAGCACGGTGTCGAGGTCGCCCCCGAATTCGGGTGAGCCGGGCAGGGGGAGCAAGTGGACCATTCCGATGAGACGTGGCAGGTCACCTCGGGAGCCGGAAGTCACTCTGCCGACTCAGTAGGCCCGGACGACGCGCAGTGCGGTCTCGGCCTGATCGCCCTCGGCCTTCAGGTTGGTGGCAGAGGCATCGAGGCGATGAACAGCGATCCGGCACCATTCCCCGGCGACTCCCTTGATGACGTTTTCCGCAGCGGCCGGGCCGTACACCCAGCGGGCGTAGTTGGGACCCATGAGCTCTACGCGAATGCCTCCCTCGGGGAACTCCTCACCTGCGGTCTCGAAGGACCAGGGCAGCATCCGATGCGCCAGCCACGCAACGTGGCGCAGGCGGGGGCTGTCGAGCAGTGGATCGTCCTCGGGTTCGCCCTTGAAACGGTGTGCCAGCGCCATCTTGATGTCAAGGCCGTGCGCCCAGGTCTCCATCAGGCGCAGAGTTGCAAACGCCTGGGCGCTCATCGGGGCCAGAACCCACTCGATGCGGTCGGAGGGGAGCTTCTTCGAGAGCCCGTCGACAACGGCGGCTCGACCCGAGCGCCACCACTCGATTACCTCCTGGTAACGCTTGGGGCGGCCTTCGATGACACCGCGCGAGGTCCACTCGTCGAGGTCGGCGACCCGCACCGAATCAGCATCCTGCCCGTCGAGGGCACGGGCGGCAGCCCATTCGGTGAATGCGAGGTGGCTGATGGTGTCGTGAATCGACCATCCGGGCGCCATTGTCGGCAGTTTCCAATCGCGTTCGTGCAGCCCCTGAAGGAATTGGTCCAGAGACTGCTCTTCTGCGACGAGGTCGGAGAGAATTTCCCGCATTACCGGCGCATTCTACTGTGCCGCAACGGGCTATGACTCGCCGGCCCACCCATTCAGCCGGTTGACCAACTGGCGTAGCCGACCAATGTCACGTCGGTTGAAATGGAACATGATTCGTGCGAGATCCGGCTGATCATCGTCACGGGCTTCGTGCTCCGTTATGTCAATTGCCTCAATAGATCCGGACACGACGATCTCGGCGAACTCGTCGTTCAACTCCGCCAACTGGGCGGCATTGGGGGCTTGTTTCATGCGGATAACCAGCTTGCCGTCCACATACCTCTGCGAGTGGTAGTTGCCGTAGAACCGGTCGATCTCGTCGTGGGCGGCGGCCGGATCGTTGGTGTGGAAGAACAGACTGAGGTCGTGTTCCGCGATCATTCCCTGATCGAGCAAGGTGCCGACGAACTCCCGCCAGGCGTCCCAATACCCGGTTCCCGGCGCCTCGAGGAGCACGATTGGCGCCAACGGTGCTTTGCCGGTCTGCACGAGCGTCAGCAGCTCGAAAGCCTCGTCCTGAGTGCCGAAGCCGCCCGGGAACATCACAAACGCGTCAGACTCCTTCACGAACATCAGTTTGCGGGTGAAGAAGTACTTGAAGTTGATCAAGCGGCTCTCGTGGAGGAACTCGTTGTTGGATGCCTCGAACGGAAGTCTGATGGACACGCCGATGCTGTTGTCGATGCCCGCGCCCCGGTTGCCGGCCCGCATGATGCCGGGGCCGGCGCCGGTGACGACCATCCACCCCGTATCGGCCATCAGCCGGGCGAACCCCTCCGCCAACTCGAAGTTCGGCGCCCCCTCGGGTGTCCGGGCGGAGCCGAAGATCGTGACCTTGGGAACGTTCTGGTATTTCGAGAAGATGAGAAAGGCGTAGCGCATTTCCTTGAGGGCGCTGTTGGTCAGCTTCAGGTTGCCGCGGTCGTTGTTGTCCCGCAGCATTTTGAGACCGGTGACCAGAATCTCGCCGACGAGGTCGTCGTCGGCCGGGTCATCCGGATCGCCGGCAACGGCGTCGCGGACCAATTCGCGCAGGCGGCCGTCGAGGTCTTCGTCTCCCAGGTTGTATCTCATCGAGGCAACGGTAACGCGTGTTGGCGCCGAGCTTGACCAAATCGTGCATTACCGTTGATCCGATGCACCTGATCTGGGACTGGAACGGCACGCTCTTCGACGATAACCACATCGTGGTGGAGGCCGTCAATGCTTCCTTGGCCGCAATCCGTGCCGCGGTGCAGATCGACGCAGACGGGTATCGGGATCACTACCAGCGGCCCGTGCGTACCTTCTACGACGTGTTGCTCGAGCGCAACGTTACGGACGATGAGTGGGAGACCGTCAACACCACGTTCCACGACTCGTACATGGACATGCTCCATCTGGCGGCTCCGGCAGCAGACGCCCACTCTGCAACCGCTTACGCCCGAGAACGCGGGCTGTCGCAGTCGATCCTGTCGATGTGGACTCACGATCTTCTCGTACCAACGGTCGCAGAGCACGGATTGACCGGGCTGATGATCGCGGTGCGTGGCTCGGACTCCGCCCGGGGTGATCGCAAGGCAGACCTGCTGACACGCCATCTCGACGAACTACCCATGAACGGCGCGATCAACACCGTGTTGATCGGCGACACCTTCGATGACGCAGCGGCGGCCGCGGCGGCGGGCATTCGATGTGTGTTCTACAACGGCGGCTCGCACCATCGTCCCGATTTGGTGGCAACCGGTGTCCCGGTGGCCGACACGCTCGTCGAGGCGATCGACATGGCCGCAGGGCTGTGAGCGAGGCTTCCCCTGGAGATTCAGGGCGGTGGCTGGACACCGCCGCCGAGCTGGCTCTCCTTCAGGAGTTCAATGGGCGGGCCATTGCTGCGGCAGGACAGGGCGGTTATCTGCACCCGGGTGACATCGTGCACCGGATGTTCAACGGATGTTGCCGCTACGACGTGTCCCGATTGGTTCACCTCTGGGAGGACGCTGCCGGAGTCACAGCCTGGGTGATGCTCCAACCCGGCCACGATTCGTTCGATCTGCAGATCCGGCCCGACAAGCGAGGCGGTGATCTGGAGCTTGGACTTCTGGCCTGGGCCGAGACGGCGCTGACGGACCTGATGGCCGAGATCGACAAGCCGATCAGAAGCATGGTGATGGGAGTCTTCACGGACGACACATCGCGGGTCACGACCGCGACAGCATCAGGTTGGCAAGACAGCCACGATCCGCACTACCTGGTCGAGCGGTCCACCGCCGGCCCCCCTCGGGGCGCGTTGCCGGACGGATACACAATGCGGACGGCCCGCCATGACGAGGCGGACGAGATTGGCGCGCTTCATGCGGCGGCGTTCGGGTCGACCTGGAATCCGGGCGAGTACGCCACCCTCATGGGGACGTTTGGGTACCGCGCCGAGTTGGAGTGGCTCGTTGTGGCGCCGGACGGCTCACTGGCCGGATTCACCGAAACGTGGCACGACCGGATCTCCGGTCGGGGGCTTTTCGAGCCGGTCGGAGTCCATCCCGACTATCGCGGGCGAGGCGTGGGACGGGCGCTGATAGCTCGGGGCCTGGCCCACATGGCCGAGGCGGGACTGCACACCGGCACTGTCTGTTTCGAGGGTGACAATGCCGCCTCGCGTGCCCTCTATCTCGGCTCCGGTTTCGAGATCGCCCACGAGATTGCGGGCTATGCCAAACCGGCTCCCCCGGGGCGGCCCATCCCGGTGCGCATCGACTAGAACGGCGCCTTGCTGGGGCCGATTCGGGCGACGGCGGCCCAGACGGTCTCGTAGTGGTCCCGGTCGTAGGGATCGATGTGGGGAAGCACCATTTCCTCCCATGTGCGGCGCAACGGGTCGACCGCATGGGAGTAGATCCGCAGGCCCGCCGGTATGCGGTCGAGGACGGTTCGCAGCGACATCGGGGTTTCGACCCGGGTGCGGGAGTCGACAGAGGTGAAGGAGGCGTTGACCTCGGTGGCCAGCTTGGCGATCAGCACCGAGTACTCGGGAGCCAGGTCGGCGTGGCGGCGGCCCAGCATCGCGGTCAGTTCGTCCTCTTGCGGGAAGTCCTTTTCCCAGATGATCCAGCGGTCGGCGAACGCCTTGTTCAGTGTCTGGGTGCCTGCATAGTCGCGCAGGTCGGTCGGGTTGAGGGTGCCGAACACGCGGACATCGCCGCGGAGGCGCACCATCTCACCGGTGGGAAGCTCGAGGGCCTGGTGCCGGTCGAGCAAACCGTGGAGGGCGAAGAGAGTCTCGGCCCCAGCGGCATTCAACTCCGAGAGGTTGATCAGCGCCGGCCCGCGCAGCGCCCGGGTGATGTCACCGTCCTGCCAGCGGCTCTCGGTGCCTCCCTGGCCATCACCGTGTAGCTTCACGGAGCCGATCAGCGTGATGTCGCGAACCTCACCCGTCAGCGGGATCCGGTAGTGCGGTGTTTGGAGCACGGCGGCGAACTGCTCGAGGTCGTGATCCTTGCCGGTCCCCATGTGGCCCCGGAGAGCCAGATGAAGCGGGGTATCGTCGAAGTGATCTTGTCGCACCTTCTCGAGCGCCGCCAACTTGTAGAGCATCCCCAAATCGACGTAGTAGGGATCCGGCTGGGGGATATGATCCATGCGAGTTTCGTAGTCGGGCAGGTCCTTGGGAACCTTCGTGACTTCGAGCTCGATCGGCTTCCCTTCGCCGCTGGGGTCCTCGAACGTGACGGTTTTAGCCATGAGCGCTCCTCTGTAATTGGTCAAAAGTGTTGGTGCCGTCGGCCGGAGCGGCGCCGCGGCTCGCTTGGAGCCACCAGCCCGCCCCAGTTGTTCCGGCCAGAGTCTTGAAGAGAGTGGATCTGACGCCGTCCACCATCGCCTTGGCGAGCGTCTCGGGCTGCTCGACGATCTGGTGACGGCTGTACGCGGCGCGGACGGTGTCGTCGCCGATGCCGATGCCGAGCACGGTGGCGCCGCCCAGCTCGACCTCGTGAACACACTCGGCGAGATCGTTGACCGATCCCCGTGTCATGCCGTCGGCGAGCACCACGATGATGCGGTGGCTGACGTGACGGGCCGCGAGGCGCTTGGCGGCGTATGCAATGTTGTACTCGTCGACATTGGCCGCCTTCTCGAACATGGACAGAGGTGGCCCTCCAGTGCGGTCGAGGCGAACGTGACGCGCGGCGTCCTGAGGGTTGGCCGCCATGTAGAACAGGCCGGCGACGCCGTCCTCGGCGTGACGCCAGCGGTCGTCGAACCGCTTCAGCACGTAGTGGTTGACGGTGCGAGTCAACCGCTCCGCAGCGCCACCCTGGCTGCGGCGCAAGGCTCCGGTCGCGTCGACTCGGCGCTGGTTGTAGCTCGATTCGGTGTCGTCGGCGTTGGCCGCGAAGCTCCGGTTGAATAGCGCGATCTCGAACTCGATCTGGAGCTCATCACACAATCGGGCCAGGGTCCAGGCTCCCAGCGTCGCCGCCGCCAGCGCCCACGGAGTCTTACGGCCTCTCAGATTGGGCCGGGGCTGGAGCATCGACGCGGACCCGTCGACGAGCAGGCTGACCCCGTAGGAGCGGCGGGTCGGCAGATCGCGACGTTCGAACATGCGCTCAAAGAGCCCGGCGCCGAGGAGGAGGGCGGCATAGGGGGAGAGGTCGCCCGCGTCGTAGCCGGAGCGCAATCCGCGGCGTTGGTTGGCCAAAAAGAGCGGATACAGCTCGCCCGACACCCGGCGCTGCGCGACGCCCCATTCGCGGGCGGCCTGTTCGAGCATGCGGCGCCCATCAGGCGCCAGGTCTCGAAACGCCACCGGGAAGGTCTCGACCAGAAGCTTGCCTCCCTGTCCCGTCGGCAGGTAGACCGTCGGTGACTCGGAGACACGAACGAGCTGGTCGGTTGCCGGGTCGCCAGCCTGTTCGGCCTCCCCTTTGCGGCCCTTTTCGGCGCTCACGCTCTGGGAGGCCTGGCGCGTCTGCTCATAGCTATCCATGTCGCGCAGAGTCGGCGTGACGATGCGCACCGCATCCACGGTCTCGGCGATCGCCTGGCGGTCGGCCTCGCCCTTGGCCTTCGTGGTCGCCGCGGAATCGGAGTCGGCTCCGGGCGTGATGAGCTGATGGAGCCGGGCAATCTTGAGGAGCTCGATGGCGATGCCGGCGACTTCCCACGGATCTGACTGGCGCACCGCCTCGTCCAGCCATCCCGCGGCGTCATCCAGGGCTGCCGCAGCATGGGGAGCGATCCGGCGCTGAAGTGAGTCGCGGTCGCTGTATCCCCCGATGATCATGAAACACGCCAGGGCGTATTGGCCGAGGGGCCGGGCCTCGCGGAAAGCGTCGGGCGTAGCGGCCCTGTAGAGATCGGTGAGGACGGAGCGAACCCCTGCATACGGGGCGAGGTGCTGGATCTCTTGGCGGGCGTCCTCGATTGACAGGAACAGGGCCTCGGCGGCGGCGCCACCCGCCTCGTGGAGAGCGTCGAGGAGGTTCACCGGCTGATCCGCGGTCGGCGGGGTCGGCGCCTGATCGGCCTCATCGGTCCGGAATTCGGCGAGCATCTCGTCCGGCATATCCGCGTCAGTGTCGAGCTCGGTCGGATCGGGGCCGCTGAAGTCGAAGTAGCCCATCGGGTCGCGCGGCTGCGGCTCGGGATCGGCGGCCGGCGGCAGCCCGGCGGTTTCCTCCGGTGTGGGCAACCACGAGCGGGGGATCGGGCGCATCTCGTCGAAGTTCGTCGACATCATGTGGACGACCTCGTGCAGGGCCGATGTAAGGGCTACCTCGGTCGGCGTCACCGGTGCCGATCTGGCGTAAGCCGACTGGAAGACCCGCGGATCGAGGACGATATCGTCTCCGGCAGCTGTCGCCTGCGAACCGAGCCGCACCTGAAGATCGTCGTTGTCGGCAATGGCGCGGGCGAAGCGAAGCACCGCCGGGGCGATCCGCTGATAACGCGCTACAACGGCCTCGATGACCCGCTCATCGGGCGGGAGAATCTCGGTGAGGACAGACCGGTCACGCATAGCCATAACCGTTGATTGTCTCACACGTGTCAAACCGGGCGGACGGCTCAGCCGGCTTCGAGAAACTCCAGGATTCGCTCCGTGATCTCGACCCCGTGTTCGGCGAACAGGTTGGTGCCATGCTGAGCTCCGGGTAGCACCAGGATCTCGGCATCAGGTTTGTCGGATGCGATGTCCAGAGCGTCGTTGGCGGCCTCGCCGTCTTCATCCGCCGCGATGAGGAGGAGGGGCCCGTTGATGAGCTGAACGAGCACGGGCGCCCTCAGCGTTCCGAATTCGGCCGGCGCTGATATCGCCACCGTGCCGGCGATGTTATCGGAGGCTGCGGTGGCAATCGCCCCCGTCCCACCCATTGATGCCCCAATGACGAAGACGTCATTCGCCCCCTCATCGAGTGCGGCAGCGACCGCGCCGCGCACGTCGGCCGCCACGTTGAACTCGCCTTCGTCGCCCTCGGACTCTCCGTATCCGCGAAAGTTGAACGCGATCGCGGTGTAGCCCTCGTCGGCGAGCAGCCGGGCGAAGTCGAACCAGGACGTCATGTCGGCGGGGCGCATGTGGGCGAGGATCACGTAGGTGGTGCCGGAGCCCCAAGCACGCCCCTCGAGGTTCAATTGGTCGCTCGTTGAGATTGGGAAGTCGCGGCCTGGATCGGGGATGGTGTCCGACCCGGTCGCGTCAGATACCGCGTCACTCCCGCACGCGCTCAACAAGAGCGCGGCACACAACAAAGCCGCGGCTGTTCGCCTCCTCATCTAGTGCGGAGTGTACTCGGGGACGACCACGCTTAGTCGGGCTGCCGCTACGGAGGCGGGTACGCTCCGTAGTAGCTCTACACTTCCGGCATGCACTATCAGCTCACGACGCTTCCGAACGGCCTGCGCGTCATCACTCAGGACATGCCCTCCATACACTCGGCCACGATCGGAGCCTGGGTTGACACGGGCAGCCGCGATGAGACCGAGGTGGAGGCCGGGGCGAGTCACTTCCTCGAGCATCTGCTGTTCAAGGGATCCGATGCGCTCGACGCTCACCAGATCGCGGAGGGATTCGACGCCATCGGCGCCCGCCACAATGCCTTCACCTCAAAGGAATACACCGTGTTCTGGGCCAAGGTTCGTGACGCCGACCTCGGGTTCGCAGTCGATGTTCTCTCCGAGATGTTGCAGCGGCCGGCCTTCCGGCAGGACGAGATCGACTCCGAGCGCCATGTTGTGCTCGAAGAGATCAACATGAACGAGGACGATCCGACAGACGTTGCCCACGAGCTGTTCATTCGCAAGCTGTGGTCGGGCCACCCGCTGGCGCCGCCGATTCTCGGAACCCGTGATTCCATCAACGCCATGACCCGCGGCGTCATCCGGGAGTACTGGCAGCGACGCTACACGCCACACACAGTGGTCATCGCGGCGTCCGGGCGCATCGACCATGATGCCCTGGTCGAGCAGATCGGCGACCAGTTCGGAGACTGGGAGGGTGGGGACACCACCCGGCCCGTGATCACGGTGCCACCCGCACAGGGGGTCACCGTGCGCACCAAGGACACGGAACAAGCACACCTCGTGCTCGGCGGGCCGGGCCTCAAGCGTGACGACGGGCGTCGCTGGGCTGCGGACGTCGTCGACCACGTTCTCGGCGGCGGCATGAGCTCCCGCCTGTTCCGTGAGGTCCGCGAGCAACGCGGATTGGCCTATGCGGTGCACAGCTTTCGTATCCCGTTCCTCGAGACCGGAGCGAACGCGATCTATGTCGGCACCACCCCATCGCAGGCACCGGAGGTTCTCAAGCTGATCCGTGCCGAGTGCGACAAACTCGTCTCCAAGGGACTGACGGACGATGAGCTGGAGCGGGCCAAGGGTCACGTCAAAGGGAGCCTCGCTTTGTCCCTCGAGGACTCCAACAGCCGGATGAGTCGTATGGGCCGCAACGAGCTGGTGGGCATGACGCACTACTCGGTCGACGAAGTCGTTGAGAAAATCGAGGCAGTCACCGCACAGGACACGATCGACATCTCCGCGGAGATGTACTCCGGCCCATTTGTTCTGGGTGCCGTAGGCCCCTTCGAGCCCGACGAGCTAGAGAGCTACGTGGCGTGAGCCGGGTCGCCGTCTCCGGTGCTGCCGGCCGGATGGGCCGCATGACGGCCGAAACCGTGGCGGCTGCAGCCGATCTGGATTTGTCCGGGGCGTTTGATCCCGCCGCGGCCGGCGAGGTGGTTGCCGGGGTTCCGATCGTCGTCGAGCCGGCGGAGATCGACTGTGACGTCATTGTCGAGTTCACGACCCCCGAAGTCGTCATGGGCAACCTCGAGCAGTGGGGGAAGCGGGGCTTCCACGCAGTCGTCGGTACGTCGGGATTCAGCTCCGATCGCCTCGAGCAGCTTGCCGAGCTGTGGGGGGACAGCCCGGGGAACTGCCTCGTCGTTCCCAACTTCTCGATCGGCGCCGTCATGATGATGCGATTTGCCGAGTTGGCCGCTCCTCACTTCGCGGGGGTTGAGGTGATCGAACTCCACCACGGAGACAAGCCGGATGCTCCTTCGGGCACGGCGCTGGCAACCGCCTCCCGCATCGCGGCCGCCGGCGGAAAGAACGATGCGGTCCCCGGTGGTAGCGGCGCCGACATCGCCGGCATCCCCGTTCATTCGGTACGCCTTCCCGGCATCATCGCCTCGCAGGAGGTGATCTACGGAGGCCTCGGCGAGACCCTGACGATCCGCCACGACACCTTCAGCCGCGAGGCCTTCATGCCGGGGATGCTGGCCGCGGTCCGGGCGGTGGCCGACCTGCCGGATAAGCTCACGGTGGGGCTGGATTCGGTTCTCGGGGTCTGACGACGAACCTCTTCAACGTTTGTTCCGTTGGTTTTGCGCATATTGCTAAAGCAAGGGCCTGTCCGTTGAACCTCGAGGTGCGGCCAATTCCTGATTCGGCCGAGGCCCTAGAACAGCGCGCTTGCCAGTTGCCGCCGGTAGGCGATGGTGAGCGGGTGCTCGTCGCCGAGGACGCCGAAGATGTCGAGCATCCCCATACGGGCCTCGTCCTTTTCCTCGCCTTTGGCGCGGACGACGTGGAGGTAGTGATCGAGTGCCGGCTCGAACTCGTTGCCGGCGGCCAGGGCGCGGGCGAGCTGGATGCGGGCCGACCCCGACTCGGGATCGGCGGCAAGCGCTGCCTCGAGGCCCGGGATATCGTCGCCACGTGATGTCGCCATCCGGGCGGCGGACTGGAGGCGCTCCACTTCGGGGGTCGGCGTCAGCCGTCCCAGGATTATCAGCGCCTCGTCGGCGTCACCGGCTGCGAGCCGCAGGCTGGCGAGGCCGATGCCGGCTTCCGGTTGATCGGGTTGGCTATCGAGGACTTCGCGGAAGATGGCTTCCGCGGCATCGGGGTTGCCGTCGAGAGCGAGATCCCGGGCTTCCTCAACCCGAAGCTCGAGATCGCTCGGCATGATCTCGGTGAGCCACGCCTGCAGGGTGTGCTCGGGCACAGCTCCGGAGAATCGGCTGATCGGCACGCCGTTACGAAAGGCGACCACGGTGGGAATGCTCTGGATTCCGAACTCGGCGGCAAGTTCCTGGTTCTGGTCGACGTCGATCTTCACTAGTTCGAAAGCGCCGTTGTGTTGTTCGGTGACCCTTTCGAGCAGGGGGCCCAGCGTCGTGCACGGACCGCACCACTCGGCCCAGAAGTCGACGACGACGGGCACCTCTTGGCTCCGTTGCAGCACGGCGACACCGAAGTCCTTTGCCGTAATGTCCTGGATGTAGCGACCTGACATTTTTCCACCAACTCGAGAATCTTCCTGCAAGGAAGGTTAGTTGTTCCCAGGTTTGCTACCGTCCATACCATGGAAACTCCCAGCGGGGCTCCGTTCGGGCCCGTACTCACCGCGATCATCACACCTTTCGATTCGAGAGGTGCCGTCGACTATGGCGCCTTCTGGAAACTGGTCCGGCACCTGCTGTCGAACGGCTCCGACGGAGTGGTCGTCACCGGCACCACCGGCGAATCGCCGACGCTGTCGAATGCCGAGAAAGTTGCCTTGTTCAAGGCGGCGGTAGATGCTGCCGGCGGGCGCGGCAGGGTCATCGCGGGCACCGGCACTTACAACACCCACGAGTCGATAGAAATGAGTCACAAGGCCGCCGCGGCCGGTTGTCACGGCCTGATGGCCGTGACCCCGTATTACTCCAAACCTCCCCAGTCCGGTCTGATCCGCCACTTCACCGCGATTGCCGACGCCACGGGCCTGCCGCTGATGCTGTACAACATCCCGGGACGGACTGCGCGGCTGATCGAAGTCGACACGCTCGTTGAACTGGCGTCCCACCCCAACATCGTCGCCGTCAAGGACGCCGTTGACGACATCTCCTTCACCAGGACTGAACTCGAGGCGCTGCCGCAGGGCTTTGCGGTGTACTCGGGGTCCGACAGCATGACCCGCGATATCGTCGAAGCCGGCGGGGTCGGAGTCGTCAGTGTTGCCTCTCACCTCGTAGGACCGCTCGTGCGTCGCCTGGTTGAGGCCGCCGCCACCGGTGACGAGTCGACGGCTCGCAAGCTGCACGACGGCCTCACGCCTTTGTTCACCGCGCTGTTCGTTGAGCCGAACCCGATGCCGCTGAAAGCTGCGATGTCGCGGGCGTGGGCCGAGGTCGGGGAGCCCCGGTTGCCGCTCGTGCCCGCCTCTGAGGAGACGCTGGGTATGGTTCTCGAGGCCCTGGAGGCCGCATCCGCGCTTTAGTACTCCGAACCGGGGGAGTGTCATGACAGTGTCCATAGGGTTCCTCGGCGGCCTGGGCGAGATAGGCCGCAACTGCGCCGTCCTCGAGATCGATGGGCGCCTGGCGCTCATCGACTGCGGCTTGATGTTCCCCGACGAGGACATGCTTGGCGTCGATCTGGTTCTGCCCGACTTCACGTCGATCCTCGAACGGCCCGATGATCTGGAATGTGTTGTGCTCACGCACGGTCACGAAGACCACATCGGCTCGCTCGGCTATTTGCTGCGCGAGGTGAATGTCCCGGTTTTCGGTACGTCGCTGAGCGTCGAACTCGCCCGCAGCCGGCTCGAGGAGCTGGGCGTTGCGCCGCAACTGCGTCCCGTCGAGAAGCGAGAGTGGATGGAGTCCGGCCCCTTCAAGTTCGCCCTGATCGGGGTGGCGCACTCGGTGCCCCAGGCCACCGGGGTCGTGTTCGACACGCCCGAAGGACTCATCATGCACTCCGGCGACTTCAAACTCGACCCGACTCCCGTCGACGGCCTGCCGACCGATCTGGCGACGTTCGCCGGATTCGGACGCCAGGGGGTCCGGCTCCTGCTGGCCGACAGCACCAACGCCGAGCGCCCCGGCTTTGTGCCATCCGAGGCGACGGTAGGTCCCAAGCTCAACCAAATCGTGGCAGGAGCCACGGGCCGGGTGATCATCGCCTGCTTTGCCAGCCACGTTCATCGTGTCCAGCAGGCTGTCGATGCGGTGCTTGCCGACGATCGTCATTTTGCACTCCTCGGCCGCTCGATGCTGCGCAACGTGGAGGTGGCGACCGGGCTCGGTCTTCTCCAGGTGCCGGACGAGCGGGTCAAGACTGTCGACCAGTTGCTCGAGATGGATCCCGGCCAGACCGCGGTCATCTGCACGGGAAGCCAGGGGGAGCCTTTTGCCGCGCTGTCGCTGATGGCGAGCGGGGAGCACCGGTCGATCAAACTCGAGGCCGGTGACACGGTGATCCTGTCGGCAACACCGATTCCCGGCAACGAGACCAAGGTATCCCGGGTGATCAACAACCTGCTGCGCCAGGATGTCGCTGTGTTCCACGGGCGCAACGCCCCGGTCCATGTGTCGGGGCATGCCGCCCAAGAGGAGCTGAAGACCTTCTACAACGTGATCGCTCCGCAGTCGGTGATCCCTGTGCACGGGGAGTATCGCCATCTAGTCGCCAATGCCGCCGTCGCCCGCGAGGTTGGCATCGAGGACGTCCACGTCTGTGAGGACGGCGACCGCGTCGTTCTCGAGAACGGCAAGATCACCGTTGAACGGGAAGCGCTTCCGGCCGGCCTCGTCTATCTCGATGGATCCGGGATCGGCGACGTCGAAGCCGTGCTGCGCGACCGGCGCCACCTCGCCGACGATGGCGTCATGGTCTTGACCGTCGGCCTCGACATGCATAGTGGCAAGATCCTCATCGGCCCCGATGTCGACAGCCACGGTGTGACCGGGGACAGCGAGGAGATCCACAAGCTCGTCGCCGACCGCATCATCGAGGCGATCGGCGAACTCGAGTTGCCGACCGATCTCGACACGGTGCGGCGCACGGTGCGCAGCGCCACCGGCCGCAAGATCAAGCAGGAACTGCGCCGCCGCCCGGTCGTGTACCCCGTGGTGATCGAGGTCTAGGCGGCCGGATGGCTGACTGGTCGAGCGGCTGTGTCCGCGCATACGCCGAACATCGTCAAAGCTGTCTGCCGCGACTCTGCTGCCCCCTCCGACCCCGCCCTCGTTCCTCGGGCAGGCCCACCTCCCCCAGACGTCGTCCGCCTGGCGGCGTCCGACGGGGGAGGAGACACAGGGTCGCGAAAAGTGTTCTTAGGGCGCGAAAAGCGTTGCTATATAAGGGATCGCGCGGAGCGCGCGCGGGATCGCGCGGAGGGTCATTTGCGCGCGGGGGGTCTTCCGGTATCGTTTGTGCCCCATGCCAACACGGAGCAAGTCCCGTGGGGCGACGGGGCGGAGTAGGGCCAACAAGAAACAGAGCCGTGCCGGTAGCGGATTCCTCAGCGCGCTGCGGGGGATGAGGCAAAGGCTGCGGGAGCGGATGGGCCGCCAGACCGACGATGTCTGGGGCATCGTGCTCATTGTTATCGCCATCCTGGTGCTGCTGTCATTCTTCGAGCTGGCCGGGCCGGTGGGCAATGGCACCGCCAAGGCGCTGTTCTTCCTCTTTGGGACCTGGGCCGTGGTAGTCCCCGTTGTAGTTGCCGTAATCGGCGGCGCCCTTCTCGGACCGATGCCGCGCCCGGACTACACCAAGCTGGCGATCGGGATGGTTGTCGTGTTTGTCGGATCGCTGGCGATGTACCACCTGATGACAGGAACCGTCTCCCTGTCGGAATCTCTCACAGCCGTTACGCGGCGGGGCGGAGTGGTCGGTTCTCTGATCGCCTTCCCGATGCGCCGGCTCATAGGATTCTGGGGAGCGTTCCTGGTGCTGTTCGCCGTCGTGACAATGGGGTCGCTGTTCATCACTCGCGCCACGATGCGCGACGTTGCCGCCTCGATCATGGCCGGCCTGCGCGCCTTGCGCTACTGGTTCGCTCCGGCCCGGCCGTTGCCCCCCGCCCGGGTGGAAGTACCCGATCTCGAGCCGACAGCCCCCAGGCGTGGAGGGCCCCCCAAGGTCGAAGCCGCCAAATCGGCGCCCAAGAAGTCCAAGCCGAAGCAGGCTCCCCGGCCGATGCCGGTACCTCCCGCCAACGGCAAGTTCAACTTGCCGCCGCTCGAACTCCTGCGCCCCAGCGAAGGTTCGGGCCACAATCGACGGTCCCTGGAGGAAGCGGCGGTCGAGTTGGAGCGTTCGCTGCACCAGCACGGTGTCGATGCCAGGCTCACCCGGATCGTTCCCGGGCCCACCGTGACCCGATTCGAGATCGAGCTGGCACCCGGCGTGAAAGTGTCACGTGTGACCGGCCTCGCCAACGACATCGCGTACGCCATGGCGACGGCCGACGTCCGGATCCTCGCACCCATTCCCGGCAAGAGCGCCATCGGGATCGAGGTTCCCAACCGCAGCCGCCACCTGGTGACCCTGGGCGACATCCTCAACACCCCGGAGGCCCGGAGCAACCCCGATCCGCTGAGCGTAGGTCTCGGCAAAGACATCTCGGGCCACAGTCGCTTCCTCAAGCTCGACGAGCTGCCGCACGTTCTCATTGCGGGTGCCACCGGGGCCGGCAAGTCGTCGTGTATCAACTCGCTTGTCACGTCGATCCTCATGCGGGCGACACCCGAGGAAGTCAAGCTGATACTCGTCGACCCCAAGCGGGTCGAACTCGGCCAGTACAACGGAGTGCCTCACCTCTTGACGCGCGTGATCACCAACCCGAAGAAAGCCGCCGACGCTCTGCAGTGGGCTGTGTCGGAGATGGACCGGCGGTACGAACTCGTTGCCGACGCCGGCGTTCGCGACATCGTGAGCTACCGCGAAAAACACGACGCCGGCGGCCTCGACCCGGACGCATTTGACCGATTCCCGTACATTGTGATCATCGTCGACGAGCTGAACGACCTGATGATGGTGGCCGGCCGTTCGGTTGAGGACTCCATCGTTCGCATCGCTCAGATGGCCAGGGCGGTCGGCATCCACCTCGTGCTGGCGACTCAGCGTCCATCGGTGAACGTCATCACCGGCGTGATCAAGGCGAACGTCCCGTCGCGCCTCGCCTTCTCGGTTGCCTCCCAAACCGACTCGCGGGTGATTCTCGACACGTCCGGCGCCGAGAAGCTGGTCGGGCTGGGTGACATGCTCGTGGTGACGGCACGCGAGCCGAAGCCGGAGAGAATCCAGGGCGCGTTTGTCTCGGAGGCCGAGGTACATGTGGTGGTGGACTGGGTCCGCCAGCAACGTGAGGCCCAGTATCGCGACACCGAGGTCTTCGAGGTCGCGGCCAAGAAGCAGGAAGCCGAAGACGAGTTCGACGGAGAGGATCCGGAGATCATGAACGCGGCGATTGAGCTCATCGTGCGCAGCCAGCTCGGTTCCACATCCATGCTGCAACGTAAACTCCGTATCGGTTTTGCCCGCGCCGGCCGGGTGATGGACATCCTCGAGCAGCGCGGCATCGTTGGACCGTCGGAAGGTTCGAAGGCGCGCGCCGTGCTGATCACTCCCGAGGAGCTCGACGAAACGCTCGCCTCCCGCTAGTGGTCTGTCGCACAATCAGCGGGCGCGTGTCTGCGAGTCATCAGCGTCATCTGGGTAGGACGCACAACGAAGGCGCATCAGTGCGATGCGTCGAGGCGGAGGACGACGCCAGGGAC
>CAMYIJ010000084.1 GCA_947258375.1 uncultured Acidimicrobiaceae bacterium
CACGGTGCCGGCCCCCAATTCGGCGGCGCGCAGGGCTGCGGTGGTGTCGGTCGTGAAGAACGGGTTCCCGGTGCCCCCAGCGAGGATCACCACGCGGCCCTTCTCCAGATGACGCAGCGCCCGCAGTCGCAGATACGGCTCGGCGACCTGCTGGATCGTGATTGCCGTCTGCACCCGGGCTTCGACCCCGGCCTGCTCGAGACCGTCGCGCAGCGCCATGGCATTGATGACGGTGGCGAGCATTCCCATGTAATCGGCATTGGCCCGATCCATACCGGCCGCGGACGAAGACAGACCTCGGAAGATGTTGCCCCCGCCTACGACAATCGCCACCTGGTGCCCTTCGGACTGAACCTCGCGTATCTCCTCGGCAACCGCCTGCACGGTGGCCGGATCGATGCCGTAGTTGAGCGCTGGATCAGCGAAGGCTTCTCCCGACAGCTTGAGAACCACACGGCTCGTCACGAGGCGTCGAGCTCCTCACCAACCGCGAGGCGGCTGAACCGATTCACCGAGATGTTCTCACCCATGGTTGCCGCCATCTGCCCGACCATGGCGCCCACGGTGCCTTCGAACTTCTCGCTGCGAACGAATGTCTGCTCCATGAGCACGTTGTCCCGGAAGAAAGAGTTGAGCCGCCCTTCGACGATCTTCTCGACGATGTGATCCGGCTTGCCCTCGTTGCGTGCGGTCGCCGCGATGAGCTCTTTCTCTTTGTCGAGAGTGGCAGCAGGAACCTCATCCGTCCTCACCCATTGCGGGTTCGCCGCCGCAACATGCATGGCGAGGTCGTTCGCCATCTCCTGGAACGCGTCGGATTTGGCGACGAAATCGGTTTCCGATGCCAACTCGACCAGTACGCCAATGACCGGGCGGCCGGCCTGGTGATGCAGGTAGACGCCGATGGCTCCCTGAGTCTGCACCCGGTCGGTCCGCTTGGCGGCCGCGGCGAGGCCCTTTTCGCGAAGCAAGTCCTTCGCCTTGTCGACATCGCCCCCGGTCTCCTCGAGGGCGCGCTTGGCGTCCATCATGCCGGCACCCGAAGTTCGGCGCAGCTCCTGTACATCCTTTGCTGTGAAATCAGCCACAGATTCTCCTTCGAAGTTCGGTCGGGCTAGGAAGCAGGAGCTTCCACGGCCGGCGCTTGAGCGGCCGCGGCCGCGGCCTCAGCAGCCGCCGCCTTGTCCTTGCGGGCTGCCTCATACAGCTCGCGGCCCTCTTTGGCCGCAGTCGCAATGGTCCCCGCCAGCAGATGGGCGGCGCGAATCGCGTCGTCGTTGCCGGGAATGACGAGATTGATGTTGTCGGGATTGCAGTTGGTATCCACGATGGCGATGATCGGGATGTCGAGGCGGCTGGCCTCGGCCACCGCGATGTGCTCATTGTTCACATCGATGATGAAGACGGCATCCGGGGCGCGCGTCATGGCGCGAACCCCACCGAGGACTGTCTGCAGCTTGCCCAACTCGCGGCGCAGGCGGAGCCGTTCCTTCTTGGGCAGCGATTCCATCTCGCCCGAGGACTCCATCTGCTCGAGCTCGAGCATGTAGCGGATTCGTTTGTTGATGGTCTGGAAGTTGGTCAGCATTCCGCCGAGCCAACGATGGTTGACGTAGGGCATGCCGGCCTCGTTGGCGGCATCTTCAACGGCCGCTTGTGCCTGCTTCTTCGCTCCGACAAAGAGCACCGTCCCGCCGTCGGCGGTGAGCTCCTTGATGAGGGTGTATGCCTGGTCGGCGGCCGCGAGCGTTTGCCTCAGGTCGATGATGTGGATGCCGTTGCGCTCGCCGAAGATGTACGGGCGCATCTTGGGATCCCAGCGCCGGGTCTGGTGTCCGAAGTGGACTCCGGCCTCGAGCAGCTCTCGCATAGTGACTTTTGCCACGCGCGTTTCCTCCTAGTTCGGGTTGGTTCCTCCGCCGATCCTTAGAGCCTCCGCGGAACCGAAGTCCCGACCCCGGAGATTGCGATCGGCGTGATTAGTTGGCGGGAGTGTAGCTGCTGAGCAACTCACTCAAATCCTGATTTGGATGAATCACTTCTTGTACGGCGGTTCCATCAGGCGGTTGCGGAGGCTCATGACGGCCTTGGTGTGGATCTGGCAGACGCGCGACTCGGTCACGCTGAGAACTTTGCCGATCTCGGCGAGCGTCAAGCCCTCGTAGTAGTAGAGGGTGACGACCAGGCGCTCTCGATCCGGAAGGCGCTGAATGCTGTCGGCGAGGAGGTAGCGAGTCTCTTCCTGCTCGAACGACCCGGAGGGATCAGCGGCCCGCGGGTCCGCCATCACGTCGCGCACAGCAGCCGAATCGCGCTCGGCCGGGTTGAGCAACTCATCGAGTGCCACGAAACCCAGCGTTGAGATCTCACCGAGGTGATCCTGTAGCGTCTCGAGCGGGACTCCCATGTGCGATGAGAGCTCCTCGTCGCTCGGGGTGCGCTGCATCGTGTGTTCGAGCTCGGCAAGGCTCCTCTGGATCTCGCGGGCCCGGGAGCGAACTGATCGCGGCACCCAGTCGAGCGCCCGCAACTCGTCCAGGATGGCGCCCTTGATGCGATTGACCGCATAGGTTTCAAACTTGTAGCCGCGCTCGGGATCGAACTTGTCGATGGCGTCGATGAGCCCGAAGGTGCCGTAGGAAGCCAGGTCCTGAGGGTCGACGGAGCGCGGCAGGCCGGCTCGCACGCGGCCCGCGACGAACTTGACCAAAGCGGAATAGTGCAGGATCAGACCCTCGCGCGCCGCTGGATCAGCGGTGCTCTTGAATCTGTCCCACAGAGCTGCAAGTTCTTGCTCACCGCGTTCAGGCACGCGGGTGGCTTCTGTCATAAGTTGCCTTGAGATGTCTGCGAGTCACGGAAGTGTATAACTGGGTGGTTGCTAGATCAACGTGGCCGAGGAGTTCCTGCACACTACGTAGATCGGCACCACCTTCCAACATATGAGTAGCAAATGAGTGTCGCAGCGCGTGGGGAAAAGTGCCAAGTCGGCGCCGAACAACCCGGCGGATTCCTCTGGCGTCGAGGGGGCCGCCCCGCGCCCCGAGCCACAGGGCATCTCCTGAGTCGCTCTTGGCGAACGCCACCCGGCCGTCATCCAACCATTCGGTGACCGCCTTGCGGGCCTGCCTGCTCAGCGGAACGACCCGCTCCTTGTCGCCTTTGCCGACCACCCGCACGAAAGCGGACTCTCCGATGTCCCGGACGCGCAGCCCGGCCAGCTCGGACACCCGCATGCCGGTGGCGTAGAGCATCTCGACCAGGGCCCTGTCGCGGAGGTCGGCCGGATCATCACCAGCAATGGCGTCGAGCAGGTCGGCCAGTGGTTGCGCCGGGAGCGCCTTCGGCAGACTCTGCGGCCGCTTCGGCTGGGCCACCCCGCGTGCCGGATTCGTCGCAACCAGGTCACGCCTGAGGGCGTCTTCGAAGAACGCGCGGACTGCCGACGCCTTGCGGGCCGCAGATCGCGGGGCGTACCCGCGGCTATTGAGGTTCGCCATGTATCGGCGATAGAGCCGTCGGGTCACCTCGTCGATCGACCTGATGTCCTGCCGTCTGCAGAATTCGACGAACTGGTCGAGGTCGCGCCGATACGCCTCCACCGTGTGGGGAGACAATCCTCTCTCGGACTCGAGCCGAGACAAGTAGTCGGAGGTTGCGTCACTCAACGCAGCTGCAACGGCCACGGGCCCATCGTCGCCCGCCGCGGCCCGGCAGTCAACGACCTCCGGGCCGAAATCGAATCCCCCACGCGGGGGAGACCCGATTCGTCCGCCAGGGTGATGTAACGACTGCCCGAATCGCGGACACTAGTTCCATGGACATCGCCTCCCAGCACATCAACATCGAAGCCGCCAAGCTTCTGTTCAGCCCGGCGCTGATCGCAGCCAGCGCCGCGGTCTGGCTGGTCCTGACCAGCGGCGTCGCCGGCCACATCGTGCTGCGAGTCGAAGCCATCTCCGCCGGTTTCCGATCACTGAACGCTGATGAGGACCACGCCGGTGACCACCAGGATCACACTGCCGACGAGCGGAACATTGATGTGGTCGTCGCCTTTCAAGAACACGAAACTCAAAGCAATCGTCCAGACTCCCTGGGTCGCCTGCAGGATGCCAACCACCCACGCGTCGAGGTAGGTAAAAGAGGTGAACTGGCTGAGGAGCGCGGCCGAGGTCGACACGCCGGCACCAACAAACCACCACGACGTTGTCGAGAAGTTGGAGCGGATCCGGCCCGATATGTTGCCGCGCACTGCGTCGATCAGCACTATGACGGTGAACGCCGAAACCGAACCGACAAATGCGCCGACCACCGACGAATCGAATCGCTCGAGACCGTACTTGCGGATGACGAACGCCAGGCCGAACGCTACCGGAGCTCCGGCCGCTATCAGGTAATGCGCAAGCGGGGCAGGAGTCGCATCCAGTCTGCCTCCGGAGCGGGCTTGAATCATCCAGAGCAGCCCGCTGATGACGATGGCGCCACCCAACATCTCGAGCGAACGCGTTAGAGCGGGTCGGGCCTATGAGGCGCACGCCGCGTAACATCGCCGTCCGGCCGCCGACCGTCCCGATCACGCCACCGATGACGAAGGCGATCATGGCCTCTCCACTCCACGGCGGCCAGTCCACCAGGATCGCGGCGACGCCGAGAACAACGACGTTGACGAATACGGACATGAAGACGCCGTCGTCGTCCGGACGGGTGCGCTGCCCGACGCGCACGAGGATTGAGGTCAGCGAGAAAAAGAACGCGGCGGCGATCCCGAGGAAGATTCCCATGTCAGTTCGGGTCTCGCATTGCAGTAGGACAGTACCGGTGCCTAGCGAGCCTCGTCGACCGTCGGGTAGAAGCGGTCACCGCGGCGCACGACAGCGCCTGCGGACTCGGCTCGGGCCAGCGTGGCTGCTGCCTCGGCTACACCAAGGCCTCGCGAGCTCGCCATGCGGTCGATCGTGATGCCTTCCCACGGAAACTCGTCTGCCGCCACCTTCGGCTTCTTGGCAACCGGGCCCAGGATCAGCTCGAGTTCGGCCACCAGATCCGCTGGATCGAGCACCGGGTGCGCCCCGTCGCGGATCAACAGGTTGCAGCCGGCCGCCGCCGCTTTCCCGACATCGCCCGGCGTGGCGAACACCGGTACCCCCTGATCGAGAGCGAGGGTGGCCGTAATCAACGCCCCTCCCTTGACCGCCGCCTCAACCACGACCACCGCCTGAGAGCTACCAGAGATGATCCGGTTGCGCGGCGGGAAACGCCACGCCTCGGGCGGGGTACCCGGCGGGTACTCGGAGACAACGGCGCCGCCGCCGGCCAGCAGTTCATCACGCAGAGAAGCATGTTCGCGCGGGTAGGCGACATCGAGCCCGCAACCCAGCACCGCTACTCCCTTGCCCGACGCCGCAACAGTGCCACAATGCGCCGCCCCGTCGATACCGCGCGCCAACCCACTCACGAGCACCCACCCGGCGTCGGCGATCGTGTGCCCGTATGCCGTCGCCAGGTTGCGGCCGTACGCCGTGCAGCGCCGCGTCCCGACGACCGCCACTGCCGGGCCGGATGGCCAGGAACCTCTCACAAACAGGACATCGGGCGCTCCAGGCAACTCCGCCAGGTGGGGCGGATACCCGGGGTCGCCCCGAAACTGCAGTGTCATCCCCGATGCGGCCAGCGCCGCAACGCGGGCCATCGCCGGCACCGCCGCGGCCTCAGCCGCCCGGGTGCTGCCCGACCGCGCCGCCTGGACCCGGGCAACCGCCCCCTCGGCACCGTGGGCATCGAGCAACGCGGCCGTCGAATCCGGATGCAGACCCGCGTAGGCAAGCTGGAGCCGCCAGCCCAGCGCCTCATCGTCCGCGAGCCGTTCGCTCAAACTCCGGTCGCGCGAATCAGTCATTGGACGCGGTAGGCGAGAGCTTCGCCAACGTGGTCGTCCGTGATGGTCGCCGACTCACCGAGGTCGGCAATCGTGACCGCCACCCGGCGTACCCGATCCCATCCCCGAGGAGACAGCCGATGCGACTCGGCGGCGGCATCCAGCAACCGCACCGCCGGGTCGCTCCACTCCAGCGCATCGATCGCATCCCGAGCCAGCTTGGCGTTCACCCCACCGCGCGCCAGTTGCCGCTTGCGAGCCGCCACCACCCGCGCCCGCACCGTCCCGCTCGACTCACCCGGTGGCCCCGAGAGCAACCGATGGTCGACACGATTCATCCGGATCCTCATGTCAAACCGATCCAGCAATGGCCCCGAGAGGCGCCCCCGGTAGCGGTCGATCGCGCGCGGAGCGCATGTGCACGGCACCTCCCCGTCGTCATGGAAACCACACGGACACGGATTTGTCGCCGCCACCAGCTGGATCTTGCTGGGAAAGGTCACCGTCGACCCCTTGCGGGCAACAACCACGCGCCCGTCCTCGATCGGCTGGCGCAACGCATCGAGCAGCGGGGTCGGAAACTCACCCAGCTCATCGAGAAACAGAACCCCCCGATGCGCCAGAGTGACTTCGCCCGGCACCGGAACGCCACTCCCGCCGCCTACAAGCGCCGGCAGAGTCGCAGAGTGATGGGGGCTGCGAAAAGGTGGATCGAGTTTGCCGAACCGCGGCAGGCCGGCGGCAGTCCAGGCAAGGGCGACCTCGAGCAGCTCGGCCGCCGGCAGAGGAGGCAACAGGCTGGGCAAACACCTGGCGAGCAACGTCTTGCCGACACCGGGCGGCCCCGACATCAGCATGTGATGGCCTCCGGCCGCGGCGACTTCGAGAGCTCGCCTGGCGGCCAATTGACCACGAACGTCGCTCAGATCAACAACCGCCTTTGGATTCTCAGACGCGACGGGGGTCTCGGGAACCAACCAGCCCCCAGTCGGATCCAGGGCCGCCCGCAGGTTCGGAACACCAAAAACCTCGGCTCCTTCGAGCACGCCGGCCTCGGCGGCCGCGTCCACCGGCAGAAGCACTCGGCGCCCGAGCCGGCGCCCGACCAGAGCGGCACCAAACCCGCCGCGCACCGGGCGCAACGTTCCATCGAGACCCAACTCCCCCAACGCGACGACATCGGTCGTCGGCGAATGCTGCTTGTCGATCGCCGCCGCCAACCCGAGCGCTATCGGCAGGTCGTACGCCGACCCCGCCTTGGGAAGATCCGCGGGCGACAGGTTCACAACAACCCGCCCCGCGGGGAAGCGCAGTCCGGAACTGCCGAAAGCGGCCCGCACCCGCTCCTTGGCCTCCCGCACCGAAGTATCGGGCAACCCGACTATCGCAAAGACGGACCGGCCGTTGGTGACATGCACCTCGACCTGAACCGGCCGGGGCTCAACCCCGACAAGGGCAACTGATGTAACACGAGCAAACATACGAACAACGTATGTGCCCCCTGTGACGCGAAACGGCTACCGACGAACTAGCCGCGCGCCGGAGCCGGAGCCGGCTCCTCAACGGGTTCGGCAGGCGGATTCGCAGTCGGCTCCTCTATTGGACCCGGGGCCGGAGCCTCGAGCGGCTCGACATTGATCACTCGCTGGGGTTTGCCGATGTCCATGTCTGATTCCTCCGTGTTTGTTCTTCCAGAAAGGTGCTGACGGTGAGCCAGGCCTTGTCCGCGGTGCGTGGCAACGGCAGTGGGGCGGTTCCGAGACGCCACAGCTTCACCGGCGGGCTGAACAGCGCTGCAAGCCGGTCGGGGCCCTCCATCAGGTACAGGCTCCGCCAATCGACGACCGCCAGCGCCAGCACCGTGGCTATCTCGGATCGATACCCGCGTTCGTGCTCGACGACCTTGCCTTCAAGGCCGACGAGTCCAACCGCAACCCGGCTGTCGGAGAAACCACGGACCTCTTCCATCAGCACATCCAGCGACTTGGCGGCGTAGATCCCGCATCCGTAGGCGACCTCCGCGCAGCGTCCGTCCGTGTGCGGCAGGCCCCCTCCCTCTGAACAGGCGGCCGCCAGCCGCGGGTGAAGCCATGGTTGTCGCACGCCGTGAAATCCGTCTTCAGACCACTTCCAGGCCCGGTAACCCATCACCGCGACGGGCGACCACATCGCGTTGCGTCCCGCGTCGCCCAGCTTCAAGGAGAGCCGCTGGCGTCGCGCTCGAGCCACCCGGCGAATCTTCGCCTCGGAGTCGGCGATAGAGCGCTGCAGAATCTCGACCATCTCGGTTTGCAGGCTGAGGATGTCGACCTCGATCGACTCGATCTTGCGATCAACCTCTTCGATCTCGGCTGCGACCAGGGCCGCCGACGCGGCTCGCTCGTCTACGTGCCGCTGCAGCCGGATGGCGCTGCCGGCGCCGACAAGCGCAACGCCGCGCCGATAGCCCTTGGCTTCGGCGAGGATCCAATCCCGCTCCTTGACCAACTCGACACGCCGGGCCCGCGTCATGCGCACCAGGGCGAATCGCTGGTCCAGGGACCGCTGCACCTCGTTGAAGCGATCTGCGGCGGCCACGACTCTCGCATGGACCGGCAGCTTGCGGAACTCCGCGCGGAGAGCGACGATTTCCGTCCCCAGGTCCCAATCCACGACTCACACCACCTCGAAACCGGCCGCAAGACGACCATAGCGTGACCGAACATGTGTTCGCAACAGATGGTTTTCGCGAGGTCGCCGACCACGTACCATTGCCCTTCGTATGGGATTCAACCCGTTTCGCAAACAATCGAAGTCGGTCCTCGACGTCGCCCTCGTCGTCGGGTTCATCGCGCTCACATTGGCCTTCGTGGCCTGGGGCTTTCTCGGATGATGCCGCCGCACGACCGGCTCGAGCCCGAGATCGTCAATCCCATCCAGCCCTACCAGGCGCGCAAGGAGTACATCTGCCCGGGATGTGACGGGATCATCGAGGTCGGTGTCGGCCATGTCGTCGTGATTCCGGAGCACGCCGCCGATCTGCGCCGCCACTGGCACCACGGCTGCTGGTTCAAGGAGCGGCGCCGCCGCGGGCCGATCACACCCGGGGCTGCCACCGCACCGTGACGCCGTCGCGCTGCACGAGCACCGTCACGAAGTCGATGCGAAACACCGGGGGCTCGAGCAGAGCCGCCAGCCGACGCACCTGACTCTCCTTCGCTCGAGAAAACAGATCGGGAGCGACATCGGTGCGGCGAGCGGTGCGCACCTCAACCACGGCCTGCTCTCGGCCGAATGCCACGACAAGGTCGATCTCCCCGCCTCCGATCTCCAAGTTGCGGGCCAGCACGGCGGCTCCTCTGCGCTCGAGGAACCCGGCGGCAACCCGCTCGCCGAAGGCGCCCAACCGCGGGCGGTCGGCGGGAAGGGCCTTCACCGGTCTCGCGGCCCCTGGCTGCGCAGCGTCTTCGGCACGAGATCGGATAGTTGCATCGGAGCGACAACGTATCACCGCCGGCGCGGCGAATCCAGGGTGTCGGCGGACCGAGATTCAGTCCGGAGTCGGCGGCAGGATGTCGCCGACCTGAACCGGCCGTGAGAGGGTCTCTTCGATGTTGACATCACGAAACGTCACGACCTTGACGTTCTTGACGAAGCGCGCCGGGCGATACATGTCCCATACCCACGCATCCTCGAGCTCGAGTTCGAAGTAGACGGAGCCGTTGGCACGACGAGTGTCCATCTCGACCGAGTTGGCCAGGTAGAAGCGGCGCTCCGTCTCGACGACGTACTTGAACATCGGCAGAACGTCCCGGTATTCCTTGTAGATACGCAGCTCGACGTCGGTTTCGTACCGCTCGAGATCTTCGTCAGCCATCAGCTCTCCCTGGTGTCGCCAGGTATCTTAAGGGAGCCCGGCGGCACAAGTCACCTTGTGACCGGATGATCGGCATGCCACAGGCACAACTCAAGGCGCTACAACCCGGCCCATCGTGTCGCCGGCCACATCACAACGAACGCTCGACCGACCACATCACCCTCGGGAATCGACCCGAACGATCGGCTGTCGATGCTGTCGCCGCGGTTGTCTCCCATCACGAAGAGCTCGCCCGGCGGCACCACCGTCGGGCCGAAGTCATCGGTCACCGCATAGCGCGGTAGATACCGTTCCACCGTGGCCGTCCCGTTGACGTAGACGATCCCGCCGCGACCTTCCACCGTGTCACCCCCCACGCCGATCACCCGCTTGATGAACTCGGACTGAGGTGTGCGGACGCCGATCGACTCCGCCAGGTTGCGCCATACCTTCTCCCCCGTAGATTCGGGTTCTCCGGGCTCGCCGCGGGGATCGTCGAAGACAATAACGTCGCCGCGCTCGGGGCCTCCCCAAACGTAGGCGAGCTTCGAGACGAGCACCCGATCGTCGATCTGGAGCGTCTCGAGCATCGAGCCCGACGGGATGAAGAACGCCTGGACCACAAAGGTCTTGATCAAGACCGCCAGCAGCAGGGCGACGAGGATGAGCAAGGGCAGTTCCCGCCAGAAGCTCCGGGCCGCCCGGTCGACCTCAGCATCCCTCTGGGCGCCCGCGCGCAGTGCCCGCAGGCTGCGGTGGGTGGGGTCGTAGGGGTCGGTGGCGAACGTCCCGCTGTGAGGTGAGGGATCAGTGGTCACGGCAGGACGATACTCCAGCATTACCCGTAGCCGGTCACCGGCGGGCACCCGTGCCGTAGTCATGCCACAGGATCCGGGCCGCGACCGCCCTCCAGGGACGCCACGCCCGGGCAATCTCGGCAGCCTCGTCATCTTGCGGCACCTCGCTTCGCTCCAACATCCACCCGAGCGCCACGAGAAGCGCCCGATCCCCGGGTGCCCACACGTCGGGTCGGCCGAGCGCCGTCAACACGTATACGGCTGCCGTCCAGGGCCCGATACCGCGCTGCGCTTCGAGGGCCCGGATCGCCGACTCGTCGTCCAGCTTGGCCAGGCCGGCTAGATCAAGCTGCCCACCGATGATGGCGTGCGCCAGCGATGTCGCGTAATCGATCTTCTGGCGCGACCATCCCAACTGTCGCAGTTCGTCCGAATCGATAGTAAGGAATGCTTCCGGCGTGAGGTCGCCCCCGACTCGGGCGAGAACCCGAGCGAGGACCGCCTGCGCCGAAGCCCGGGAGACCTGCTGCTGCAGGATCAGGTGAACCAGCGTGTCATACCCCTCAGGACGCAGCCGGAGGGGCGGCAGCCCGTTGCGTTCGAGTAGCTCGGCCAGCCGGGGGTCGGCGCTCGCGAGCGCCTCGCACCCGGCCCGCAACGAGGCCGCGGTGAGGCGGCGCACCGCTACAGGCCACCCCACCGGGAAGTTGGCCATATGATCACAAATGCCTTGCCGACGATCTCCTCGCGCGTGACCGGACCGAAGCTTCTGCTGTCGAGGCTGCGCGACCGGTTGTCACCCATGACGAAGTACTCATCCTCCGGAATCGTGATCCGATCCATACTGGAAGTCCGGGCGACTTCTCGCAGGTAGGGCTCCGCCAGGGGGATTCCGTTGATCAGAACCTCGTTGTCGGCTATCTCGACCGTCTCGCCGGGAAGGCCGATGACACGCTTGATGAGGTCCGCCTCCGGTGTCCTCAGGCCGATCGACTCCGCGAGGTTCCTGAGCAGGGCACCAGACAGTGACTCTTCGGTATCGGGGGTGCGATCGAAGACAACCACATCACCCCGTTGCGGCTGACCAATGCGATAGGAGATCTTGTTGACGAGGACACGGTCGTTGACCTGAAGCGTGTCGAACATCGATTCCGACGGGATGAAGAACGCCTGAAACGCCACGGTCTTGACGAGGACCGCCAGCACCAGCGCGATCAGCACCAGGAACGGCAGCTCCGTCAGCAGCGAGCGGGCCTTCTTGCGCGGCGGCGCGGCTTCCTCGGTCGGCTCGAGATCGATGTCGGCCGCGGGTTCGTCCGGCGAGTCTTCCAACTCGGGGCTACCGGGCCAGTCGGTGGCCTCAGTCAGTCGCGCTTCTCCTTGATGCGGGTCGCCTTGCCAACCCGATCGCGCAGGTAGTAGAGCTTGGCGCGCCTGACATCGCCGCGCCGGGTGACATCGATGCTCTGCACGATGGGGGCGTGCACCGGGAAGATTCGTTCGACGCCGACACCAAAGCTGACCTTACGGACGGTGAAAGTCTCACGAATACCGCCGCCGCTTCGTCCGATGACGACTCCCTCGAAGGCCTGGACACGTTCGCGTCCCGCCTCGATGACCCGGACATTCACGCGAACCGAGTCGCCGGGACCGAATTCAGGAATGTCATCGCGCAGATATGCAGACTCGATCTGATCGAGAGTGTTCACAGGATTCCTCCAAAGACGCGCTCCGCCTGGAGCGGATTGGGAGTTTAGACACAGCGCCGACGACACGCTAACTCGGAGCGTCTTCTTCCCGTTGCCGCTCGACATACGCGGCCCAGAGATCGGGGCGTCGCGACCGGGTCCGCTCCTCTCGTTGGGCCTGCCGCCACTCATTGATCCGGGCATGATTGCCCGACAGCAGCACCTCCGGCACCTCCATACCCTCAAACTCGGCGGGTCGGGTGTATTGGGGTTCCTCGAGCAGCCCATCACGGAAACTCTCCGTTCGGGTGGACTCCGGATTGCCGACCACGCCCGGCAGAAGTCGCACCACCCCTTCGATGATCGCCAGGGCGCCCGCCTCGCCCCCGAGGAGGACATAGTCACCGAGCGATATCTCCTCGTCGATGCAGGCATCGATAGCTCTCTGATCGACACCCTCATAGCGGCCGCACACAAGTGTCAGCGGGCCCCCGATCGCCCACCTGTCCAGCGTCGACTGGGTTAGCGGAGCCCCGCTCGGGCTGAGCAACACCCGGTGGCTGTCCGCCAGCGGGGCCAGCGACTCTCGCAACGGTTCGGCCATCATCACCATTCCGGCCCCTCCGCCAAACGGGGCGTCGTCGAGTTGACGATGGACGCCCCGTCCTTGGAGCCGCAGATCGATCAGAGCGACTTCCACCAGGCCCCGCTCGATCGCCTTTCCGACCAGGCTGATCTGGAGGGGAGAATCAAAGTACTCCGGGAACATAGTGATGACACTGATCTTCACGGGTAACAGGGTATCCTCACTCGAGGCATTCAGCCGGTAGGACGTACGGTCGGAAACAACAGTGGTACAGCGCGACGCAGAGAGCGATTCGACCCAGGAGGCGCCCGCCTCGCCCTGGGAGAGCGATTCCGATCGATCACGGCGGCGGTTCGGCGCCAGGACCCGGGCCCCCCGCACCCGCCTCAACCAGGCACTGACGGTGGCCAGCGGCGCCTCCAGCGCCAGCATCGACCCGTGGGGTGACGGCATGGAGCGCCCCCCGGCGCGCCGCGATGCCGAACCCATCCGCTATCGCTCCGAAGAGCCTGCCGCCCGAAGCGAGTGGGGAGCCGCGCGCCAAGACGTGTTTGGACCGCGCCCCACCGAGAGCAAACCCGAGGCGGGCGTTTCCGCAGACGACCCGGTCCACGTTGTCGTGGACCTGCGCGCCAAGGCGCTGCCTGCCTCCACCGGCGACGCCTCGAGCAACTACGGCCTGGGACGCACATGGGGCACACATTGGCGTGACGCCGCGCAGGGTTGGGTGCCCGACCAGTTCGGCGCCGCGGTGTGGCGGCCGGTCGTCGCTACCACCGCAGAGTTGGCAAGCTGGGACATTCGCACCTATTTGGGGATCGTGACCGCCGAGGTCGCCGTTGAGGCTCGCGGCGGCGACTTCAAGCAACTGGGGGCGACGCTGACCCGTGCCCGCGAAATGGCCACCGAGGGCCTCGTTGAAGAGGCGATCGCCCGCGGCGCTCACGCCGTTGTTGGCGTCGACATGGACTACACCGCAATCGGCGGCAGGCTGCTCATGACCGTTACGGGAACTGCGGTAACGCTGAAGGAGAAGGACACCTAGGCGGACGGCGGCTGCTAGCAGGTGGAGAAACCGCGCATTACGAAGCCGCAAGCCGCTTCGGCAATCCGGTGCACATGCTGCTTGGGGTCCTTGGTGGCTTTCAGGACCCTGCCGCCGGTCATGATCGACTCGTAGATGAGCCGGGCCGCCAGGAGGGAGTCCATCGGGACGAACACCTCTTCGGCCACTCCTCGTTCGTAGACCTCAACGAAGCGGCGCGACATCGGGGCATGGCATTCCGCGACACGACGCTGCACGTCGTCGGGGAGCCGGTTCACCTCGGTGTGGAGAATCAGGCCGAGCGGGTCGATGCCGACGAACTCGATCATCCGGACGACAAGCGTCGAGAGCTGATCGTATGGTCCAAACTCCTCGAGCCCCTCGAACAGTTCTTCGATGAGCTCGGGGACCGCCACCTCGACGAGGTGGACGAGCAGGTCCTCTTTGCTGTCGAAGTACTCGTAGAAAGTGGTGCGACCAATGCCGGCGGCGGCAGCAAGATCAGCGTGAGTCGGCTCCGAATAACCCTCGGTGCCGAAGACCTCTCGAGCGACCTCTACCAGACGCGAGCGGGTGCGGATCTTGCGCGCTGTCTCCATACGGCCACGATTCTAAGGCAAGTCCGCTGCAATCTGAATATCTATTCCGGTCGCTTCCCTTGTACCCACTCCCATGGCCGACCCATCCGCCGGCGGCCCGAGCGGCCGGTAGAGCGTGTCGCGGCGCACCGGAACCCGCCCGTGGGACTCGATCAGCTCGATGAAGTCGGCAGGCTCGACGGCTCGTCCATGAGCGGCGCCTGCCGAGCGCGAGATGATCTCGTCCATCAGCGTGCCCCCCAGATCGTTGCACCCGGCGTCGAGGAGACGGCGGCCGGCCTCGAGGCCGAGCTTGACCCAGGAAGACTGGATGTTGTCGATGAGGCCGGCGAACGCGATGCGGGCAACCGAATGGATCAGCACGACCTCATCCCAGGTGGGACCGGGGCGGGCAAGACCGCGCAGATAGATGGGTGCGCCCATGTGAACAAACGGCAGCGGCACCACCTCGGTGAATCCGCGTGTGCGGCGCTGGATCTGGCGTAAGACCTCGAAGTGGTTGGCCCATGCCGCCGGGTCGTCGATATGCCCGAACATGATGGTGGCGGTTGATCGCAGCCCGAGTTCGTGGGCCGAAATCATCACCTCGGCCCACTGGGAGGTCCGAATCTTGTCCGGACAGAGGTGCTCCCGGACCCGGTCGTCGAGTATCTCCGCCGCCGTTCCGGGCAGTGTGCCGAGACCGGCGTCGCGCAGGCTCGTCAGGAACCGATCCACGGTCACGCCGAGCGTCTCGGCGCCTTGCCACACCTCCAAGGGGGTGAAGCCGTGAATGTGCATTTCGGGCAGCTGTTCCTTGATGGCTTCGACAACCGTTACGTAGAAATCGCCCGTGAATTGAGGGTGGATTCCGCCCTGAAGGCAGACTTCCGTCGCACCGCGGTTCCACGCCTCGACGCTTCTTTCGACGACCTGGGGAATCGTCAACAGGTAGGGATCGCCCCTCAGATTGAGCGACCGGGGGCCCTTGGAGAATGCACAGAATCCACACTTGAAGTAGCACTGGTTGGTGTAGTTGATATTGCGGTTGACGACGTAGCTCACCTTGTCGCCTGAGATCTCCCGCCTGAGTTGATCCGCCACGGCAGCGATGGCGTCGACCTCGACACCACGCGCCGAGAACAGCACTTCCAGCTCATCGCGGCTCGGTGGTGTGCCTTCGAGGGACCGGCTGAGAATGCCCGCCAGCGGCCGTTTCAGCTCAGCCAGGTCGAGTTCATACCCGCGATCCCGCCACGCCGCGTCTTGCCACTGAGCCGAGAAGCGCTCGGCGGGCACCGGCGCGTCCATGTCCTTGCCGGGCGCCCACTCATAGGAAGGGCGCACGATGCCTGAGGCGTCGATTTGATCGAGGTAGGCCGTGAACATCGCCGCCGGCAATTCGGCGCGGGCATCGTCGACGCTGAGCCCGGTCGGCAGCGCGGTGCGTTCGATCAGGTCCACATCGGGCAAGGCATCGCGGAGTGCATAGAGGCTCTCGGTGGCCCAATCCCGCAACAGCAGATCTGTGGCGCCGCGCTCGACGGCGACGACGGCGTCCTCCACAGAATCGACGAAGACCGAAACGGAGGTGGCGATCGACGGCAGGGTTGCCAGCTCCACACCGACGGTCACCTGGCTGCGGCCGACGCGCAGGTAGCCGGCACCGGTGCGAGCAAGGGCATCGAGGGTCGCCATCCGGTCGTCTGCGGCAACGACTGTGATCCGCCACCCGGGGACTCCGGCCTCGGCCAGCTGCAAGGCCTGCTGCGGATTCACGACCCAGCCCACCGGCTCAGCGGCACTGAGGCCGACCGAAACCGGCAGCAGGCCCCCGGCCAGACAGCCGGCAACGGCGTCGGCAGTCGCCGGGCCGAGTTCGGCAACGGTGGTGCCCTCGCGTCGGTGGGTCGTCGCCCACAGCTCGCTGACCTCTTCGGCCGGTCGCAGGCGAAGGTATGTGATCCGGGTCATTCTGCCCCTACTTTGTCGACAATGGCGGCATAACCGTTCGAGTCGATGGAGTCTTGCACCTTTGGCATCAGCGCCGGGTCGATCCACTCGTCGGTGATGAACTCGGGGTACACGGGGAGCCTCGGGCGCAGCTCGAAGCCGGCGGCCTCCGTCACGGCGCGGAGCCTGTCGAGGTGGGGCCAAGGCGCTTCGGGGTTCACCCAATCGATCGTGAGCGGCGACACGCCACCCCAGTCGTTGATCCCGGCCTCGAGGTAGATGCCGAAGTCGTCGGTGAGATTGGGCGGAACCTGGACGTTCATCTCGGGGCCCATTATCCAGCGCGTCAACGCCACGATGCGGGCGAAGTACTCCGTGGCCGGTTCCACGCTGCGGCGCATCCGGGTGTCGGCCTTGGCCCGGAAGTTCTGCACGATGACTTCCTGAAGGTTGCCCCAGCGCCTATGAAGCTCGGCCAGGGCGAAGAGCGAATCGACCAGCTCGTCGGCAGTCTCGCCGATGCCGACCAGCACTCCGGATGTGAACGGCACCTTGCAGCGGCCGGCCGCCTCGATCGTCGCCACCCGCCGCACCGGGTCCTTGTCCGGACACTCGAAGTGGGGCATTCCCGGCTCCATGAGCCGTGGCGAGATGTTCTCCAACATGAGGCCCATGGACACGTTCGTCGAGCGCAGGGCGGCGACTGCGGCTTCATCCATGATCCCGGGATTGGCGTGCGGAAACAGCGTGCTGGATGCGGCGATCCGATCGGACATCGCCACGACGTAGTCGATCGTGGTCGCGACGCCCTGAGCTTCGAGGAACTCGGTTGCCTGCGGCCAGCGGTCCTCCGGCTTGTCACCGAGTGTGAGCAACGCTTCCGTGCAGCCATGTGACTGGCCGGCGGCGGCAATCGCCATGACATCGTCGGGAGTGAGGAACTCTCCGCCGGCGCCGGGCGGCTTGGCGAACGTGCAGTAGGTGCATTTGTCCCGGCACAGGGTTGTGATCGGGATGAATACCTTGCGCGAATAGGTGACGGTGCGCCCTCGTTCATCGCGTAGCCGACGCGCCTCGGCGAACAGGGGACCCGCGTCACGCTCGCCACGTGCGTATTCGATGGCGAGCGTCCGGTCCGGAGCGGGGAAAGACATCCAGGAACGGTATCACCGACCGCAGCGCTAGGTGGGTGACACCGCGACCAGATCCGCCTCCTCCGGCGCTTCATCGGGAATCGCATCGGGGAGCTCATCCTCGAGATGGCGCAGACGCGGGTACGAGAAGGCCACGATCGACACAACGATGGCGGCCAAGCCCATGAGAGACATGAAGAAGCCGGCGCCCCGCCCCGGCCCCGTCCCGATGACTGCGCCGACGGTGCCGGCCAGGGCCCCGCCCTCCGCCAAGGCAGGCTCGAAGACCAGGTCGAGCAGCGGCCCTGCGGCAATCAGAGCCACCGGGCCCGTGATCTGCCCCAGTGTGCGGCGCACAGCAAACACCCGTCCCTGAACATCGGGATCGACTTTGCGCTGCCACAGAGCCTGGCTGAAACCGTTGGCAAACGGCATGGACAGGAAGCCGATGAACGCGGCCGCGGTTACAAACGGCACCGAGGGACGTAGCCCCATCAGAACCAGTCCGAAACCGAGGGGAATCACCGCGAGCAGCAACCCTCGCACCAACCGCTCCGGCCCCTTCCAGGCGCTCATAATGAGGCTGCCAATGACCATCCCGACCGCACCGAGCGAGACGATGGTCCCCAACACCTGCTCGGAGGCGAAACCCAGCAGCAGCGGGAAGATCACCACGCCGAGGAACCCGAAGATCAGGTTCAGCACCGCGAAGTAGCCCAGCAGGACCAGCAGGCCCGGGCGCTGCCGAATGTAAGTGAAGCCAAACCTGGCCTCGGAGAACAGGGAGCCGGTGGCTTCGGCGCCGGCTTCGGAGACCTCGGGGCGGGGAAAGCGTACGACGAGGAGCGAGGCCACTGCGACCAAGAAGGTGGCGACATCCACCGCGATAACCGTGGTCAACCCCCCGGCAACGAGCAAGACGCCTGCCAAGGCCGGAGCGAACACCTGGCCGAGCGCCTCTGCCAGCTGCACCATCCCGGCCGCCCGGGTGTAGTTCTCCTTGGATACGAGGAGGCTGGTCGCCGCGCTGTACGCCGGCCACTGCAGTGATTGGAATATGCCCGAGATGGACAGGATCGGATAGAGATGCCAGATCTCGAGGCGGTCGAACCCCAGAAGGAGCGCGATCGCCAGCGTGCCAACGCCGGCCCCGAGGTCGGCGAGGATCATGGCCCAGCGCCGGTCCCACCGGTCAACCAGGGCTCCGGCAAATGGCGTCACCACGATCTGCGGGAGCTGCGAGGCGAGCAGGATCCCCGCCAACTGGGTGGCGCTCCCGGTCTGCTGGTAGACGTAGATGGCGAGCGCAAAACCGGTGAGGTTGGTGCCGACGAGTGAGACGAGCTGTCCACCCCAGACCACGACGAACGTACGCATCACATAATGGTCGGGTTTTTTCGACCATTTGTCAAATGGGTGTCGGCGGGTCTCGCGGTAGCCTGGCAACCTGCCTGTGACTCCCGAAAGGAATGCGCGATGTGACTCCAGTAACCAAGACTCTGCGGCTCAGCGGCGGCTCCCAACGTTCCATCGAAGACGCGATCTCGACGGTATTGGCCCGGGCGGCCACCAGCGTCGAGGACATCGCCAGCTTCGAGGTCGTTCGAGTCCGCGGGACCGTTGACGACGCCGGTGTACCCTCGAGCTACGACGTCACGCTCGACATCGTCTTCAACGTGAGAGACATTCCTTGACCGTCGCCGCCTATGCGGAGCACCTCGGTAACGGGGTCGGCCAGATCCGGCTGCCTCTCCCCTTCCCCGGTCTCAAGTGGACAAACGCCTACGTGATCGAAGGTGATGCCGGGCTGACGCTCATCGACACCGGCATCGACGATGCCACAACCCGCAACGCCCTCGAGAAAGGTATGGCCGAGCTGGGGCACAGCCTGGAGCAGATATCAACGCTGATCTGCACACACATGCACCCCGACCACATGGGAATGGCGTACAAGCTGGTGGCAGAGGGCTCGATGGATTTTGTCATGCACGAGTCGGCCCACACCGTGATCGAGCGCTACAACGACTGGACGATCTCACGCCGTAATCTCGCAAGCCTGGCGATAGAGCACGGCGCGCCGGCCGAGTTTGCCGCGAGGACGGCCGGTTCCGACAGACGGCCCGACTGGGCCGGCATTGCGATCGAGCCGACCAAGCCGGTCCCCGACGGCGGGGAAATCCCCATCGACGACGGTCGGGTGCTGACTGCGGTGCATACGCCCGGCCATGAGAACTCCCATATCTGCCTCGTCGACAGCCGTACCGGCGTTCTCTTCTCGGGCGATCACATCCTGCCCCGCATCACGCCGGTCGTGATGTATGAGCAGGATCCCGATCCCCTGGGCACGTATCTGGAATCGCTACGCGTGATTGAGGAAATGGACGTCGGGCTCACGTATCCGGCTCACATCGATATTCTCGAACGGGGCAGCCTGCGGGCTCGCCAGATCATCCTGCATCACGAACGCCGGCTCGGCGCCATGATCCAGGAAGTCAAGATGCGACCGAAGACGGCCTGGCAACTCGTCGGCGATATCTTCCGGCCCAACCTCGACCCGCTCGAGCAGCGGCTCGCCCTATCCGAGACACTGGCTCACATCGAGTACCTCCGGCTCCGCGGCGATTTGACCCGCACCATGGAGCAGGGCGTGTGGCATTACTTCCGGCCGGGGCATCGACTCACTCGACGATGATGTTCACCTGACTCGTATCCTGCGCGGTTTCCGACACGACGACGTTGACGGTCGATCCCCCATATGGCGCACTCCACAACGCCCCGTCAGGATCGTTCATCTCCACTGTGGGTTCCCCGAGTACGTCTGAGTAGTACGCGATCACGTCATCGGCCGACGACTCGACATCGAAGGTCACCGACTTGGAGCCGGCAATGTCGAGCGACACAATCGCGGTACCGCCGGGCGGCACCAGTTCGGTGGGGAAGTCCTCTGGAAGATCGACTGGCGGCAATCCAGTACCGGAGCCGCCCGTTCCGCTGGTAGTACCCGGCCCGGCGGCAATGAAGTCGTCGATCCCGCAATAGGCCGAAATGCGAGCGCCTGCTTCTTCGAGAGCCGGATCTTCGAGTGCCAGCAGCCGCGGATCGTCGAGCATATCGTCATTAAACGCCAGAAAGTTGAACCCCAGCTCATCGAGGACCTCGATGAAGCCTCCATAGGCATCGGCGAACATTTGAACGTCAGCCTTTATCTCAGAAGGGGCCACCCGGGCGGCCTGGCCAATGGCATCGTTGGTGGACCGCAAGACACTCTCAACGTCTGCTGGACTCATCCCCATCGGCGAGAAATCGACGTTCTCGGCGTAGTCGGTCGCAAACCGACAGAAGTCATCGGAAGGGTTCGCTGCCGGAGTCGCCGTAGTCACCGGTGCCGCCGTCGTCGAGCCATCAGTGCCGGCCGGAGCCGCAGTCGTCGTCGAGCCGTCGCCACCCGCGGCCACGGTCGTGGTATCCCCCGCGCCTTCGTCGCCCACACCTTCGTCGCCCCCACCACAGGCCGCAAGAATCACCATCGTCGCTATCACAAGCCAAATGGCCATCTTCATAACGGATTCCCCTCGGTTGGGCAGCGGGCTCTCCCGGCCAACGCTGCGGTCACCTCACGATACCGGCTACTTTCTGCAAACGTCGGGGGCGACCGTCAACTCGGGAAGGCCCAGGTTCCAGTGATCAGATGCGAGCGCCGCGGTTTGCGCGGCGCGCGGGGCCAATGAGGGCCCCGGCGGTACTCGCTCCGGATCGAAGCGCGCCATCAGATGGGACCCATGCGGTGATGGTCCGATCTTGATGTGTCCGTCCGCGTCCTCGATCGGCGTTCCATGTGCCACTCCTCCGCGGAAGCTCACACCCATCTCGTCGGGATCGACCTTCCCGGCGACCGGCATCGAGAGACCGCCGGTGCGGGTGGCGTCGGCCGCAACCACCGTCGCGTCCTCGAGAGCCGCCACCGGCACCGTGACCAGTCCCTCAACCAGGGCGCGCGTCACTGCGCCGAGTGGCAGGTTGAGCGCCCCGGTCTGCATCCCAAGGCCCGCACTCATCCGCGGATTCAGCTCGGTGGGCCGGAACCCCTCTGCCGTGCACACACCGTCGACCGAGAATGGCCCGAGGTAGCCAACCGATGTGGCGAGCAATTCGGCCGTCCGGCGGGCTGCGGCGCGCATCTCTTCGCGGA
>CAMYIJ010000085.1 GCA_947258375.1 uncultured Acidimicrobiaceae bacterium
GGTGACGCACCATCACTTCAATGACGAGCGGCGCGTGATCCCGCTCGACATCTACGTGCGGGAGGCCAATCCCGTAAAGGCGCGGGCCGCCATCTTCTACTACGGCCGCGCCATCAAGAACATGGCGGCGACCAACATCTTCCCGGGGGACATGCTGATGAACAACTTCGGCATGACCCGCACGGGCCGGGTTGTTTTCTACGACTACGACGAGATCACCGAGCTGACCAGGTGCAAATTCCGCGAGATGCCCGACACCGACAACCCCACCGATGAGATGTCGGCCACTCCGTGGTTCGGGGTCGGTGACAACGACGTCTTCCCGGAGGAGTTCACCAGGTTCCTCGGGTTGCGTGAGGAGCTCCGCGACGTCTTCGACTACCACCACTCGGATCTGTTCGGGGTCCGCTTCTGGCAGCGAGCCCAGGAGCGAGTCAAGAGCGGCGAGACGATCGAAGTGTTCCCCTACGAGCGCCACCGCCGCCTCGGCGCCCGCCGCAATCAGTACTCAGTTCGTCAGTACTCAGTAATCAGTATTCAGTAGTCAGTACCGCGCGAACAGGGGCGGTCGCGTACAGAATCGTTGCAGGTGTCCGGTGAGCTCGAACTCGCTACTGAGTACTGAAGCGAGGCGCCAGCCGAGCGATACTGAATACGGAGTACTGAAGCGAGGCGCCAGCCGAGCGCCTCCTCTTTTGCTCTGAGGCGTTCTTCTGCGCATAATGTGAGCCGCAAGACCGGCATGCGGCTATTGCTCGCGCCCCGGTCTCCGTCGCTATCAGGAGTTCTTTCACAATGGATCAGATCACGCTGCGCGCCGCTGAGCGCACGGAGTCCGGCTCCCGGCCTGCCCGCCGGCTGCGCCGCGCCGGCCTCGTCCCGGCAACGATCTACGGTCGCGGAATGGATGCACGTTCCGTCACCCTCGAGGTCAAGGAACTCTTCAGCGCCCTCCACACCGAGGCCGGTCTCAACGCCCTGATTGACCTTCAGATAGAGGGCGGCAAAGGATTGCTCACGGTGGCTCGCGAGATCCAGCGCGATCCCGTGCGGGGTGACATCACGCACCTCGACCTGATCCGGGTCGCCCTCGACGAGGCGATCGTGGCCGACGTTGCGCTCGAGCCGCTGGGGATTCCCGAGGGTGTTCACATGGAAGGCGGTTTTGTCGAGACCGTTGCCGGCACCGTCAGCATCTCGGCACTGCCGATGGCGATTCCGACGTCGATCTCCTACGAGATCGACGATCTGCGTATCGGCGATTCCATCAAGGTGAGCGACCTGCCCCAACTCGAGGGCGTCGAATACCTCGATGATCCCGACCGTACGGTTCTAACGGTTCTCGCACCACGGGCCGAGGAAGTCGTCGAAGAAGAGCTCGAGGGCGAAGAGGGCGAATTGCTCGAAGGCGAAGAGGGCGAAGAAGCGGCCGAGGGCGAAGAAGCGGCCGAGGGCGACGCCGCTTCCGACGGCGAGGGCTAGCGCCCTGACCACAAACGTTCACCGCGTTGAGGACGGCCAGGAACCCCCCTGGCTAGCTCGGGACGTTTGGCCATCGGCTGGCGCGGATGGGTGTTTGTCGGCAAGGCCTCACCCAAACCCCCCTCGGCCCTCGTCCTCGACGCATACACAAATGGGCCTTCGTCCTGCGTCCGTGCCGGCGCCGCCCCTGACTCGCCCTCAACATCGCCAACGATCGTGGACAGGGCGCTAGCCGTCCCTGCGTCAGCGGCACTCGTTGTCGGGCTGCGCAACCCGGGCGAGCGCTACGAGCGTACGCGGCACAACCTGGGCGGCGACACCGTCGCGACTCTTGCCGAGCGCCATCAGGTTCGCTTCAAGAAGGCTCCGCGGATTCGCGCCGAGATCGCCGAACTCAGCCTCGATGGGAACCGCGCCGTCCTGGCGCGGCCGTTCACGTTCATGAACGAATCGGGCCAGGCGGTGGCTCCGCTGGTCCGCTACTTCGGAATCGTGCTCGATCGCGTCTTGATAGTCCACGATGACATTGATCTGCCGTTCGCCAAGCTGCGCGTGCAGGAAGGGCGGGGGTCGGGCGGCAACAACGGGATCGCCTCGATCATCCGTTCGCTCAGCGACGAGGCCTTCTGGCGGCTGAAGTGTGGGGTCGGCCGCCCCCCGGGGCGAATGGATCCGGCCGCATTCGTGTTGCGGCGGTTTGCCAAGAAGGAACGGGACGACATCGATCTCGTCCGCCAGTATGGAGCCGACATCATCGAGATCTTCGTCAATGCCGGAGGGGCCGAGGCCCGCCAGCAGGCCGGGGAGATCATCAGGGGCCAGTAGGTCGCGAGATAGGAGGCGCCGGTGGGCGAGTTTGTAGGAGCCATCGACCAGGGAACTACCAGCACTCGCTTCGCCGTGATCGATCGCAGCGGCTCGCTGGTGGCTGTTGCCCAGCGGGAACACGAGCAGATCTACCCGCAACCCGGTTGGGTCGAGCATGATGCCGCAGAGATCTGGGCGAACACCCAAGCGGTTGTCACCGAAGGGCTGGCAACCGCCGGTATCGAGCCGGGGGCACTGGCCGCAGTCGGGATCACCAACCAGAGAGAGACCACGGTCCTCTGGGATCGTGGCACCGGCGAACCGGTGACGCCGGCCATCGTCTGGCAGGACACCCGGACTGCGAGCCTGGTACGCGAGCTCGGCGGCGAGACCGGACCGAGCCGGTTTCAACACAAGAGCGGCCTGCCGCTGGCGACATACTTCTCCGGCCCCAAGGTCCGCTGGCTGCTCGACAACGATCCCGGGCTGGCGGCGCGGGCGGACGACGGGGAGTTGGCCTTCGGGACCATGGACAGCTGGCTGGCGTGGAACCTGACCGGCCGCCACGCCACTGATGTCACCAATGCCAGCCGCACGATGCTCATGAATCTCGAGACTCTCAGTTGGGATGACGAGCTGATTGCCGGTGTCGGCATCCCCCGCAGCTTGCTCGGTGAGATCGTTCCCTCGGTCGCCACGGTCGGCCGCTGCCGCGGGGTGCTCGAGGGGGTGCCGCTGGCGGGCATCCTCGGTGATCAGCAGGCCGCCATGTTCGGCCAGGTTGCCTTCGGGCCGGGGGAGGCCAAGAACACCTACGGCACGGGGTGCTTCCTGCTGGTGAACACCGGTACCCGGTTGGTGCGATCCGAAAACGGGCTGCTCACCACCGTCGCCTACCAGGTCGGCCCGGGTAGGGCGCGCTATGCCCTCGAGGGGTCTGTAGCCATCGCCGGAGCCGGAGTGCAGTGGTTACGCGACAACCTGGGCCTCATCACGGACGCCGCCGCCATCGAGGCGCTGGCGCTTCAGGCCGAGGACAACGGTGATGTCTACTTCGTGCCTGCCTTCTCCGGGCTGTTCGCTCCGTATTGGCGGGACGATGCTCGCGGCGTGTTCACCGGGCTCACCCGTTACGCCAACAAGGCCCACATCGCTCGGGCCGTCCTCGAGGCGACAGCATTTCAGACCCGGGACGTGCTCGACGCCATGCGGGCCGATGCCGGAATCGGCCTCGAGTCGCTGAAGGTCGATGGTGGCATGGTGGCCAATGATCTCCTGATGCAGTTTCAGGCCGACATCCTCGGCGTGCCGGTGATCCGGCCCGTCGTCACCGAGACGACGGTGCTCGGGGCGGCCTACGCCGCCGGTCTTGCGGTCGGCTACTGGCAGAACCCGGACGCGTTGCGATCCAACTGGGCTGAGGACACCAGGTTCGAGCCGCAGATGGCTGAGGAAGACCGGGAACGTCTATATGGGTCGTGGCAGAAGGCGGTATCCAAGAGCCTGGGTTGGCTAGTGCCCTGACCAGCAACGTTCGCCGGGTTGACGGCGGCCATGAACCCCCCTGGCTAGCTCGGGACATTTGGCCATCGGCTGGCGCGGATAGGTGTTTGTCGGCAAGGCCTCACCCAAACCCCCCTCGGCCCTCGTCCTCGACGCATACACAAATGGGCCTTCGTCCTGCGTCCTTGCCAGGAAGGCCCCTGCCTCGCCCTCAACCTCGCCAACGAAACTGGACAGGGCACTAACCACACTCCGCAGGCGTGAAGCGATACCATCACCGTCGATGAACGTCCCGAATTGGCTGGCAGTCGCCCGGATTCTGCTCACACCTGTCGTTATGGCGCTTGTGCTGCTCTCGGACCACATTGACCGTGCCTTCGGGATCGCATTCGTCGTCTTCACGATCGCAGCGCTGACCGACTTCGCCGACGGCTATCTGGCGCGGCGCTGGCAGATCACGACTGTTCTCGGGGCGTTCCTCGATTCGGTGGCCGACAAGGTGCTGGTCACCGGGAGTCTGCTCGTTCTGATCGAGGTCGGCCGGGCCTGGTCGTGGGCGGCGTTCATCATCATCGGTCGTGAACTCGCCGTTATGGGTCTGCGCGGGGTCGCCGCGCTCGAGAAGTCGGCGGTGCCTCCCAGCGTGTGGGGGAAGGGCAAGACCGTGTTCCAGTTCAGCGCCATCGGGTTGGCGATGATCCGACCCGCCGCCGAATGGGGTCCCTACTTCCTCGACGAATGGGTGATGCTGGCGGCCGTCTTTTTCACGCTGATATCTGCCTGGGACTACTTCCGCCACTTCGGCTCGGTGCTGCGCGTCCGGTAGGTGGTTTCCGCCTTCCGTTCTTGCGGACATCCGCGCCGTATCCTGCGCGGACATCCGCAAGAACGGAAGGCTTGACCGATAGCTCCCCCTGAGCCTGTACGATGCCGCAGCCGTGACAGCTCCGCTATCCAGGCTTCTCGAGCGTTTCACGCCGGGCCATGTTCCCGACATGCCCGGGCGCTTTGTCGTGCCCGCAGCCATGCGAGCCTTCATCCTGGCAGGCATCCAGACCCACGTCGAAGGCCCGATTTTGGCGGTCGTTCCCGGGGAACGTGAGGCCGAGGACCTCGTTGACGATCTGGCGCTCTTCACCGAAGATGCCGTCCTCCTGCCGGCCTGGGAGACGCTGCCCTTCGAGCACGTCTCGCCGAACATGGTCACGATGGCCCAGCGAGCGGTCGCTCGCCACCAGCTCCGGACCGGGAGCCATACCGTGGTCATCGGATCGGTGCGCGCGGTGACCCAGCGGCTCAGCCCCGCTCCGGTGGCGCCCGTTCGGCTACGCGCCGGTGAGACGGAGGACTTCGAGAGGGTGGTCGCGGAATTGGCCGGTGCCGGATACCACCGCACCGATCGGGTCGAGTCGCGTGGTGAGTTTGCGGTCCGCGGCGGCATCATCGACATCTTCCCTGCCCAGGGTTACGAACCGGTTCGGGCTGAGTTCTGGGGCGACGAGATCGACGACATTCGCTCGTTCTCCGTGGCGACCCAGCGAGCCGCTGAGACCATCGAAGCGGTCGAGATCTACCCGGCCCGCGAGGTGCGCATCGACGACGAATTGGCGGCCCGTGCCTCCGAGCTGGCCGCCACCGAACTGTGGGCCGCGGAGACCTGGGACCGGATCGCGGCCGGGGTCACCTTCGCCGGCATCGAGTCGTGGCTGCCCTGGCTCACCGGGCCGCGATCCATGTTCGATCAGGCCGAAGACACCGGCGCGCAGATTGTCGTCTTCGACCCGGATCGGGCCGGAACCCGCTCCGCCGATCTACTCACCGAGGAGGCCGACCTGGCAGCCGCCCTGTCGGTGACCTGGGGGACCGGAGCCCCCGCCGCCGGCGAACACCCCGACCTCTACCTCGCGTGGGATCCGCCCGACAACGCCCTGTTCGCCCCTGCCCAGGCCCGCGGCCCCGAGGACACTGGATTCGAGATGCGCGGGCTCGACGCGACGCCGGGAAACGCCGAATCGGTGGCTCAGGGACTCAAACGGCTTGCGGCCACCGGCATCGACGCCGTTGTCGCCATGGATGGTGCCGCCGCGGCATCTCGAGTCGCCCGGGTGCTGGCTGAAGCCGGACTCGGCCTCGATGTGATCGACTCGCTCGACGAGATCGCCACTGCCATTGTTCCGACGGGGATACACCACGGGTTCATTGCCCCCGAGATGCGACTGGCGGTGCTGGGGGAGCAGGCGATCGCCGGGCGACGCCGGTCTCACCGCGCCGGCAGGGGGCGGCGCCGTGAGGCGGATGAGGAGTATCGCGATCTCAAGCCCGGCGACTTTGTGGTTCATCGCACCCACGGGATCGGCCGTTTTGAGGGCCTGGTCCACAGGGAGATGGCCGGCGTTGAGCGCGACTACCTGCTGGTGGCCTATCACGGCGAGGACCGCCTCTACGTGCCAACCGACCAGCTGGCGGCGGTCCGTCGCTACACCGGAGGCGAGATTCCCCGGCTGTCGCGTATGGGAGGAACCGACTGGGCCAACACCCGCAGCAATGTGCGCCAGGCGGTGGCGATCGTCGCCGAACAGGTCGTCGCGCTGTATCGCGAACGGGCCGCCGCCAGAGGAATCGTTTTCGACGATGACACGCCTTGGCAGGCGGAGTTCGAGGGGGCCTTCCCGTATGAGGAGACCCCGGATCAGCTGACGGCGATCACCGATGTGAAGGCCGACATGGAGGCAGACGGCCCGATGGACCGGCTGATCTTCGGCGATGTCGGCTTCGGGAAGACGGAGGTGGCGATCCGGGCGGCGTTCAAGGCCGTGCAGAGCGGGCATCAGGTGGTCGTCCTGGTGCCGACGACGTTGCTGGCCCAACAGCACCAATCCACCTTCACCGACCGATTCGAGCCCTACCCGGTGCGCGTGGAGATGCTGAGTCGCTTCCTCACCGCCAAGGAGCAGAAGGAGGTCGTTGCGGGGCTGCGCAGCGGCGACGTCGACGTGGTGATCGGCACGCATCGGCTGCTGTCGGACGATGTCGCATTCGCCCGCCTCGGGCTGGTGATCGTCGATGAGGAGCAGCGGTTCGGTGTTGCGGCCAAAGACACACTGCGCCGCTTGCGTGCGTCGGTCGACGTGCTCACCCTGACGGCCACTCCCATTCCGCGGACGCTCGAAATGGCGCTCACCGGTATCCGCGACGTGAGCCACATCCGAACTCCGCCGGAGGATCGCCATCCGATCCTGACCTACGTGGGGCCCTTCGACGAGCGTACGGTCTCGGCGGCGATCCGGCGCGAGATGCTGCGTGAAGGGCAGGTCTTCTACGTGCACAATCGGGTGCAGTCAATCGACCATGCGGTGCAGCGCCTGCGCACCCTCGTCCCCGACGCCCGATATGCCGTGGCCCACGGCCAGATGAGCGAGAGCCAGCTCGAGCAGGTCATGTTCGACTTCTGGAACCGCGAGTACGACGTCCTGGTGGCGACGACGATCATCGAGTCCGGCCTCGACCTGCCGCAGGTGAACACGCTCCTGATCGAGCGGGCGGACCGGCTCGGGCTTGCCCAGCTATACCAGCTGCGGGGCCGCGTCGGCCGCTCCAACCAGCGAGCGTATGCCTACCTGTTCCACCCACCGGAGCAATCCCTGAGCGAAGACGCCTATCGGCGACTCGAAGCAATCGGCGAGTTCAGCACCCTCGGCTCCGGGTTCGACCTGGCGATGCGCGATCTCGAGATCCGCGGGGCCGGCTCGATTCTCTCCGAGATCCAGGCCGGCCACATTGCCGCCGTCGGATTCGACATGTACGTAGAGCTGGTTGCCGACGCCGTCGGCGAATTGCGAGGGGATCCGCCGCCCAAGGTCGAGACCCCCGACATTCGGATTGACCTGCCGATCGACGCCCATCTTCCCGACGATTACGTACCGCCCGGATCGAACCGAATCGAGGCATACCGGCGCCTTGCTGAGGCATTGACGGCTGAAGCCATCGACGACGTGGTGGCCGAATGGCGTGACCGGTTCGGCGAGCTGCCGGAGCCGGCGGCCGCCCTCGTCGGGGTTGCCCGCCTCCGTGACGAGGCGATCCGCATCGGCCTGCAGGAAATGGTTGCGGTTCGTGATGAGATCCGGCTCCGCCCGGTGTCGGTGTCGGTGTCCCAGGAAGTCCGGTTGCAGCGCCTGTCGCCGGGCGCCGTGCTGCGCGGCGACGTGCTGTTCATCCCGCAGCCCGAGCCGCCGCTCATGGAATCACTGTTTTCGTTTCTCCATAGAATGTGGCCACCCCCTTCGGAAAGTGACACATGAAACTCCGTCTTGCCAGCGCCGTCCTGGCCGGCGCGCTCCTTGCCGGGGCCTGCGGCGACCAGTCCCAGGCCCTCGCCACCGTCAACGGCGAGTCGATAACGGCTGACTTCATGGCTTCACTTCGCGATAGCTACGACGGCAGCATCAGTGTCAATACCGAGGGATTTCGCACGGACCTCAGTGAAAGCATCTTCCGTGTGGCAATCGCCCACGAGGCGGAGTCGCAGTTCGGAATCACCGTGACCGAGGCGGAGATCGACGATCGTTTGGCGAACCCCCCGCTGCGGTGGCTGGGACTGTTCACCGAGGTGGCGGAGGACGCTGACACGACGGACGCTTACGGGCGGACCCAGGCTGAGCTGTCGATTCTTCGCGATGGGGTTGTGGACCAACTCATCCGGGCCGACGATGGCTTTCTCGAGAGCATCGTCAACGATTCCCCCCAGGATCTGACAGCGGGCTGTATGCGGCACATCCTGGTGGCCACAGCGGCGGAGGCGGAGGCGGCTATCGAGCGGCTGGGTGCGGGCGAGGATTTTGCCGCCGTCGCCGAGGAGCTGACGCTCGACACGATTTCGGGGGGTGAACCTGTAGGCGGCTGCCCGGTCGCCTTCGGCGGACTGACTCCGCCGGTTGCCCAGGCTGCCGTGTCGGCGCCGCTGAACGAGGTGGTCGGACCGGTGCAGAGCGAGTTCGGGTTCCACGTGATGCTCGTTGAGCAGCGTGTCGACGCCCCGACTGCCGAAGAGTTGGCGGCCGATCCGGTCTTCTACCTCCCCGGGTCGGTTCTCAGCAGCTTCTTCACGCCGTGGTTCAATCAAGCGGTGCGGGATTCGGAGATCTCGGTTGCCGCCGCCGTGGGGCGCTGGTCAGAAGCGGGTATCGGCATCATCCCACCGGGGCAGTGATGATCAAGATCGTGGGCCTCGGCCCGGCCGGACTGGAACGAGTTCTCCCCGCGGCGCTGGCGGCCCTGCGCGATGAAGCCGCGACGGTTGTTGACCGCACCCTCGACCACCCGGCTGCGACCGAACTCACTGCCATACGATCCGTCGTTGGTTGCGACGACATCTACGAGGAAGCGGCCGACTTCGACACCCTCTACGAGGCGATCGCGCGGCGAGTATGCGATCTCCCCGGTGCCGTCGTCTACGCCGTGCCGGGCAGCGCGCTGGTGGGCGAGCGAACTGTGCCGCTGATTCGTGAGATGGCGGCCGCGGCCTCCCGCACCGTGGAGATTCACCCGGGAGAGAGCTTCCTCGACCTGGCGATGGAGCGTGTCGGCGTGGATCCGATCGCGGACGGCCTCCAGGTGCTCGATGCCCGCGCCCTTCCCGACCCGCTGCCGCTGCACCTGCCGACTCTGCTCACCCAGTTGGACACGGCCGGCACGGCGGCCGAGCTGGCAGCCGAGCTGGGCCGCGTGCTGGCCCACGACACCCCGATCACGGTGTTGACCGACCTGGGGTCGCCCTCCGAGTCGATCATCGAGATGACCCTCGAGAAACTGCCACGCACCGCAACCGGCCCCCGGACCAGCGCATTTCTCGGGGCTCAACAGGTGGGATGGGTTGGGCTTGTTCAGATCAATCGGGTGCTGCGCAGAGAGTGCCCTTGGGATCGCAAGCAGACCCATCACAGTCTGCTCAAGCACCTTCTGGAGGAGACCTACGAGACGGTCGACGCCGTTCTCGAGCTCCCCGAGGACGCGCCGCGGGGTGAGCCGGACTTCGGTGCATACGCCGCCGTCGAAGAAGAACTCGGCGACCTGCTCTTGCAGGTTGTCTTCCACGCCACCATGGCGCGCGAGACCGGCGCTTTCGATGTGGAGGAGATCGCCGAAGGCATTCGGCGCAAGCTCGTGGCGCGCCATCCGCATGTCTTCGGAGATCTCGAGCTCGATGACGCTTCCGCCGTCGAGGCCAACTGGGAGCGGCTCAAGACCGTCGAGAAGCGGCGCGACTCGGCCATGGATGACGTGCCTGCAGCGCTGCCCGGGCTGGCCCGGGCCGAGAAAATCCAGCGGCGGGCGGCCTCCCTCGGGTTCGATTGGCCGGAGCCCGGACCAGTGATTGCGAAGCTGAGGGAGGAGGTCACCGAACTCGTCGAAGCCGTAGGCGACCAAGCGCGCACTGCCGCCGAGCTGGGCGATGTGCTGTTCGCCGCCGTCAACGTGGCCCGCCATCTGAACGTCGACCCGGAACTGGCGCTTCGCGCCGCCACCGCGCGCTTCGAGGAACGTTTTCGCTGGATCGAGGATCGAGTTGGTGACGATGACATGTCCGCCATGTCGCTCGACCAGCTCGACTCGCTCTGGGATCAGGCGAAAGCCGCCGGAATCGGCGATGCCTAGCCAATTTGACCACTGAGTTGGCCGGTCACGCGGTACCTTGCAGTACGTGATTACCGGACTCGACGTAGTGATGGCGGCGACGGAGCCGATCTCGGTCACCACCGACATCGATTGGTTCATTCTGCTGATCACGCTGTTTGGCGGTCTCGCCCTGTTCCTGCACGGAATGGACCGCATGACCGAGGCCCTCAAGGTCGTTGCCGGCGACCGCCTCCGCGGAGTTCTCTCCCGGCTCACGTCCAACCGGATTGCGGGCGCCGCCACCGGTGCCGGCATAACAGCGATCATCCAGTCATCTTCGGTGACGACGGTCCTGGTCGTAGGGTTCACCACGTCGGGTCTGATGACTCTGGCGCAGGCCGTCGGGGTGATCCTGGGTGCCAACGTCGGCACGACCGTGACGGCCCAGGTGATCGCTTTCAAGGTGACGAAGTACGCGCTGGCTCCCGTCGCTGTGGGTTTCGCGCTCATGTTCTTTGGCAGGCACGAGGTCCGGCGCGCCTGGGGGAAGGCAATCCTCGGCTTGGGATTGGTGTTCTTTGGGATGGCCGTCATGGCCGACGCGATGGAACCGCTGCGGGATTATCAGCCATTCGTCGACGCGATGAACGGACTCGAGAACCCGATTGCAGGGGTGCTCGTGGGGGCGGTGTTCACTGCGGTCATCCAGTCGTCATCGGCGACCACCGGGCTCGTGATCGTTCTCGCCGGAGCCGGCCTCACGTCGCTGGAGGCGGCGATCGCGCTGGTGCTCGGCGCCAATGTCGGGACGTCGGTCACCGCGGCGCTGGCTGCCATCGGCAAGCCGCGCAACGCGCAACGGGCAGCCCTGGTGCACACCCTTTTCAACACGATCGGTGTGCTGATATGGCTGCCTTTCATCGACTTCCTCGCCAATACCGTCCAATCCGTCGGAGGTGGCATCGAGCGAGAGGTTGCCAACGCGCACACCATCTTCAACGTGGCGAACACTTTGATCTTCATCGGGTTCACCAACTACCTGGCCCGGGTCGTGACGCGGATGCTGCCGGATCGTCCCGAGCTCGATGAGAAGCTGATCAGAGCCAAGTACATCGACACCGAGCTCCTGAAGACGCCTGTGCTGGCACTCAGCCGGGCTCGTCTCGAGCTACTGCGGATGGCCGGGCGGGTGCGGCGCATGCTGGTCGAGGTGCTCGAACCGACGCTGAACGGGCCCGGCACCGCGCTCATGGAGGTCCGGGCGCTCGACGATGAAGTCGACTCGCTGCACGGCCAGATCGTCCGTTTCCTCGGGCAGGTCAGTCAGGCGCCGCTCTCGGATCGGGACACGAAAGAGCTTGTGGCGTTGATGGAGGCGACCAACAATATCGAGGCAATCGGCGACATCGTCGAGACCAACATCGTGTTGCTCGGATTCCAGCGGATCGACCAGAACCTCTCGCCGAGCAGCGCGACCCGAGCGGTAATCCGCGACCTCCATGCCTCCGTCGTCGAGGCTTTCGACGGAGCGATGGAAGCGCTGACCGCCGACGATTGGCAGGTTGCCAAGGCAGTTGCCGACATGAAGCAAGACATCAGCTCGCAGGTTGCCGCGGCATCAGTCCACCAGGCGGAAAGGCTGGTTGTCGATGCTCCCTACCGTGTCGAGGCCTATCGGTTCGAGATGGATGTCATCGCAAACCTCAACCGGATCTACTACTTCATCAAGCGCACCGCCCGGACGGTTGACGAGAAACCGACGGTCTGAGGCATCCCGCTTCGGCTCAACTAGCCTGATAGGCCGTATGAAGTGGTGGCCGCAGGTAGGTCGGGGTTCCCCGGCAGATCGGCGGCTTCGTGATACATTTGACCTACAGAAAGGGCCCAGCATGACCTCGATTACCAAGGTTTGGGCCCGCGAAGTCCTCGACTCCAGGGGAAACCCGACGGTTGAGGCCGAAGTCCACCTCGCTGGTGGGGGCTTCGGCCGTGCCATCGTGCCCTCCGGAGCATCGACGGGGGCTCTCGAAGCAAGCGAGCTTCGTGACGGCGGCGGCCGCTTCGGCGGCAAGGGAGTGGCGCGGGCCGTCGACAACATCAACGAGACGATCGCCCCGGCTGTGGTCGGCCTCGATGCCACGCGCCAGGAGAAGATCGACCAGGTGATGATCGATCTCGACGGCACCCCGAACAAGGCCAATCTGGGCGCCAACGCGATCCTTGCCGTGTCGATGGCCGCGGCGCGAGCGGCGGCCTCCGGCCTCGGGATGCCGCTCTACCGGTATCTGGGCGGCACTGCTGCCCGCACGCTTCCCGTGCCGTGTCTCAACGTGCTCAACGGCGGTGCTCATGCGGCGAACTCGGTCGATATCCAGGAGTTTATGGTCGTACCCGGTGGGCTGGCCTCGTTCGCCGAGGCGCTTCGGGCCGGCGTTGAGGTGTACCAGGCTCTCAAGAAGGTCCTCGCCGGCCGCGGCCTGACCACCAACGTTGGCGACGAGGGCGGCTTCGCTCCGAATCTGGCGGCCGATCGCGGCGCCCTCGAATTGCTGACGGATGCGGTCGAGGCCGCCGGCTACCAACTAGGTGGGGAAGTGGCTTTTGCGCTCGACGTCGCCGCCAGCGAACTGCATCGAGCGGGTCGCTACGAGCTCGACGGACGCCAGCTCACATCCGACGAGATGGTGGACTACCTGGCCGGGCTGGCCGATGACTTCCCGTTGGTGTCGATCGAGGATGGCCTCGACGAGGCCGACTGGACGGGCTGGAAGACGCTTACGGATCGATTGGGATCCCAGATCCAGCTCGTTGGGGATGACCTCTTCGTCACCAATGAGGAGATCCTCGCCCGGGGAATCTCCGAGGGCGTCGCCAACTCGATCCTCATCAAGGTCAATCAGATCGGTTCGCTGTCCGAGACCCTGCACACGATGCAGCTCGCGGAGCGGAACCGGTACGGGCAGATGGTGTCGCACCGCTCGGGCGAGACTGAAGATGCCTTCATCGCCCATCTTGCCGTCGCCACCAACGCCGGCCAGATCAAGTCCGGCGCCCCGGCCCGTGGGGAGCGCACCGCCAAGTACAACCAGCTTCTCCGAATCGAAGAGGACCTGGGGTCCGACGCTCGCTTCGCCGGATGGGCAACGTTCAGGAAGGGTGCCGATGGCGCGCCGTAGCGACAAGAAGGACGGACCGGGTCATGGTCCGCTGATCGCGGTCTTGCTGATCGCGGCGCTCGCCGTGACCCTGGTCGGGATCTTTCCATTCCGTCAGATCCTGGCGCAGAACCGGCAGGTGGAGAACAGCCAGGACAGGCTGACCTCGCTCCAGCAGGAGATAGAGCTGATGGAGCAGGAGATCGACGATCTGAAGACCGATGCCGGTGTCGAGGAACTGGCCCGCGAACAGCTCGGGATGGTCGAACCCGGTGAGATCGGCGTGACCATTCAGTCCCCGCCGGGGAGCGAACTTCCCGAGCAGTCCGATCCTGCGGCATCGTTCGACGATCGCGGATTCATGGAGAAGATCTGGGACTTTCTCACGGGCCGCGATCTCGAGCCCGATGGATGACCGCGCCGCAGTCGCAGCCCAGATAGAACGCGAGCCGCGCAGCCGAATCGATGTTGCGGCACGGTGCCACCTCGAAATCCCCGTGGTGATCATCGTGCCGCCGCACCTCGACGACGGCACGCCGTTTCCGACCACGTATTGGCTGACGTGTCCACTGGCCTCGCGTCGGATCGGCCGCCTCGAATCGGCGGGTGGGGTCAAGGCGGCCGAGCAGCGACTGGAATCCGATCCCGACCTGGTCCGGCGTCACGAGGCGACCATGGAACGATACGCGGCGCAGCGAGATGCCCAGGTCGATGAGTCGCTCGATCGGCCGCGCCCTTCGGGAGGAGTGGCCGGAGCGGCGGCCGGGGTGAAATGTCTGCACGCCCACTACGCGGATTTCGCCGCCGGCAACAACAACCTCGTCGGTGAATGGACGGCCGCTGAAATCGAACCGCTCGACTGCTCGATCGCCTGTGTCGCTGCGGTGGAGGGCACTGTCGCTCGCAACCCGCTGTGGCGCGAGCCAAAACGCTCGGGACGGCCCGATTGAGAGTCGGGGCCGTAGATATCGGCACGAACACGGTGCGCCTCCTGGTGGCCGACAGCGTCGTGGGCGGGCTCGAGGAGGTGGCGCGGCGCGTCGTGATTACGCGGCTCGGCCAGCAAGTCGACCGCGCGGGCGTCCTCCATCCGGACGCCGTCGAGCGGACCCTCGGTGTGCTGCGCCATTACGGAGCCATCATGGATGATCTGGCGGTCCGACCGCGACGGGCGGTGGCGACGTCGGCGGCGCGCGACGCTGCCAACGCCGGTGAGTTCCTGGACACGGCGGCGGTGCTACTCGGCGTTCGCCCTGAGGTTGTTGACGGGTCCACGGAGGCCCGCCTCTCGTTCGTCGGAGCGACCCGCGCCATCGTCGATCCGGCCCGGGATGACACAAACTCGACTCTGGTGATCGACATCGGTGGCGGCAGCACCGAGTTCGTGTCCGGCACCGGCGAGCCGACCTACTTGGCCAGCGTCGACATCGGGTCGGTGCGCCTCACCGAGCGGTACCTTTCGGCGAGCCCCCCGCCCCCCGCCGCGGTGGCGGCGGCGCAGCGCCACGTTGCAGATCTGTTTCAGAGCGAGCTGGAGGTGCCGCCGATCGGTCGGGTGATTGGAGTGGCGGGCACGTACACGACTCTGGCCGCGACGCATTTGGGTCTGGCGGAATACGACCGCGCGGAGGTCGATGGCACGGTTCTCACCGGCGAGGAACTGCACGCGTTGGTGCGGCAATTGGCGGCTATGACCGTCGATCAGATAGCCGCGATCCCTTCGATGGACCCGGGTCGGGCCCCTGTGATCCTCGGCGGCGCCGTCATTGCGGAGCTGGCGCTGGCCGCTTCGGGCCGTACCCAGCTGACGGTCTCAGAGAGCGACATACTCGACGGGATCGCCCTCTCGCTCCGCGATTCCTAGCCCGGTTTCAGCCGACGCCATCGACGATGTAGGCCGCTGCGGTGGCAGCGTTCTCGCGCAGCTCGCGAGCCGCCCGGTACCCTGCGCTGTCGTACCAGCCGCGCGCCGCCTCCATGGTGGGAAACTCCACGACCACCGTACGTCCCAGCGGGGTTCCGCCCTCGAGCACGTCGATCTCGCCACCGCGGACGATGTAGGTGCCGCCGTGCGCCGCGACCATCGGCGCGGCCTGCGCTTTGTAGAGCTCGTACTGCTCCGGATCCGTGACATCGGCGTTGTAGATCACGTAGGCGGCCATGGTGCACTGTCCCTTGCTCGTCGGCTTGGCGGCGAGGCTAGTGGACCGACGAGCAATCGAGGCGTCGGCCCGCAGCACCCCGGACTCCGTCCTGACGCATCTACTGATGCGCCTTCGTTGTGCGTCCTTGCCAGATGGCGCTGATGTCGCGCAGATTCGCGCCCGCCAGTCATCCGACAGACCACCAAGGCCCGCTTTCGCCCGGGGCCGCGGCTTGCCGCATCGCTTTGTAGGGCCGATCGACTTGTTGAGGGCGCGCGCGAAGGCTCCGGCGTCGGTGGTTGCCCGTCAAGCGGTTCGTTCGTCGGTTGGTTGGGGTTGGAGTCGGTTCGGCCCGGTTCGATGACGTGGCCTCGGCGGTCGTCGAGCGAGTTGAGGCAATGTGCCTCTATTCCGGTGGTGGGGCTCGGGTGACACCGGGTGCGAGGAATCGTCTCCGTTTCGGTGGAGAGTGGGGGTCGATGGTGAATCCTTGTTGGTGGACGACGATGTGGTGGTGGAACCAACACAACAGGGTCAACCCGTCTGGTTCATGGGTGCCGCCCCGGGAACGGGGTGTGATGTGGTGCGGTTCGAGCCGGTAACGGCTGCTACACCCATCAGCAGTACAGGCCCCGTCTCTGAAGAAGACATAGTCCCTTAAGCGGTTCGGTATGCGGTCCCCATCAGTCGGCACTGCCTTCAATCCGTCTATATCGACAAGGGTGGTTTCGGTCTCCCCCGAACAGAGGATCTCGTTGAGGGTGTTGGGCCCCACCGTGAATCCCGAACGGGTGATAGCCCCAGCCTCACCACCGGTACGAGCGCATTGGTCGGCGTCTATGAAGATGTGAGCCTTCAACCGCCGCGGCGCCGGCGCTTCAGTCCCCTCAGGAACAGGGACACTTGCGTCCAACGCCAACGAAACGAGGGCGTCGACGCGGCGTTGCTCGAGACGGGGCCGGTTGGGATCGTCGGGGTCAATGATTGCGTCGGCCCGGGCGTCGAGGGCCGTGATAAACGAGTCGGCGTCTACTCCTGGCATATCAAAGGTCCCGGTAGCGAGGG
>CAMYIJ010000086.1 GCA_947258375.1 uncultured Acidimicrobiaceae bacterium
CTGGCGCCGTTTTGCTCGACGGGCTCGAGACGGCTTTACAATGGCTCGATGGTTATGACGCCGTTGATCGTTCGCCGCAGCCTGTTCGCGGCTCCCTAGGTCTGGCCGAACCACAGGCCATGCACCGCGCGCAGTAGAAGGAGAAGTCAATGGGCGAAAACATCGTTACCCGCTACAAGAACATCATCGCTCCCGTGATCACATGGGATTCTGAGATCGAGATCGTCTCCGGCGAAGGTTCGTGGCTGACGGCGGCCGACGGCAAGAGGTATCTCGACTTCTCCACCGGAATCGCGGTATCCGGGCTCGGGCACCAGCCGCCGCACGTGAAGGCGGCGATTCAAGAGCAACTCGACCGCTACTGGCACGTTGGCGGCGTTTTCCGCTACGACCCGCTGGTTCGTGCCGCCGAGCGGCTCAAGGAGATCACTCCGCCGTCCATCGACATGTTCTTCTTCGGGAACTCCGGAGCGGAGGCGGTCGAAGGCTCCGTGAAGCTCGCTCGCAAGGTCACCGGTCGCCAAGCGATCGTCGCGTTCCGGGGAGGCTTCCACGGACGCACCATGGGCGCCGTCAGCTACACGACATCGAAGGCGAAGTACCGCCAGGGCTACCACCCTCTCGTCGGCTCGGTGTTTGTGACCCCGTTCCCCCATCCCTACCGCTGGGGACTGACCCAGGAGGACGCCACTGCCCGGGCTCTCAGCGAACTCGAACTGATGCTCAAACATGAGATCACCCCGGGCGAGATTGCCGCGTTCCTCGTCGAACCCCTCCAGGGAGAGGGCGGGTACTACCCGGCAGGCCAGGAGTTCATGGAGGCTCTCCGGGCGATCTGCGACGAGCACGGGATCCTGCTAATCATCGACGAGGTGCAGACCGGGTTCGGCCGGACCGGCGATTGGTTCACCTCACTCATCTACAACATTCGGCCCGACGTGCTCGTGATGGGCAAGGCGATCGCCAACGGACTGCCCCTGTCGGCGGTCGGTGCCAGCACGGAGCTACTCGAGCAGTGGCCGCCCGGGTCACACGGCTCGACGTTTGGTGGCAACCCGATCTGTTGTGCAGCTGCCGCCGCCACGGTCGAGTCGCTGCACGATGTGGTGCCGCACGTCCCCAAGCTGTCCGAGCATGCCTTCGACAGGTTCTTTGAGCTGAAGGACGCTCATCCCACCATCGGCGACGTGCGCGGCCTCGGATTGATGATCGGTGTGGAACTGGTCGGCGAGGGTCGCACTCCCGCGCCGGAAGCTTTCGCGGCGGTTTCTTCATATGCCAAGGACAACGGCATGTTCATTCTGGGATGCGGGCCGGACTTCAACATCATCCGGTTCATCCCGCCGCTGAACGTGTCGACGGAGGAGCTCGACCTGGGCATCGACATCATCGACAGGGCGCTCACCGACTACGAGCGTTGAGCCGCCAGGCGCCTTTCCGGCCGGCCCTCCCCCGGCACGAGCGCGGCGGCGAGCGCGCCCGCCATGGCCACGATTGCCAGCCAGTCCCCGAAGCGGGTGTAGAGAGTTGGTCCCGCGGTGCGGAATCGAACCTCCCCTTCCAGGACCAGCTCTTCGAACAGTTCTGTGGCGTCCCCGACCTGGCCGGATGCTGAGATGAAGGTTGACCTGCCGGTGATGGCCGCATGGACGAGGTCCTGACCGACGGCGGCTGCATTGACCCGGGCCAGACCGATCAGCTGATCTGACGCGGCGCCGTTGCCGAACGAGGCCTCGTTGGTGGCGACCACGAGCAGCTGGGAGCCGATCTGAGCCTCCGATCGTATGATCCGCGAGAACGCCCCTTCGAAGGAAATCACAGTGCCGAGCGCACCCCGGGGAGTCTCGAATATGACGGGGCCGTCGCCGCGGATCATGTCACGGGGCACGGCGTCGAGCTGCGAGATGAAGTCGAGCGTCCCGCGCAGCGGCACATACTCACCGAACGGCACCGGGTGGCGTTTCTGATACTCCCCCAGCCGGCTCCCGTTCGGGGCGTAGACGGTGTTCACGTTGTAGAAGTGCTCCGGACCTCCCGATCGGGTCCCGCTGACGACGAAATACGCGGTGAGGCGGGCCGCCTCAGCAGAAAGCACGGCGTCAACATCAGGATTCCCGTTCGGCTCGAAGGGTGTACCAAGCGAGTTCTCCCCCCAGACGAGCAGATCGACGCTGCCGTCGGGGATCTTCTGCGTCAGGGCGAGATGCGACTCGAAGATCAGCCGGTTCTCGTTCTGGCAGTGGACCCGGGGGCACGGTGAGCCGCCCTGGACGATCGCTACGCGAAGCGGGTCCCCGTCGGCGGAGGGGGCGAACAGCACGCCGGCCGTTGTCAGTATCACAACGATCACCGCCGGGTCGATCAGGAGCCGCCAGGTCGCCTGCTCCTCGAGGACGAGGACGATTCCGGCCGAAATGGCGACGGCAAGGACCGTCCAACCGCTCGGCCCGACCCACTGCACCGACCCGATAACGCCGGGAACCCCGCCGGCCGCGGCTCCGACAGAGCCCCAGGGAAAGCCCCCGAAGGGAAAGGTTGCCCGCACCCATTCGATCATGACCCAGCCGCCGACGCTGACTAGAAACCAACGTCCCGGCGGCCACAGGCGGAAAGTCCAGACAAGCAACCCGTAGGCCGCCGAGGTCGCCGCCAGCCACACCGTCAGCGGGATCCACGCCACCGCGCCCAGCACGAAAATGAAAGACAGAAGAATGCCGAAGAAGACCAGGCCGAACACGAATCCCACGCCCAGAGCCGCCGTGGCGGATTCCGCGCGCCGCAGGCCCCACAGCAGCGGAGCCGGGGCCACAAAGGCCACAACTCCGATGTCGAGGGGCGGAAACGCCGCCCACATCAAGACCGCGCTCACGAGTGCTGCAATAAAGGGAGCCATCGAGTCGCGCAGGTTAGCTACGCTCGCGGAATGACCGATTTTCAACTCATTTGTGGCCGGGCGGTGGTGCTACCCGACGGGGCAATCGGAGACGCCCTCCTTGTGCGCGGCGGGAACATCGTCGCGGTCGGCACCGAGGCCGAGCTGCTGGATCAGGTCCCGGCGGGGATCGAGTGTGACGTCCACGCCTACCCCGAGTGCTTCATCCTTCCGGGGATACGCGACTCACACCTCCATCCCGTGGCGTACAGCTCAATGCTCTCCGGCGTGTCACTACATGCCGTGGCCACCATGGCCGAGCTGCAGCAGATCATTGCCGCCGCGGCAGAGCGGCCGGGGTTGATCACGGCGGGGAACCTCAACGAGGCGACTCTCGAGGAGAACCGGCTGCCTACGGCCGCGGAACTCGACGCCGCAGTAGCCGACCGGCCCGTCATCGTGAACCGCTACGACGGCCATCTCGCCATCGTGAACAGCGCCGCCCTCGAATCGGCCGGCATCGGGCCCGATACCCCTGACCCCGCCGGCGGGATCATCGACCGGGACGAAGCAGGGCGCCCGACGGGCGTGCTGCGCGAAACCGCCATCGACCTCGTCGGGGCGGCGTGCGGTAACGACGGCACCGTCCGGCCCGATGAGGTTGCCAAGAGCCTGCAGGGGCTGGCCCAGCTGGGCATCACCTCGATCGGGGCGATGGTTCGCAGCGGTGCCGGCGCCTGGGCCCATCTCGGTGACGAGGTCGACATCATCACGGCGGCGGCAGCTGACATTCCAATCCGTGTTCACGCCTTCGTGACGGCCGACACTCTCGAGACGCTCGAGGCGGCCGCCGCCAAGCTCGACAACGCCGGAGACCGAATGGACTGGGCGGGTGTCAAGCGGTTTGGTGACGGCAGCTTCGGGGCGTTCACCGCGGCGATGTTCGAGCCGTTTGCCGACAAACCCGGCAACACAGGGACGATGCGGCTCAACGATCTCGATATCGCCATGGCACACGCTTCCGTGGCCGCGGGCCGAGCCGTGGCGATTCACGCCATCGGCGACGCCGCCGCCGCCCGCGTGCTCGACGTCTTCGAGCACCTGGTCAACGAAGGCACCGAACCGCATCGGCTTCGGCTCGAACACGCCTCAGTCCTGGCGCAGGAGGACATCGACCGGATCGGCCGCCTCGGCATCGTGGCCTCGGTGCAGCCGGCGTTCCTCGGCTCTGAGACCGACTGGATCGAGGGACGCGTCGGGCCGGACCGGCTGCGCCGCACGTACGCCTTCTCCACCCTCCGACGCGTCGGCGCGATTCTCGTCGGCGGCTCGGATTCGCCCGTCGAGGCGCCCGACCCCTGGGAGGCCATGGCGCTTGCCCGCGACCGGGCGGGAATCGTCCCAGAAGAGAGCCTCAGCGCAGCCGCGGCTCTCGAGATGTACACAACGGCGGCGGCCCAGGCGCTGGGCGAACCGGCGCCGCTGGCCGTCGGGAGCCCCGCCGATCTCGTAGTTGTGGATCGTGACCCGCTGGCAGCGACGCCTGACGAGCTCCGAGCCTCCGAGGTGCTGGCGACCTATGTCGGCGGCGAGACGATTGATGTCACGGGCGCTGGACACTGGTGGCTCACCGGGTAGGAAGGCACGCCTCAAGGCGCCCCCGACCACCGCCGATTCTCTGCCCATGAGTCTTCCATTCATGGTCGGGTACGTACTTGGTGAACACGGACGCCAGTCGGCGCGCCTGGCAGCTCAGGCGGGCTCCCGGAGCGGTCCGAGCAGTGATGACTTCCTCGGCGTTGAGGATCGTGTCGACCGCCTCACCCTGATCGTGGCCGCCATGTGGTCGCTGCTCGAGGAGCAGGGCCTCACCGAAGAGCAGCTCCATGAGCGCATTCGAGTGCTCGATGAAGCGGACGGTACCCCGGACGGCAAGATGACACCCCAGCCCACCACCTGCGGCAGCTGCGGCGCCAAAGTGGGAGCCGGTCTCACGGCGTGCCAATTCTGTGGCACCGTGGTTGCCGCGACCGATCAGCCGAGTCCTTTCGACAAGGTCTAGTGGTCTGCCACCCTCCCCATAGTGGATTCCTCGACCCGGCTCGCACCGCCAGCGAACCCCGGCCCAGTCGGCCACCCACCCGTCCGTGGTCCTGCCGACCGCGGGGGATTTCCAATCCTCGAAGACATCCCGTACAATCACCGTACAAATGACGGCTCCCCGAACATCTCGCATAGAACTGCGCACCGACCCCGACCGCGAACGGCGCATCCGATACGCGGCGGAGCTCACAAATCGCTCGGTCAGCGCCTTCGTGCTCGACGCCGCCGCCGACAGGGCCGACGAGGTAATCGCATTGGCAACGACGACCACCGTGCCGTCCGACTTCTTCGATCGTTTGTGGGCTGCGCTTGACACGCCCGCCGAGCCGAGTCCCGCGCTGGAACGCCGCGCTGCGATGGAGCGGCAAGTGGAAAAGCGCTGACAGGTGTCCCGGTTCCTATCAGAGAAGCTGACTCCAGCACACCAACTAGACGGCTTCCACTGCGGCAGCGAGACGCTCGACCGATGGCTCACCGATTATGCCGCCGCGGCCCAGTCGAGGCGCATCGCGCAGACATTCGTCTGGCACACCGCCGACGGTGGTGTCCTTGCCTACTTCACCCTGGCCGCTCATCTCGTTGATCGAGCAGATTTGCCGCGAAGGCCTAGCCTTGGATCGCCAACTGCGGTTCCCGCGGTGATGCTGGCACGCCTGGCGCTCGACGCCGGGCTCCAGGGCAAGGGACTCGGGGGCGAGTTGCTGTGGGATGCCCTCACGAGAGCCCACGCGGCGTCCGCCGTCACAGCCGCTCGAGTCGTCGTGGTCGACGCCTTCAGCCTGCAAGCTGCCGGCTTCTACCAACATCACGGCTTCGGCCCTATCCCCCACAACCCGAGCCGCCTCGTCCAGAAGATGACCGACATCGCGGCGGCCCTGGATGGGAAACAGGCCTAGCCCGCCCCGTCGCCCGCCATTGCGCCGCAGCGGGTACAGAGGTAGCCGGTCAGCCCAAACCGCATGTCGTCACCATCGCGGCGGGTACACGACGAGCATCGGGACGCGATGAAGTCCTCGGCGATCGCCGCAGCCGGACCGTCCGCAGCAAGCAGATCGGTCACGAGGATGGCGGCGTTGGTTCCGTTCTTCACGGCGGCGAGCCTAATCGCGCCGGGTGACAGGTTCGGTCAGCCAATCAGCTCACGAAGCGGCCCGGCGGCATCTTCGTATTCGGCGTGCTCGCCGGTTTCCTTCTTGCTGTAGAGGAGTTTGTCGTCGGCCATCACTTCGAATACCCCACCCCGGCTCGGTATGAGTGTGACGCCTTCGATCTTGTGCTCGAACTCGCCGAGCAGGCCTGAGACCATGCCAACTGCACGGTCGGTATAACCTCAAGCCGCGCAGTACTCGATAGATAGATTCATGCGGGCAAGTGTAGAGGCCTCGGCAGGCTGTCAGACCAGGTCCATCGGGTAGTCGTCGATCACCTCGGGCCCCGACTCCGTCACGATGATCTGCTGTTCGAGCTTGACGCCTTCGCCGCCGTCGCGGCGCCCGACGAAGGCTTCGACGGCGAACACGTTGCCCACTTCAACAACACCGTCGAAGCCGGTGAGATCCCACTTCTCCCGCATGTAGATCGAGGGGTACTCATCGCACAGGCCGACGCCGTGAGCCAGGACCGTGTAGCCGTTGAAGTCCGCTGGAGACGGGTAGGTGCATCGCTCAGTGATGTCGCGGTACGAGGCGCCGGCGACGAACAGCGGGATGTTGGCCTCGATCGACTCGAGGGCTCGGGCATACACGTCGGCCTGATTGGCATTGGGACGCCCTCCGCCGCACAACCATGACCGGCTGATGTCGATGCACATGCCGTAGGCCCCGATCAGATCGGTGTCGAAGGCCATGATCTCCCCCGCGGCCACCGCCTTGCGACTCGCCTCCTGATACCAGGGATTGGTGCGCTCGCCGGACGCCAACAGCCTCGTCTCGATCCATTCGCCGAAGCGAAGGAAGTTCGCCTGTTGCAGCTTGGCCCAGAGCTCGACCTCGGTGACGCCCGGCTCGAATATCGCCCGCATTTCATCGATATCACGCTGACAGGAGTCGGCGGCGCACTTCATGGCCTTGATCTCGTCAGTGCCCTTGACCAGCCGAGCGTTCTCCAGCAGCTGCTGGCCGCTGACCAGCTCGACGCCGCGGGCTTCCAGCGCCCGAATCGCGTCGAGGCTCAGCATGTCGATGGCGAGGCGCCGGCTGCCGGAGCGCGAAGACTCGTCGATCAGCTCGACGATCTCATCCGCCCAGCGGCCGGCGATCTCCCCGATCCGATCGCCGACATAGAACGGCAGCAGCGAGGTGGCGGGCCGGATCTCGTCGATCACCTCCGAGTGGGCCGACAGGAACTCGCCGTCGGAGTACTCGAACAGCACAACCGGCCCGGCCGTCGCAACGAACACGTAACGAACGGCGTTGTGCATCGTCCACACCGACATGTTGGTGGTGTCGGTGGCGTAACGGATGTTGAGCGGGTCGTAGAGGAGGGCGCCGTCGCAGTCGTGGCGCGCGAGTTCGGCGCGCAGCCGATCCAGCCGGAAGCGCCTCATCGCAACCAGTTCGGGCTGCTCCAGGCCGGCCGCAGCCCACTCCGCCAGCGTCTCCGGGCGGGGGCCCAGGGCGTGCATGTTGCGCTCCGTGTGGTCCAGCAACCACTGCGGAGGTGCCTGCCCCGAACGGATCTTGGGAAAATGCCGAGCCGTCACGCCCGCAGGGTACGCGACGCTTCAAGAGCCTGCCGGTAGCCCGACTACCTATGATCGACCCATGGCAGAACCAATCAACAGGACCAGCAGTCGAATCACCCAGAGCGCGGTGCAGGGAGCATCTCAGGCGATGCTGTATGCCACCGGGCTCACACCCGAGGACATGGACAAGGCCCAAATCGGGATTGCCTCCATGTGGTACGAGGGCAACTCGTGCAACATGCACCTCGATCAGCTGGCCGCCAGGGTCAAGGAGGGGGTCGAGCAGTCCGGCATGCTCGGCATGCGGTTCAACACCATCGGCGTATCGGACGGAATGGCGATGGGAACCTCCGGGATGCGGTACTCCCTCCAGAGCCGCGACCTCATCGCCGACTCGATCGAGACGGTCATGGGCGCCCAGTGGTACGACGCCAACATCTCGATCCCCGGCTGCGACAAGAACATGCCGGGGTCCATTATGGCGATGGCCCGGGTCAACCGGCCGTCGCTCATGATCTACGGCGGCACCATCGCACCGGGAGTCGATGCCGCCGGAGCCCCGATCGACATCGTCTCGGCCTTCCAGTCGTACGGCGAGTTCGTCGCAGAGCGCATCGACGATGGGGTGCGCACCGACATCGTGCGCCATGCGTGCCCCGGGCCCGGTGCCTGTGGAGGCATGTACACGGCGAACACGATGGCGTCGGCGATCGAGGCGCTCGGAATGAGCCTGCCCTACAGCTCGTCGAGCCCGGCACTGAGCCAGGCCAAGCAAGACGAGTGTCTCGCTTCCGGGGCCGCCATCCGTTACCTCCTCGAGAATGACATCAAGCCGGCCGACATCATGACCCGCGACGCTTTCGAGAACGCCATGGTGATCACCATGGCGCTCGGCGGCTCGACCAACGCGGTGCTCCACCTGATAGCGATGGCCCGGTCGGTCGGCGTCCCGCTCGACATCGACGAATTCCAGGAGGTGAGCGATCGGATTCCATTCCTCGCCGACCTCAAGCCGAGCGGCCGGTACGTCATGGAAGACCTCCACAAGGTGGGCGGTACCCCGGCCGTCCTCAGGATGCTCCTCGAACAGGGAGTGCTCAACGGTGACTGCCTCACCGTGACCGGCAAGACAGTGGCCGAGAACCTGGCCGACGTTCCAGGCCTCGAGGAAGGCCAGCGGGTGGTCCAGCCGTGGTCGCAGCCGATCAAGGAGACGGGTCACATCACGATCATGCGGGGCAACCTGGCGCCGGATGGCGCCGTCGCCAAGATCACGGGCAAGGAGGGACTGCGTTTCACCGGCACCGCCAAGGTGTACGACGGCGAGGAGGACATGATCCACTCCTTCGAGCGCAACGAGATCGGCCCGGGCGACGTCATCGTGATCCGGTACGTCGGGCCCCGAGGAGGCCCGGGTATGCCCGAGATGTTGACCCCAACATCGGCCATCATGGGTGCCGGACTCGGCAACGACGTTGCTCTGCTAACCGACGGACGCTTCTCGGGTGGCTCTCACGGCTTCATCGTCGGCCACCTGACGCCCGAGGCGCAGGCAGGGGGCAACATCGCCCTCGTCGAGAACGGCGACACCATCGACATCGATGCTGTGGCCCGCACGATCACCGTCGACCTGTCCGACGAGGAGCTCTCCCGTCGCCGCGCCGCCTGGCAACCACCACCGCTCAAGGCCACCAAGGGAACGCTGTTCCGCTACAGCCTCACCGTGAAATCGGCGTCGGAAGGCTGCGTGACGGACGAGGAGTGATCCTCGGTTCAGCCGACCGCGGACCGGCGCGCCGTGCCGTACATGAAAGCGAAATCGGTGTGAGCTACATGAGCGGTCCAGCCGAGGCGCCCCAGGTCGGCGGCAAGCGCGTCCGGCCACCAGAAGCGTTTGACCATCGTCCACTCGGAGCCGTCACGTAGCCGCCGGGTGCGCACCTCGGATTCGGCGGCGTGTTCGATCTGGCGCTCTTCGGCCACCTCGGGCCAGTCTCCCGGGCCATTCGAGTTGGCGTGGTCCGGGTGGGCGTTGTCCATGAACCACACCCGGCCGCCCGGCACCAGCGCCCGGTCGACGAGATCCCAGAACGTGTCCCACATGGCAGCCGGCACGTGGCTGATCCAGTACCCGAAATAGATGTTGTCGTAGCGCTGCGGCGGTTCCCAACTGAAAATGTCAGCCTGGATCCGCCCGACCCCGGGGTGCTTGGCGGCCAGCAGGTCGAGCATCTCGGGAGCCGCATCGACCGCGGTCACTCGATCGGCCGATCCGAGCAGCCGGCCGGTCCGGTTGCCGGATCCTGCGGCGATTTCCAGCACGTGGCCGGTGGGCGGATCGGCCTCGAGCCAGGCGTCCAGCTCGGCGACGTCGCCGCGGAGGCGCTCCAGGTACTCGGGCCGGCGCTGATCGTTGTCGGCATGGCGCGGCTCATCGTCGTACTGGATTGCCCGCGCCCGGTAGTAGGCGATCTGGGCCGCGATCAGCTCCTCGGCGTCCATACGAGGATTCTGCCAGCGGGGCAGCCCTTCCGTCGGCGGGATCCAGGCACGCACCAAACCCAACCTTCGCTGCAATAGGAATGCGTACCTCGCGAGCTGCATTACTATCCCCTCCGTTCCGCACCTACCTGGAGCCTCCCTCACAATGACCTCACGTCCCGCGCCGTCGCGCCGGGCCCATCGCGCCCGCAAGATCATCCTCATCGGCCTCATGCTCGGCGTCGCCGCCGTTTTTGCCGCGGTCGCCTTGCTGCTGTGGACAAGCTCGAAGGTCGAACGCCAGGAAGTCGCCAACCTCGACCCTACGGACGGGCAGCGCAACATCCTGATCGTGGGCACAGACAGCCGCGAGAATCTCCCCGACGATTTCGAGGGCAACTTCGGCAAGTTCTCCGGAGCGCGCACCGACGTGATCATGCTGGTCCACTTCATTCCCGGTGAACGCGCCCAGATCCTCAGCCTGCCGCGCGATCTCAAGGTCGAGATCCCCGGCCACGAAACCAATCGGATCAATGCCGCCTTTGCCTTGGGAGGCCCCGACCTCCTCGTCGAGACCGTCAGGCGCAATCTCGATCTCGAGATCAACAACTATGTCGAAATCGACTTCGCCGGCTTCGCGGCGATCGTCGATGAGATCGGAGGCGTGGAGCTGACATTCGATCGGCCCGCCCGCGACAAGAAGTCGGGCCTGGACGTGGAGCGCGGGACCCAGTTGCTCCTCGGCCCCCAGGCTCTGGCGTACGCCCGTTCTCGGAGCTACGAGGAGTTCAGGAACGGCGAGTGGAAGGGCGTCGGCAACAATGACATTCACCGCACCCGCCGCCAGCAGGAGGTCCTTCTGGCCTTGTTCGATCAAGCTACGTCCCGAAGCAACGCGCTCGACCTGCCGGGATTCGCGACGACCGTCGCCGAACGGATCACAACCGACGAAACCCTCACGGTCGGCGTCATGGTGGAACTGGGCCGGGCAGTCCTGAGCTTGAAGTCCGAGGACCTCGAAGCGATGACACTCCCGGTGAAGATCGTGAACGAGGAACGCTCCTACGTCGTGCCGGTCGAACCGCAGGCGACAGACGTCCTGGCCGCCTTCAAGGCCGGAGAACCCTTCCCCGGCTAGCCGACCCCCACTCCGTCGGCCCTTCAGGCGGTCAGGCGGCCCACGGCCTCGGTGAGCGCATCCAACTCCTCGTCGGTATTGAAGTAGTGCACCGAAGCCCTCACGAGGCCCGGCAGCCCGCGGTCCTCCATGTCGATTCGGGCCGTCGCCACCCGCGGTGCCGACGTGTTGATCCTCTCGCGACGCAGCGCCGTCCACAGATCGCGACACACGACACCGTCGACCGCGAAGGTCACGATGCCGCCCTGCACGGCTCCGCGATCGTGAACGGTGACCCGCGGCAGCCCGGCCAGCCGCTGCCGGAGCCCGGAAGCGAGGTGCTGGATTCGCAGCCACGACGCCTCCGGGCCGACACGCTTGGCGTATCGTGCCGCCACGCCCAATCCCACCTTGCCGGCGAAATACTGCTCCCAGACCTCGAATCGCCGTCCGTCATCCTGGAGTTCGTATCCGTCACGGGTCGACCACGGAGCCGCATGGCCATCGATGATGATCGGATCGATCTCCCTGAGCCTTCTCCGGGACACGTACAGGAACCCGGTTCCCCGCGGTCCCCTGAGGAACTTGCGTCCGGTAGCGGTGAGGAAGTCGCAGCCGATCGCTTCGACATCGATCGGGAGTTGGCCGACCGACTGGCAGGCGTCGAGGAGGAACGGCACTCCGGCGGCGCGGGCGACGGCGCCGACGGCGGCGGCCGGGTTCACCAGACCGCCGTTGGTCGGCACATGGTTCAGCGATATCAGCTTGGTGCGAGGCGAAATCATGCCGCCCAGCTTGTCGACATCAATCTCGCCCGATGGTGCGTCCGGTACGACAACGATCTCGACCCCGCGCCGTTTCGCCAGATGCAGGTACGCGACGTAGTTGCTGTGGTACTCGGTTGTCGTCGTGAGTACCTGATCGCCCTCACCTAGGTCCAGGGAGTAGAAGACCATCTGCCAAGCCCTGGTGGCACTGTCGAGGAAGGCGATCTCGCCGGGCTGGGCGCCGATCAGGTCGCCCACGGCAGCGTAGAAATCGTCGATCTCGCCACGCCGGGCGTCGGCCGTCTCGTAGCCCCCACCACGAATCTCGTCATCCAGGTAGGACCGAACGGCCTCCGCAACGGGTCGCGGCTGCAGCGATGAACCGGCGTTGTTGAGATGAATCACGTGCTCGCACCCCGGAGTGTCAGCCCGCAGGGCGGCAACATCCAGTGTCATTCAGATCGACCTTTCTGTGGATCGGTGAACCGTAATCACACGAAGCCGAGGACGGCGATTCCAACGGCGACGGCCGCGGCCCCGGTCAGTCGCCGACGGCCGAATGGCTCCTTGAGAAGGACCACACCCGCCAGAGCACCGATGACAACGGAGGACTCGCGGACGGCGGCTACCAGGCCAACGGGCGCCCGGGTCGCCGCGAACAACACAAGGGCATACGCGCCGATGTTGAGGGCGGCGGCTCCGGCTAGAGCGAGCGGACGCTTTCGGAGCGTTGCGAGCAGCGCCGCGCTCCCGCGGCGACGGATTGTGTAGGGCACCAGCAGCAAGGCGTTGAACGCCATCATCGTCACGGTATAGGACAGTGCCCGCCCGGACTCGCGAACCGCAGCGGCGTCATTCACCGTGTAGAGAGCAATCGCCATACCGGTGAGAACGGCCCAATAGAGGCCCGTACGATCGGCGCCGGGGCGTGGTTGCCCGGATGTGGTCCGCGGAGCCCACGCCAGCCACAACAGGGCCGCGACCACGAGACAGAGAGCGAGTGTGGCCGCCAGGCTGAGGCTGTCGCCCAGCAGAAGCCAACCGCCGACGGCCACCAACGCCGGCGCGATCCCACGAGCCATTGGATAGGCCACCGAGAAGTCGAGTCGATCGTATGCGGTGACGAGGGCCACGTTGTACGACGCGTGGATCACGCCCGAGACGGCCAGGTAGCCCCACACGCCTACCGGTGGACCCTGAACTGCGTAGACCCATGGGAGGTAGATCACGGCTCCGAAGGTGATCATGAGCGCCGCCGTCGCCAGGCGATCCTCGCTGTCCTTGAGGAAGTAATTCCAGGTGGCGTGCATGACGGCCGAAAGGAGCGCCACGGCAAGAGCGATCGTCGCCATCGCGCCAAGTTACCAACCTGTGCGACCGGGTACAGTTCGTCCTGGGTAATGGCGGGCGCGAACAGCGCCGCACGCAAATTGGAGGAAGCTCTTGAGACGAACATTCACCGTCCTGCTCGCCGTAGTGGCGATGCTGGCAGTGGCAATCCCCGTCACCGCGATCACCCGCGGCGGCACGATAGACGACGGAGAACACCCGTACGTCGGCCTGATGGTGGCCTACTCAGCCGACCTCGTCGAAGTAGACGGCGAGTTGATACACGACCCCGTATGGCGCTGCAGCGGCACGCTCATCAGCGCGACAGTGTTCGTGACTGCCGGGCACTGCACCGAGCCCGACGGAAGTGACTGGGGTGAAGAGGCCCCCTTGGCCGCCATTTGGTTCGATGAAGATGTCGATACGGACGGGGCCGGCTACCCGTACTACGAATCCGCCCCCTATCAGGGCAGGCGATACACCCATCCGCTGTACAACCCCGCGGCGTTCTTCCTCTACGACCTGGGCGTTGTCGTTCTCGACGGCCCAGGTGCCGAGATGGACAGCTACGGGACGCTGCCCGAGGTCAACGCCATCGACGAGCTGGGCAAGGGCCGCAAGAACAGCGTCGTGGAAGCCGTCGGCTACGGCCTGCAGAAGATCAATCCGGTGATGGTCCAGGCGGACCGGGTCCGCATGAAGGCCGATCTGATGATCGTGAACACCAAGGGCGTTGCCGGGATCGGCAACCTCCCCGACAGCAACTCAATGATGCTGAGCGGGGACGCTAAGCATGGCGGTACCTGCTTCGGCGACTCGGGCGGGCCGATATTCCTCGGCACCGACTCCGACGTGATCGGGGCGGTGACGTCCTTCGGGCTCAACGGCAACTGTGCCGGAGTCGGTGGCGTCTTCCGCATCGACCGGCAGGTCGAGCTCGATTGGATCAACGGATTCGGCGGCTGATCACCAAAGCCGACGACGAACATCAAGTGGGCCGCACCGCAGGGTGCGGCCCACTGAGTATCCACACCCGCCGCGGCTGTCGCCGCGCCTACTCTTGACGCCCATGGCCACCCCTACGACACAGCGAGTCTCCAGCCGCGCCGCAATCGCCGTCGCGTTGCTGGCCTCGGCATACGTCGGTGCTCAGATGCTCGCCGATGTGTCGAGCCTGCGGCTGGTCGACCTGTTTGGCAAGGCCATCGACGGGGGTACTTTCATCTACCCCATCACGTTCACGCTTCGGGATCTGGTCCACAAGGTGGCCGGCAAGCGCGTAGCCCGGGCGCTCGTCGGGGCAGCGGCCGCTCTCAATATCTTCATGGCAGCTCTGTTCTGGATGGTCGCCCGCCTGCCGCTGGTTGCCGACTCTGGCCCACAGTCGGAGCTTTTCGCCGATGTTCTGGGGCCGGTGTGGCGGATTGTCTTCGCGTCAATCGTCGCCGAGGTCATTTCGGAGCTGATCGACACCGAGGTCTACTCGGCCTGGGTGCGTCGCTTCGGCCGGCGCCATCAATGGGGCCGCGTGGTCGCGTCCAACGCGGTGGCGCTACCCATCGACTCCGTCCTGTTCGCACTTATCGCCTTCAGCGGAGTCGGTCCCCTCGAGGCAGTGGTGCCGGCATCGGTCGTTTGGGAGATCATCTACCTGAACATCCTGTTCAAGGGGGTGGTCACGGCAGCATCGATCCCGCTCATCTATGCGGTCAAACCTCAGACCGCCGTGGACGATTAGCTGTTGAAGACCGCGGCAGGCCCCGCCGGATCAATGATGCCGTCGAGTCCCGCGTAGGCGATCGTCACCACCGGCATACCCATCTCGGGAGGACCGACTTCCAGCTCGTCGAACCACACCTCGAGTCCCTCCGGTGTGAGCAGGACCTGGTCGAGATCACCTGGATCGAGGTCCCCGGCCCACAGCAGGAACGAGTCGGTCTCGCCATCGAAGTGCTGGTCGAGCAGGGCGGCGAAAACCAGTGAGAACAGCTGGTCGCGGCCGTCTCCGTCAACAACGATGTCGTCGAGCCCGATCGCCTCTCCGGACGTCAGGTCCAGCATCAGCGTTGTCGCCTGTCGTTTTGCAGTGCCCGACTCGCCCGGATGCTCGTCGCAGAAGAATCGCAGTGAGATGAAGTCCTCCTCGAACCCGGCCACATCGAAGTCCAGTCGAAGGGTGCTCCCACTGATGTCACGGGAACCCTGGGCTTCGATCGAGCGCCACAATGCGAGCGTTGCGCCGATCTGGGATTCGACCCGGCCATCGATATGAGTGGCGATTCTGCCGAGCAGCGCGGCATCGACGTCTGCGGTCAGTGTTGGTACGGCAACAGTTGCCGTGAAGGCTGCTCCGCTCTCGTCAGATGTTGTGCCCTTCAGCGTCCAGGCGCCGATGGTGGTTTCCGGCAGGCTGTCGGCGGTCGGTCCTGCGATGGTCGTGGAAGATGGCGGGGGGACCGGCGTCGCCGCCGGGGCCGGAGCACTCGGACTTCCCGGGGACATCGGAGGGGCCACAGTCGTTTCGCTGGAAGCCAGGCCATCGGTCGTCGGGGTGGCCGGAATGCCACTGGCGGCATCATCCGACGGGTCCGCTAGATCGGGGACCGAAGGAGAACACGCCGCGATGACGAGCGCGAACAGGGCCAGCACCTGCCTCAGGCCGGCGTTTCTCGGTCTACTCAACAGCAACTCCAGTGACACCGCCACCGCGGCACTCAGTGACTCTCCCCGTTGTACAACGGCCTGTGAATGCGAGTTCTAGACGATTATCTTGGCCAGTGGTCTGTCGAACAATTGGCGGGCGCGTGTCTGCGAGTCATCAGCGTCATCTGGGTAGGACGCACAACGAAGGCGCATCAGTAGATGCGTCGAGGCGGAGGACGACGCCAGGGGCGCTGAGGGCCGCAGAGACGCCGTGATTAAGGCGAACAGATGCACTTCCGCACGAAACAGGTTCACGAAGGGGTGGAGCCAGACCCCACCACCGGTGCGATTCTCACTCCCATTCACCAGTCCACCACCTTCGTCCAGCCGTCCGTAGATCGCTATATGGAACGCGGCTTCACCTATTCCCGCTCCGGCAATCCGACGGTACGTGCTTTTGAGAGCAAACTCGCCGCCCTCGAGGGCGGAGTTGATGCTCCGGCGTTCTCCACCGGCATGGCGGCAATCAACGCGGTGTTCATGGCCTTTCTCGACGCGGGATCGCATGCGGTGATCTCGGATGTGGCATACGGCGGGACGTATCGCCTGTCGACGCAGGTGTACACCCGGTTCGGGGTCGAATTCACGTTTGTCGACACTTCGGATCCGGCGGCGGTCGAGACAGCCATCACCCCCACTACGCAGCTGATACTCACTGAGACGCCGGCAAATCCCACCCTGAAGCTGACCGACATCCGCGCAGTATCGGACATTGCACAGAAGCACGGGATTCCCCATGCGGTCGATAACACTTTCCTCACGCCCTACTACCAGCAGGCTCTCGAGCTCGGCGCCGACATGTCGGTGCACTCGACCACCAAGTACCTCGACGGCCACAACGCCACAGTCGGCGGCGCCGTCGTCATTGCCAGGGAGGACCACGCAGAGCGGGTGCGTTTTATTCAGAACTCCACCGGCACGATCATGTCGCCCATGGTCGCCTGGCTCAGCTTGCAGGGAACCAAGACGCTGTCGGTGCGAATGGATGAGCAGGCCGCCAACGCCATGGAGATCGCCGAGTACCTCGAGGCCCACGACAAGGTCGAAACCGTTGCGTATCCCGGACTGTCATCTTTCCCGCAACACGATCTCGCCAAGCGGCAGGCTTCCGGCTTCGGCGCCATGCTCTGGTTCGAGGTCATCGGCGGGGCGGCTGCAGGCAAGAAGCTCATGGACTCACTCGAGCTGTGGACGCTTGCCGAGAACCTCGGGTCCGTCGAATCTCTCGCCACCCACCCCGTGACGATGACCCACGCCGCCATTCCCCCGGAAGAGCGGGTCCGAGTCGGTATCACCGACGGCCTGGTGCGCCTCAGCGTCGGTCTCGAGGACTCCCGCGACCTGATCGCGGACCTGGCGCAGGCCCTCGATCAGGTGTAGCTCCGAAATCACGCCCGAACGGGTGAGTGATCCGGGATTGGGGTCGGCGGGCTCGCGGGGGTCGTCTTGCTGGTGAAGGGGGAGTGGCGTCGGCTGGCTCGCGGCGCGGTTCGGTCGCCGTGCGCTGGGTGGGCTCGAATTTCCTGGCGAAGGGATGGGGGCGGAATGGTGACGGGGGAGCTGCCGCGCGTGTGTGTTCCTCCGGAGGGGTGTAAAGG
>CAMYIJ010000087.1 GCA_947258375.1 uncultured Acidimicrobiaceae bacterium
GCGTTTGGCTGAGTACAACGAATAGAGCACCGAGCGCTTGGCCGGCTTCGAGAGCGCTTCGTACGCCTCCCGTGCGCGCTTGGACCTTCGCAGGGCCGAGTCCAAGTCCGGGGGCACGATGAGGGCGTCGACCGGCTCGAGCAACGACCATGCACCGTTCTTCTTCGCGACATCGACCGCGCGTAATCCCGCGTCGGTCATCAGCTCCGCCTCGATGAGTTCAGGTATGTACTGCTTGTTGATCTTCGACCACACGCTTCGAGGCTTCCGCGGCGTGAAGATCTGCTTGTAGCGCGCGTCGTCGATCGGCTTGACCTTGCTGTCGATCCAACCGAAGCACAGCGCCTCCCGCACCGCATCCTCCCAGCTCAGCCGGCGCTTACCTGTCGACGCGCGGTAGTAGACCAGCCACACGCCGTCGCACTTCGTGTGGTTCTCTTTCAGCCAGGAGCGCCATCCAGCCCGCGTCTTGGGATGGATCTCGCGCAGATTGGAGTCGAACGAAGACATCCTCAGCTCGGCTCTAGCGGGTTCCGGACCAAACGGCCTGCATAGGGAGTCTCCGTTCTAGTTCTGGTAGGCGCAGGGGACACGTTCTGTAAAGCCGCCAAAAGGCGACTTTACATAACGTGGATTATGGGACAGAGACCGCTGAACGCCTCTCAGGCGGCTTCGGGCCTGCTGACGAATTCCCAGGCGCTCCGCTCATCGAGGAATATCTCCACCGGGATTTCGACGCGGGCAACGCCGAGCAGCGCTCGCGAGAACACTCTGAGGCTATTTGGACGCACGATGACGCCGGCGCGTGTGAAAAGGTTGGCTGCGTGGCGATGGACATGCTCGCGAGCTTTGATCTGCAGCCATCCGACGCGTCGAGCGTCGAAGATCAGCGGACAGCGTGATCCGCTCGTCAGTGCCTTGATCTTGCTGACGGCATCGACGGCGTCTTCCAGTTCACCGTGCATGGTCGTGGGACGCGTCCTACCGAACAGCACTCCCTCGTGCAGCCAGAAGTCCGAGCCTCGGGTACTGACCGCAGGTGCGCCAGTAGGTATCTCATCAAATAGCGCCGCCATGACTCTCATGATGTCGGCCGGTGGATGTGCCGGTTCAAGTGTTTTGCCTCACGGCGTTCGCCGCGATCGTGTCTTTGCGTGGTATTTGGCCCACATTGGCCGCTCAGAGTGGCCGCCTCTCGACTAAGATTGCCACTAAAGGTGTTCACGCCAGCTACCGATTCAACAAGTTAAGCGATTTTCGGGGTTAGCGATTTGTATCGGGGGTGGCCGTGTCCGGCCGCAACAACATAAGAGGTAGCGAGAAGGCAGCTGCAGGCAGGTTCGCTGCACTGCGCCAAAACCGCGAACGGGGCGCACAGCTCGTCGAGTTCGCTCTCATCCTGCCGATCCTGCTTTCGTTACTCCTGGGAATTGTTACCGGGGGTATCGCGTTCAGTCACAACCTCTCTATCGACAATGCCGCACGCGAGACAGCTCGATTCGGCGCAACCTTGCCGGTGAACGGTGACATCTCGGCTTACCTGAACCAGGTTGCCGACGTCGCGATCACCTCTTCTACCGGTGCTCTCGTGGATGGCGTGCCAAACCGGGTCGTCTGCGTCGCCTACGTCTTCCCCGATGGCATCGTTCCCAACGATCAGACAACCCGCCTCGTCGAGGATGCGGCCGGAGTCCGCGTCGTCACGCCCGGGTCGACTTGCCTGAACGATGGCCGTCCGAACGACGAACGCCGTGTGCAGATCACCGTGCAGAGAGACTCGCAGCTGGCCGTGTTCTACTTCACTCGAACGCTCAACCTGACCGGACAATCCGTCGCTCGTTTCGAGCGAGGAGACAGCTAGTGACGCCTCGCCGGGAACACGAAGGGGAAAAGGGCGCTGTGCTGGTCACAGTGCTCTTCAGCATTGTGGCTCTGCTCGCCATGGCCGCTCTAGTCCTGGATCTCGCGGCCGTTCGCGTCAATCGGTCCGCCAGTCAAACGGTGGCCGATTCGGCCGCTACTGCCGCCGCTCTTGATGCCGAGGGCTTCAACGGGCAGAAAGCCTGCGAAACGGCCCTCGACTACCTCGAGTTGAATCTGCCCCATGCCGGGCCATTCAGCGGCGCCGACTGCTTGTCCTTCACAGACACTTGTCAAACCGGCATCACGCCGGCTTCGAGTACGGTTGCCACCGCCGGAAGCTGGGTGGCAACGCTCACGTATCCTGTGCTCGACACCAGTCCCCTACTGACCTCTTCGGCCATTGGCCAACCAACGCAGCCTCTGCATCCCGATGACGGCGACCCATGTGAGCGTTTTGGAGTCTCGATTCAGGGCACCCACAATTACGTCTTCGGCCGGATTCTGGGCGCTACATCGGCCACGACGAACATCCACTCCGTTGCCCGCGGATTCGTACCGGATGGGCACCAGTTTGCCCTCAACCTGCTGATCCTCGAACGCTACGACTGTGCTGCGCTCAGCGTCAACACCAGCGGAGGCGGCGGCGGGATCGTCGTCGACGCGGTTCTTAACGGGGACACCGGCCTGCTCGACCAGGGATTCATCGCCGTCGACTCGGATGCCAGCGCCGGATGCGGTGGTCCGGGCGTCATCGTGACCAGCGGTGGCGGCTCGATCATCCGTTCGGACGGTCCCGACGGATGTGCCGGCCAAATCGGTTCCCACATCGGTCCGGGCGGCTTCACTGTCGGAGAAGGCTGTGGACAGATCCAACTCTTGGCCCCCGGGGTGCCCGGCTGCAACTGGCCGGCGTGCACGTCCTCCGGCGTCATCGCCCCGGATCCGATTCCGCGCAGGGGGCGCATCACCCGGGCGCCGGTGGATCATCGTTTCAACTGCAAAACGACCTATAACTTCGGCGTCGGGTGGGAGATCGACCCCTGCACAGAGACCCCGGCTCCTCACATCGACAATCTGGTCGCCGCCCTCGGCGGACCGGGGATTCCGCCCGGGTACACCGAGTGGTCGACGCTGGGCCATGGCTGCAACGTCGGTTCAGTGGTCGTCCCCCCGGGCGACTACTACATCGACTGCCCCAACTTCCGGCCCGGCGATGTCACCTTCCAAGGCGGGAATATCGTGTTTGAGAAGAACCTGTCACTGACGGGATCGGACACCCTCGTGATCAACAACCCTGCAATCACCGAGTCAACCGTCTTCTTCCGGTCGACCGGGGCTCTCAGCATGACCGGCGGCTCGTTGACGATCAACCACGCGATGGTCTACATGTCGGACCACCATCAGACCAATATCTCAATCACAGGCGGCGACATCGTCTGGTCGGCGCCTGAAACCGGGGTCTTCCAGGATCTCGCTCTCTGGTACGACTCCGAGCAGGAAGTGAAATTCGCCGGTGGGGGCATTCTGGACCTCGACGGTGTGTTCTTCGCCCCGGTTGCCCTGATCTCCTATGCGGGTAACGGTGGCCAGTCGCAGGTTTCTGCGCAGTTCGTGGCCCGCCGCCTGTCGGTCGGCGGCAACGGAACACTGGTGGTTCGTCCCTCCTGGGAGCGAGCGGTGTTGTTCCCGTTCGATCCGGAGACCGATCTGATCCGCTAGCGCGATGCAAGCGTGGGCTTAGATGCCTGCAGCCGTAAGGGAATCAATGATCCGGGCGAGAACTCCCGACAGCTCCGGATGGGACGACTCGAATCGCAGAGCACCTTCCCGGAGCCTATCTGCGAGCGCCTCATGGTCGCCGTCGTCGTCGTAGGCCCTGACGGCGTTCTTCAAGTCATCGGCATTATCGCTGGCTTCGAGGTGCTCGTTGAGCTCGTCGATTCTCCGTCTGATCTCGTCGTTCATTCGGTGCCTCCTGACCGCTCGACTCCAGCTCTAGGTTGCCATGACTGCGACTCTTCTGTCCAGAGACCTTCAGCACGCTCGTCGCCGGACCGATAATGGACCGAGCATGATCTCGAGCCAACAGTCTCTTTCGTTAGTCGTCCGCGTCGCAGTCGCCGCGGTTATCGCGCTCGCCGTGCTGACGACGACCGGAGTCGCGGTTGCCCAATGCCCTCCGGTACCGGCAACTGAATTCGCCATCGACGGAGCCACCACGGTGTTCGTCGGACGAGTCGTCGCGATCGAGGATCAGGGCACAATCGCCGAAGTGCGGGTGCTCTCGGTCTGGAAAGGCCGCGACCTTCCCGAGACCGTGGAGGTACGAGGTTCGGCCGGATCGGCGACATCCAGCTCGGATGCCAGACGATTCGACGTTGGTCGCAACTATCTCGTCATACCGGAAAACTCACGGGAGCCGTACCTGGCGACCGCATGCAACGCCACGCAGGCCTACTCCGCCGCTCCCAACGTCATCCCGACGTCGTATCAGGACGCTGCCGGGGCCGCCAAGGGACGTCCACCGATCGTGACGGACTCCGGGGTCGATACCGAAGCAGAGCTCGTGTCGTCGATCCTTCCACTGATAGGTGCGCTTGTCCTGATCGCACTGACCTGGTTTGTCATCAGAGGTCTGCGGTCTCTGGACCCCGAGCGAGGTAGCAGCGCAGTAACGAAGGAAACCTCGCCGGGCCGATCCGGGCCCGAAGCGCGGCCGTTCAAGCAACGCAGCCTGAGGCGCGACATCGTCCGCACGAAGATGCTCTCCCGCAGGAAGGTCAAGCGCCACCGGCGCGGACTGAGGTCGTACAGACGACGTCAGAATCGACAAGTCGCCGCGTCGCGCAAAGACCGTCGCTGAAGGTCTCGAGGCATCACCGATCACGTCACCCAGCTAGATGTCAGATGTCATACGTGAGCTCTAGACGCTCGGTGATCGGATGCGACTGACACGTGAGCACCTGGCCGGCGGCGACTTCGGAGTCGGTGAGAGCCCAATTGTGGTTCATCGTCACCTCCCCCGACGTGACAACTGCCCGGCACGACGCACACGCCCCGCTGCGGCAAGAGAAGGGGGCATCGGTGCGAACCGACAGCACGTAGTCCAGAATCGGTGGACCCTCCGGATCGACGCGGACGTCCGAGGTGCGGCCGCCGAGGGTGAACTTCACCATGGTTCCGATCGCGTCCCCCGGTACAACGCGCGGTGTCTGCGGCGGCCGTTCGTCGAAGAACAACTCGAAGCCGACTCGGTCGGGTGCCACTCCCCTGCCTCCGAGGACCTCCTGAGCGGATTCAACCACGCCGAGCGGGCCACACAGGAGCCACCTGTCTATGGAGTCGACGTCGACCACGGACTCGAGCAACTCTCCGACTTTGGCGGCGTCGAGTCGGCCCTCGAAAAGTGGAATCTGACTCGACTCGCGGCTGAGGACATGCAGCAGCGTGAGTTGCGCCATGTAGCGGTCCTTCAGCTCGGCAAGCTCATCGAGAAACATGATCGAGCCGCCGTTGCGGTTGCCGTATATGAGGGTCACCTCGCAGTGCGGCTCATGCTCGAGAAGCGTCGCCACGATCGAAATCACAGGCGTGATGCCGCTCCCGGCGGCAATGGCGCAATAACGCCGCCGGCTCGACGGGTCGGGGACGGCGGTGAAGTCGCCTATTGGCGGCGTGACCTCGAGGCGGTCACCGGGTCGCAGCTCCCGATTGGCGAACGTGGAGAACATCCCGCCCGGGACTTCCTTGACGGCAATCCGGACCCGGCCGCTGCCGGCCGGAACACATAGTGAGTAGCTGCGCCGCACGTCGTGGCTATCGATGTCGCGCCGGACGATGACATGCTGGCCGGCAATGAATCGGAAGTCATCCGCAATGCCGGCGGGGACGCGGAACTCGATCGCGACCGCGTCGTCGGTCAACCGAGCAACCTCGGCAACTTGGAGGGTGTGGAATTCGGCGCCACTCATCGATGAGTCTTGAAGTATGGAAAGGTCTCCGCACAGGATTCACAGACGTGTAGAGCCTGGCACGCTGTTGATCCATATTCAGACAGCGATCGGGTTCGCTCGGAACCGCAGTTGGGGCATCGCCGCGTGCCCGGAGCACCGACTCCGGCGTCCATGAGCTTGGCTCGAGCGGCCTCACTCATCCAGTCCGTGGTCCAGGCTGGGCTGAGGACCGTCTCGACGCGGGATTCCAGCGAGTGCATCCGCAGCGCCGCAGCAATGTCCTCCGCGATGACGCCCATCGCCGGGCAACCCGAGTAGGTCGGTGTGATCGACACGACGACGGTTGTACCCTCCATTCGGACGTCGCGCAGAACACCGAGGTCCTGGATCGTCAGACTGGGCAGTTCCGGATCGCGCACTTCGGCGACGATCGCTCGGACCGATGCAAGCCGGGACGACGTCACCACTCCATCCCGGGGTAGGCCCGCTGCATGAACTGCATTTCGGCCAGCAGGTGGCCGAGATGCTCGGTGTGGCGACCGTCACGGCCTCCCGTTGCCTGATAGGGATCGTCGGGCGCCGTGAGCCCGGCCTCGTCGAGCATCTCCCCCACCCGGCGCATCCAAGCTTCTCGCAGGTTCGCCGGCGCGACACCGATTCCGGCACCGGCCGCTTCCTCATCGATGTGGTCTCCCATCGTTAGCTCGCCGGTGAACTTCCAGAGCGTGTTGACGGCTCGCTGCATCCGCGCCGCGCTCTCTGCGGTGCCGTCGCCGAGCCGGATGACCCAACCGGCGGAGTGTCGGAAGTGGTAGCGGGCCTCCTTGGCAGCCTTGGCCGCCACCGCGGCGAGCGTGCCGTCGATCGACGCCTCCAGAGCCGGCCAGAGTTCACAGTGCCAGGCGTCCAAGAAGAACTGGCGAGCCATGACGTCGGCAAAGTCGGTATGGGGCTGTTCGACGAGCAGGCAGTTCGTGAACTCGCGTTCGGAGCGCAGGAAGGCGATTTGGTCGGCGCTGCGGACCGAGCCCTCCACTTCGGAGACGTATTCGTACAGTTGTTGGGCAACTCCGAGGTTGTCGAGGGCGACGTTGGCAATGGCCAATTCCTCCTCGAGTTCCGGTCCGTGGGTGATGAACTCGCTGAGCCGCTGCGCGTTGATGAGAAGATCGTCGGCCAGCCGCAGGGCGTACGTTGGGAGGAGGCCGGCATCCGGCGGGGCCGTCACAGTTGGCCAACCTCGTCGGGAATCTCGTAGAAGGTGGGGTGGCGATACGGCTTGTCCGCGAACGGCTCGAACATGGCGTCGGAGTCGTCCGATGCGTGGATCTCGGCCGTCGGCACCACCCAGACGCTGACGCCTTCATAGCGGCGCGTGTAGGTGTCCCGGGCGTTCTGCACCGCAGCTTCGGCATCGGCGGCATGCACCGACCCGACGTGGATATGGTTAAGGCCACGCTTCGCCCGCACGAACACCTCCCACAGTGGCCAGGCCCCAGCGGTCTCACCGGTGGTCGTGACCTTCTCCTCACCTTCGAGTTCGGGAATCTCGTACGTCACGCGGTCGCCTCGATCCGATCCCGGCTACGCTTGGCGGCATAGGCCGAAGCGGCTTCGCGCACCCAGGCGTTTTCTTCCCAGGCCTTCAGTTTGTGAGCGATACGTTGCCGGTTGAGGGGACCGTTGCCCTTCACGACCGCCCAGAACTCATCCCAGTCGATGGCTCCGATATTCCAGTTGCCCGACTCCTCGTCAAAGGTGAGATCCGGATCCGGGACGGTCGCGCCGAGGTAGTGCGCCTGGGGCACCGTCTGGTTGATGAACTCCTGGCGCAACTCGTCGTTGGTGTACAGCTTGATCTTCCACTCCATCGATTGCGCAGTGTTGGTCGACTCGGCATCCGGGGGACCAAACATCATCAGCGACGGCCACCACCACCGGTCGATGGCGTCCTGCATCATCTCTCGCTGAACGTCGGTCCCCTTGCTCAGCGCCATCATGATGGAATAGCCCTGGCGCGCGTGGAAGCTCTCTTCCTTGCAGATCCGCACCATCGCCCGGGCATAGGGACCGTATGAGGTCCGCTGGAGGGCGATCTGGTTGACGATGGCGGCGCTGTCCACCAACCAGCCAATGGCGCCCATGTCCGCCCAACTGAGCGTCGGGTAGTTGAAGATCGACGAGTACTTCTGTTTGCCCTTGTGCAGCAGATCGACGAGTTCATCGCGTGAAGTGCCCAGCGTTTCCGCCGCCGAGTACAGATAGAGGCCGTGACCTGCCTCATCCTGGACCTTGGCGATCAGGATCGCCTTGCGTTGCAACGTCGGCGCCCGCGTTATCCAGTTCCCCTCCGGCTGCATGCCGATGACTTCCGAGTGGGCGTGCTGGGCCATCTGGCGGATCAGGGTCTGGCGGTAGCCCTCCGGGATCCAATCGCGCGGCTCTATCTTCTCGTCGGCGGCAAGAGTGGCCGCGAACTGAGCCGCGCCGGCTTCGTCAGATTGTCGCTTCACCTGCTGGGCCCCCAACAAAGAGTGCCATCACCTTAATTTGCGGGACGCCGCTTTGTCGTCGGCCGAGGCTCTTCTGACAGACAGCCAAGCGGTCAGCGACTGCAGGTGCAGGTGCCCTCTTCGGCCGCGACAGCCGGAGCATCAGAGTGTGCCTCGAGGCCGAGCAAGCGGCGGCCAAGCGCATGGGAATCCTCATCGGGACCGGTGGAGAAGGCGCACGGTTGAGCGGTCCAACCCCGGGGCACCAGCGCGGCGGTCTCGGGTGAGTCTTTCAGGGTGTCTGCCAGTTCATCACTCCATACCCAAGGCATGATCACCCTCCTTCAACTCGTGCAGCCTCACCTCAAAAGTACCTCCCCTGTCAAGGCGCTCGGACCTGGGAAAAGACAGGGCTGTAGTTCGGCGCGGCGGCGCGCCGAGGCGCAATTGAAACGGCAACTCGGGGCGGCGTAGGATCAGCCGATGGTGCAGACCACCCCATCAGCCCGCAGCAAGCCGCTCCGGAGCCCACATCGCCTCCGCACCATCGTCTCATTCTCGTTGATCGTCCTGACACTGGCGCTCCTGTGGGAGGGCTACAAGTGGATGGGCCAAACCACCGGCGGCGTTTGGCCCGGCACCAACGTCGGGCTACCGGTGCGCACCAACAACCGGGCGATGCCCCACCTGTGGGACATCGCGGCAGCTCTGTTTCGACCGGCCCGGAGCGGGGCGAACGAGGAAATCCTCCTGCTCACGCTCATCAAAGCCGGCCTGTTTACACTCCGTTCCGCTTTCACGGGTTTCATCGTCGGCTCCGCTTTCGGATTCTCTCTAGCAATCTGGTTCATCAGATCACCTCTCGCGGAAAGAGGCCTGATGCCCTACGTGGTGGCCTCGCAAACCGTGCCGCTGATCGCGATCGCACCCATGGTCGTCATCTGGGGCGGACAGGCGGGACTCCCGGCGTGGGTTTCCGTCGCGATCATCTCGTCCTACTTGAGCTTCTTTCCAGTTGCCATCAACGCGCTGCGCGGTTTGCGATCACCGCCGGCCACTGCTTCCGAGCTAATGAGGTCGTACGCCGCAACTCCACGCGAGATCCTCACCAAGCTGCAGATCCCGGCGGCTCTCCCCTTCCTCTTTCCGGCGTTGAAGATCGCCGCGACCGCCTCGGTGATCGGGGCGATCATTGGCGAACTGCCTGCCGGGCTGAGCGTCGGCATGGGACGGGCTCTGCTGTCGTTCGCCTCCTCGTTTTCCAGTGCCCCCGAAAAGCTCTTTGGAGCTGTGTTGATCGCCTCCCTCCTCGGACTGACATTCGTCGGCCTGGTCGCTCTCCTGGAGCGGCGCCTGATACCGCCGACCCGACGGCTCGGCGAGGAACCGGACATGCTCGTTCCCGGGACGGCCCGCGCATGAGCGAACCGGCAGTGACCCTGCGCGATGCCTCGATGGTGTTCGATGCCGCCGGTGGCGAGGTGCACGCCCTGGACCACATTTCGCTCGACATCAGCGACGGCGAATTCCTTTCGCTGATCGGGCCCAGCGGCTGCGGTAAGTCGACGATGCTGCGCCTCATCGGGGATCTTCTCGTCCCGACGGGTGGCGATGTTGCGGTTCGCGGCAAGCCGGCCCACCAGGCGCGTCTCGATCGCGACTACGCGATGGTGTTCCAGGCAGCAACCCTTCTGGAGTGGCGCCGCGTGGCCGCCAATGTCGAATTGCCACTCGAAATCATGGGGGTCGATACCGCCGAACGGGAGCGACGAGCCGCCGAGATGCTTCACCTCGTCGGCCTCGATGCCTTCGCCCACAACTACCCGTGGCAACTCTCGGGCGGAATGCAGCAAAGGGTGTCGATTGCCCGCGCCCTTGTCTTCCAGCCCTCGATTCTCTTGATGGACGAGCCATTCGGGGCGCTCGACGAGATGACGCGGGAACGTATGCAGATGGAGCTCCTGAGGATTCAGGAACAGACGGGCACAACCATTGTTTTCGTGACCCATTCGATCCCCGAAGCCGCCTTCCTTTCCGATCGCGTCGCCGTCATGTCGCCGCGTCCCGGGCGCCTGGTCGAGGTGATCGACATCGATCTACCCAAACCTCGAGTCTTCGAGACGCGTGAGGATCCGCGTTTCTTTGCGGCCGTCACCCAGGTCCGCGAGAGCTTGCGGGCGATCGAGGAGGCAACGTGACGGTGGATCGCTGGCGGCGTGCCGTCCCCGCGGTTGTGCTATTCGCCAGCGGGATCGCCTTGTGGGAGGCGGTTGTTCAGGTCTTCGACATCAAGGCGTTCATTGTCCCGGCCCCATCGGCGATCGTGGCGGCACTCTTCAGCGAATGGCCTGACATCTCGGCAGCCGCGACCGGCACCTTCACCTCGGCTCTCCTCGGGTTGGCCCTGGGCACTGCTCTTGGTATCGGCGCTGCTCTGGGCGCGGTGCGCTGGCCCATGGCCCGTGAAGGAGCGATGCCGTTGGCGATTGCGGCCAACTCGACTCCGATCATCGTCCTCGCACCCGTCGCCAACTCGTGGTTCGGCCTGCTGAGCCCCTGGTCGAGCATCGTGGTTGTCGCCATCCTCGTGTTCTTCCCGGTGATGATCAATCTCGTCCGCGGCCTCCTGTCGGCTGAAGCATCAGAGCTGGAGCTGATGGCGTCCTATGCGGCGTCCGAGCGAACAAAACTGTGGAAGCTACAGCTACCCGGAGCACTTCCCTACATGTTTTCTGCCCTCAAGGTGGCCGCGGCGCTTAGTCTGATCGGCGCGATCGTCAAGGAGTACTTCGGAGGTTCCCAAGCTCGGCTCGGCCAGTACTTGACGCTGAAGGCCGGCAACTTCCAGTTCGAAGAGGTGTGGGCGGCAGTTCTCGTCGCCGCAGCCTTCGGAATTGGGCTGTATGTATTGATAACACTCGCTGAGAAGAGGTTCATGGGCTGGCACGTGTCGGTTCGAGCCGCCAATGTATGAAACGGGAGAGACTCCCGGGGAGAGGAGCAAAATGCTGAAGGGCAACAGGATGTGGAGGCTCGGAGCCTTCTTACTAGCAATATCGATGGTGGCGACCGCTTGCGGGAGCGACGACGACGCCGGCGAAACAACAGCAGTCAACCTGCAGCTGCAGTGGTTCGCCCAGGCGCAGTTCGCCGGGTATTACGCTGCCGTTGACCAGGGCTTCTACGAGGACGAGGGCCTCGACGTGACGATCCTCGAAGGTGCCGTCGAGATCGTGCCCCAGCAGGTGGTTGCGTCCGGCCAAGCCGAGTTCGGTCTGGCCTGGGTGCCCAAGGCGCTCGTGTCGAACGAAGAGGACGCCGGCCTGGTCAACATCGGGCAAGTGTTCCAGCGATCGGGCACCCTGATGGTGTCGTGGGCCGACACCGGAATCACGGAGCCGGCGGACTGGGCCGGTAGGACTGTGGGCAACTGGGGATTCGGCAACGAGTTCGAGCTCACCGCGGCGATCGAGAAGTTCGATGTGGCCAACGTGAGCCTCGTGGCGCAGAACTTCGACATGGAGGCGCTGCTCAACCGGGAGATCGATGCCGCGGAGGCGATGACCTACAACGAATACGCCCAGGTTCTCGAGGCGACCAACGAGGCAACCGGTGAGCTCTACCAGCCGAGCGATCTCAACGTGATCGACTTCAACGAGGTCGGCACGGCGATGCTCCAGGACTCCGTGTGGGTAAGCGAGGACTGGCTGACCGACAATGAGGACATTGCCGAGAAGTTCCTCACGGCGAGCTTCCGTGGCTGGATCTACTGCCGCGACAACCCAGATTCATGTGTCGACATCGTCCTCGACGCCGGGCCGACCCTGGGCCGCAGTCACCAGACATGGCAGATGAACGAGATCAACGCTCTCATCTGGCCCAGCCCGGGCGGCATCGGAATCATGGACAAGGCCCTCTGGGACCAGACCATCGACGTAGCCACCGGACAAAGTGTCATCCAGGCCGACCCCGGTGACGACGCCTACCGGACCGACCTGGCGGAGAAGGCGGTCGATACCCTGAACGACGATGGCTTCGACACGACGGGCACCACTTGGCAAAAGGCGACGGTGACGCTCAATCCGGGCGGTGAATAGACCAGACTGTAGGTGGGGGTCGGCGGGCCCCCACCTGCGCAGAATTGAACAACCAACTACTCAGTTAGGAGGTCGGTGACCATGGCGAATGTAGTGAGAGCCGCCATCGTTCAGACCGAATGGACGGGCGACGTGGAGTCCATGATCAAGCGCAATGCCGACTATGCCCGGCAGGCCGCCAACGAGGGCGCCAAGGTGATGTGCTTCCAGGAGCTGTTCTACGGCCCCTACTTCTGTCAGGTGCAGTCCGACGAGCACTTCGACATCGCCGAACCGATTCCGAACGGGCCGACGACGAAACTCATGCAGGATCTCGCCAAGGAGACCGGCATGGTGCTCATCGTGCCGATTTTCGAGAAGCACGACGACGGGTTCTACTACAACACGGCATCGGTGATCGAGGCCGACGGCACCTACCTGGGCAAGTATCGCAAGACCCACATCCCGCACGTCGGCGGCTTCTGGGAGAAGTACTACTTCCGCCCGGGAAATACCGGCTACCCGGTGTTCGACACCAGCGTCGGCCGCATCGGCGTGTACATCTGTTACGACCGCCACTTCCCCGAGGGATGGCGGGCGCTGGGCCTCAAAGGCGCCAAGATCGTCTTCAACCCTTCGGCCACGAGCCGCGGCCTTTCGATGTACCTGTGGCAGCTCGAACAGCCCGCTTCTGCGGTAGCCAACGAGTACTTCATCGGTGCCATCAACCGGGTCGGAAAGGAAGAGTACGGAGACAACGACTTCTACGGTTCGTCGTACTTCGTCGATCCCAGAGGCCAATTCGTGGGCGAACCTGCGTCGGACTCAGAGGAAGAGCTCGTCGTGCGCGACCTCGATCTCGACATGATCGAGACCGTCCGCAAGACATGGGCCTTTTACCGGGACCGCCGGCCGGATGCCTATGGCGACCTGGTGGCCCCGTAACCAAAACCTATTTGAGAAGGGAGTCGCTCTTGGCGACACATAGCGAGCTGCTGGCCCGGCATCGAGAAGTCCTTCCCTCGTGGATGGCTCTGTATTACCGCGATCCGATTGCGATCGTCGACGGCGAAGGCCGACACGTCGTCGACGGGGAGGGGAATCGGTATCTCGACTTCTTCGGCGGCATTCTCACGACGATGACGGGCTACCGGGTACCCGAGGTCGTAGAGGCGATTCGGGAGCAGGCCGGCAAGATGCTGCACACATCGACGCTGTACTTGATCGAGTCCCAGATCGAGCTGGCGGAGAAGCTGGCGGAGCTATCGGGCATTCCGGACGCCAAGGTGTTCTTCACCAACTCCGGCACCGAGGCCAACGACGCCGCGCTGATGCTGGCAACCCAGCACCGCGGGTCCAATCAGGTGCTGGCGATGCGCGGTAGCTACCACGGCAAGTCTCACTCTGCCGTGGCGATCACCGGTCAGGCAGCCTGGTCGGCGACCTCGTTGAGCCCGTTCCACACGGTGTACGTGCACGGCGGCTACAAGTACCGCAGCCCGTTCGGCCACCTGCCGGATGCCGAGTTCACGGCCGCATGTGTCAACGATCTCGAGGATCTGCTCAACATTGCCGTCGCCGGCGACGTCGCCTGCCTGATCGCCGAACCGATCCAAGGAGTCGGCGGGTTCGCCACGCCCCCGGACGGCTTCTTCGGGGCAATGAAAGAGAAGCTCGATGAGCGCGGCATCCTCTTCATCAGCGACGAGGTCCAGACCGGATGGGGCCGGACGGGCGAGCACTTCTGGGGTTACGAGGCGCACGGCATCACCCCGGACATCCTCACGTTCGCCAAGGGTCTCGGCAATGGCCTGGCCATGGCGGGCGTGATCGCCCGGGGCGACATCATGGACACGCTCCAGGCCAATTCGATCAGCACCTTCGGCGGCAACCCGCTCGCAACGACAGGGGCTCTGGCCAACCTGCAGTACTTGCTCGACCACGACCTGCAGACCAACGCGCAGAAGGTGGGCCAGCAGCTGATGGACGGGATCAGGAACCTGGCCGACGAAGTGCCCGCCATCGGCGAAGTGCGCGGCAAGGGCCTGATGGTCGGCGTCGAGCTGGTCAAGCCGGGCAGCAAGGAACCGGACCCGCCGGTTACCGCAGAGATCATGGAGCAGGCGCGCGAGAACGGCCTCCTCATTGGCAAAGGCGGCCTCCTGGGCAACGTGTTGCGCATCGCGCCGCCGCTCTCACTCACAGAAGACGAAGCCGCCGAAGGGCTCGAGATGTTGGGCTCGGCAGTGCGGCAAGCCACCGATAGTTAGGAGTCGACATGGGACGAACAGTTATCACCGGGGGCACGGTCGTCACCGCGACGGAGATGATGTCCGCCGACATTCTGATAGACGGGTCCACCGTCGTGGCCCTGGGTGCCGCCGGCACCCACAACTGGACCGAAGGCGCCGATCGTGTCATTGACGCCACCGGCAAGATCGTCACCCCCGGCGGGATCGATGTGCACACCCACATGGAGCTGCCTTTTGGCGGCACATTGTCTGCGGACACGTTCGAGACGGGGAGCCGCGCCGCCGCCTGGGGCGGCACGACCACGATGATCGACTTCGCCGTGCAGGCCAAAGGCCAGTCGGCGATGGACGGATTCGAGGCCTGGATGGCCAAGGCCGACGGCAATTGCGCCATCGACTACGGCTTCCACATGATCACAGGCGACATCAACGAGCAGACGCTCAAAGAGATGGACATGCTGATGGACGAGGGTGTTACCTCCTACAAGCTGTTCATGGCATATCCGGGTGTGTTCTATTCGACCGACGGCGACATCCTGCGGGCGATGCAGAAGGCCGCCGATATCGGCGCCGTCATCTGTATGCACGCCGAAAACGGGATCGCTATCGACGTCCTCGTCGAACAGGCACTGGCGCGCGGCGAAACCGATCCGATCTACCACGGGATCGTGCGGCGCTCCGTACTCGAGGGAGAGGCGACCAGCCGGGCGATTGCGCTTGCCGAGGTCGCCGGTGCCCCGCTGTACATCGTGCACCTGACGGCCAAGGAAGCTCTCGAGGCCGTCACCCAGGCGCGCGATCTCGGCAAGAACGTGTTTGCCGAAACCTGCCCGCAGTACCTGTTCCTGGATCTGGACAACATGCGTAACGGTTTCGACGGGGCCAAGTATGTGGCCTCACCACCGCTGCGCGAGCGCAGCGAGGGCCACCAGGACCGGCTGTGGCGGGGCCTCGCCACAAACGACCTGCAGATCGTGTCGACGGATCACTGTCCGTTCTGTATGGGCGACCACCACACCTTCGGCAAGCAGAAGCAGCTCGGCGTTGGCGACTTCACGAAGATCCCCAATGGCATGGGCACCGTCGAACACAGGATGGAGCTCATCCACCATGGTGGCGTCACAGAAGGCCGTATCTCGCTGAACCGGTTCGTCGAGATCACGGCGACGGCGCCGGCCAAGATGTTCGGCATGTTCCCCAAGAAGGGCACGATCGCCGTCGGCTCCGATGCCGACATCGTGTTGTGGGACCAGGCGGGGAGGCACACTCTCAGCGTCGAAACGCACCACATGGACGTCGACTACTCGGCCTACGAGGGAATCGAAGTCGTT
>CAMYIJ010000088.1 GCA_947258375.1 uncultured Acidimicrobiaceae bacterium
GTGCAGCTGGCAACCCTGGCGGTGTCGCTGGGCGGCGTCGAGACGCTGATCGAGCATCCCGCCTCGATGACTCATGCATCGATGCCGCGCCAGGCCCGGGAAGCCGCCGGGATCACCGACAACCTGATCCGGCTGGCAGTGGGGTGCGAAGACAAGGCGGATCTGCTGGCCGACCTGAAAGGTGGGCTCGGCGGCCTGTAGGCTCGATGAATGCCGCCATCCGATCCCTACCGACGTTCTGCGCGTTACTACGACCGGTTGGTTGAGCCGATGCAGGCCGGTGTGAGGAACGTGGCCCTCGAGGTGATACCACCGCAACCGGGGTGGCGAGTGCTCGACGTCGGTTGCGGAACCGGTACCGGCCTCCTTCCCTACGTTGCGGCCGATTGTGAGGTCACCGGGGTGGACGTCTCTGGGGCGATGCTGGAGCAGGCGGCGGCCCGGCTGGGCGAGCGAGCCGATCTACACCTGCTCGCCGCCGGCGAGGCGCTGCCCGCGGCGGACGATCACTTCGACCTCAGCGTCACCACCATGGTGCTCCACGAAGTGCCGGCGGAGGCGCGGCCGGCGTTTCTCGCTGAGATGGCCCGTGTGACCAAGGCAGAGGGACGGATGCTTCTGATCGACTTCCGATTCGGCTCACTCCGCGGGTGGCGGGGACCGGCGCTCCGCACGGCTACGGCGGTAATGGAGCGGCTATCCGGCCACTACTCCGGCTATCGGAGTTACAAGGCGAGTGGGGGTGTTCCGCCCATTTCCGCCGCGGCGGGCCTGGAAGTCGAGCGGGAGAAGATCGTCGCCGGCGGCAATATGGCGCTCTATGTGGTCCGGCCGAATACGCCCTGAAGACATCGGGCATTGTGCTCGGCGATTACCAGGCCGAAAAGGGCTCCGGTGCGGGTCGGTGGGGCAGCAACGGTACCCCGAGGACCACCAGGGCCCACAGGACGACCAGGAACCCGAAGTTACCGGGCGGTCGCGTCATCTCCCAGATCAGAAGCAGCAACGGAAACAGCATTATCCCGTGGAGCATCCAGCCGAGCTGCCACATTGGACGCCAGCCGCGTGCAGTCGCGTCTGATTGGGTGGAGTCAAAATCCATGTTGACCTCTATCGGCCGTAGCGCTGACAAATTAAGGGGCTCCATCCGGAGCGGGACTCCTTACACCAACGTCGTGGCGGCGGGTCCTATGCCCCGTTAGTTTGAGGCCCGATGACAGAACTGTTCGTCTACGACCCTGCGGTGATCGAGCGCTACCCCACGATCTGCGCCGGCCTGGTTCATGCAACCGGCCTCAGCAACGACGCCGCCTCGCCGGAACTCACCGCCGAGTATCACACCGAGCAGCAAGCCGCCGTTGCCCGACTCGCCGACACCGCCATCGCAGACCTGCCGTCGATCGCCGCCTGGCGGCGCGCCTTCAGCCAGTTCGGGGTGAAGCCGACCCAGTACCGCGCCGCCGCCGAGGCGCTGCTGCGCCGCCTCTCGAAGCAGGGCGACATCCCCTCCATCAACACCCTCGTCGACATCGGCAACCTGATCTCGATCCGATATGCCATGCCGGTGGCGGTGTTCGATCAGGCCACAATCGCCCGGCCGACGAAGGTTCGATTCGCCACCGGCAGTGAACGGTTCACCGATTTGGGCTCGAGCGAAGCGATTCATCCGGCAGAAGGCGAAGTCGTATTCGTCGACCGGGATGACGTCGTGAGCGCCCGGCGCTGGTGCTGGCGACAGAGCGCCCAGAGCGCCACCGGCCCCACCACCATCGACGCGCTAATCGTCATCGAGGGCCACCACGAGACCGCGGCCCGAGAGATCCAGGCCGCGCTGGCGGACATCGAGGCGCTCCTTGCCCGCTACCAGCCGGCATGCAAATACACCGTGGCCCGGCTGTCTGCCGCAATGCCCGGCACGTGAGTGCGATGGAGACCAGGCTCACGGTCGCGCTAGGTTGAGTCATGGCCTCGATCCATGCGATAGCGACCTGGTTCAACGCCCGTCGGCGCGTCGTGGCGTACGCCCTACTGGGGTGGGTGGCCCTCATCGTCGTCGGCGCCGGGCAGCCTCCTGCCGCGAACGAGTGGTTTGTCGTGCCCGACCTGAGCGGTGTTCTGCCGGCGATCCTCGGTGTCCTGGCACTGATCGAGCTTCTGCTCATTTTGTACCTGCGCCCCAGTCGCTACCGGGCCCGTCAGGGTTCACGGCCGGGGCTGTCGCTGCTGTCGCTGTTGTTCATAACAACCGTCGTGGTGCTGGTGGCACTCGCGATCGGTCCGCAAGAAGCCCCGGAGCAACAGATTTTGTCCGAGCTGCCAACGGCTTCAACGCCTCAGCAGGAGGGCAGCGGAGTCGCCGGCGAGCGAGGCCTCGATGGACAGGGCAACGACATCGCGGCACTTCTGTTGATCTTCGTCATCGCCGGCGCACTGCTGGTGCGCAGCGCCCGTCGCACAGTCCGGCCGGCATCGCGGCGTCTGGATGAGTTGGATGAGGCACTCGAGGCGGATCTCGGCCCGGCCCTTCACGAAGCGGCCCAGCAGCTGCAGATCGGATCGGAACCACGGATGGCTGTAATGGCCGCGTACGCCGGTCTCGAGAGAGCATTGGCCGAACGCGGTCACGATCGCCACCCCGCCGACACCCCGACGGAACACCTGGCCGGGGTGCTCGCCGCCCTGCCCGCAGTGGCCGCCCCGTCGGTCCGTCTGGGCCAGCTGTACGAGCTCGCTCGCTTCTCTGATCAGCCGATAACGGAGGACGACCGCATCCGCGCTGCCGAATCGCTGGCGCGAGCCCGCAGCACACTCGCGGCGACTACGAGCGAGGCGCCGTGACGTTCAGGCGCGGCTCGATCATGCTGGTGCAGGGCGGCATCATTGGGCTGATCATCGCGGTGGCGCTCAGCGGCGACGATCTGATCTCGCTGCAGGCGTGGCTTGCCGCCACCGTTGTTTGGGTTGGCGGAAGGCTGCTGTGGGACTTCATCTCGGGTGCCTCTCCACAACCTGCCGAGCTTGTGTTTGCCTGGTCCCGACGGCGCCGGGAACGGCGTGTCCTCGCCGGCCCAAGCGGACTGATCGCCATCGGAGCACTCCTGAGAAACGCGCAGAACAACCCGCGGGCCCATACGAACCACCTGAGGCCCCGGCTGCAGGCGTTGGCGCGCCACCACGTCTCGATCAGATACGGCATCGATCTCGAGCACGACCCCGATCGAGCGGCGGCTCTCTTGGGCGAAGTCGCGTGGCTGATCGATCCGGCGGTGGTCGACCGCAGCCCAACGTTGGCTGAGATCGACCGGTTTCTCGATCTCATCTTGGGCCGGAAAGACGAATCGAGCCCGGCCCATCGACTTTCGGATCAGATGGTGACGACGTGACGAACCCCGGGGCCTCGGAGAACAACGGAGCGGACGCCGCCGTGCCGACAGTCGCCGAAACTTCTGCCACCTGCGGGCGCATTCTCGACGAGGTCGAAACCGTCGTCGTCGGGAAGCGTGCTCAGCTCGAGCTGATACTCGGTGGGCTGCTGGCCGGCGGCCACATATTGCTCGAGGACCTGCCCGGATTGGGGAAGACGCTCATCGCTCGGTCACTGGCCCATGTGACCGGAATGACGGTCGGCCGGGTCCAGTTCACGCCGGACCTGATGCCCGCCGATGTGACCGGTTCGCTGCTGTACGACCAGCGACGGCAGGACTTCGACTTCCGGCCGGGGCCCATATTCAACAACGTCGTGCTGGGCGACGAGATCAACCGGGCTCCCCCCAAGACGCAAGCGGCGCTCCTCGAAGCCATGCAGGAGCGCCAGGTGACCGTGGATGGTGTCTCTCATGCGCTCCCGGCACCGTTCGTGGTGCTCGCCACGCAGAACCCGATCGAATTCGAAGGCACCTACCCGCTGCCCGAGGCACAGATCGACCGGTTCCTGCTGCGCACCTCCATCGGCTACCCGAGCGTGGAGGACGATGCCGAGATCATCCGTCGCCGGCTCAAGCGCCGCACCGACGTGATCGAACTCAATCGGGTTACGGATGCGGCGGCGGTGGTTGCGCTTCAGTCCTCGTTGGAGGACGTTCTCGTCTCAGAGTCGGTGATCGGCTACTGCGTTGCCCTGGTGCACGCCACGCGAGCGAGCACCCAGGTTCATGCGGGCGCCAGCCCGCGTGGTGTCGAGGCGCTGGTCAAGCTGGCTCGAGCCAGGGCCGGCATCGAAGGGCGCAGCTACGTCACGCCCGATGATGTGAAGGCCATCGCCGTGCCGGCACTGGCGCACCGGATTGTGCTGCTTCCCGAACTGTGGGTGCGCGGAGCCGACACTGCATCGGTAGTCGAAGAGTGCCTGGCGTCGGTGCCGACCCCGCCGACGCTACCGCCGGGCACGGGCCCAGCGAGCGGGAACGACGACCCGCCGTGAGCCGGCGGGCGACCGAACGCCTCGGGACAGCAGCCGCGGCCACGGTTGCCGGAGCTCTCGTTGCGGTGCTGGCAGGGCTGCCCGAGGCCGCCGTGCTGGTGGCGCCGTGGACGGTGCTGCTGGCGCTGGGACTCTCGAAGTCGGGGCCGACCCGGGCGAGCACGACGGTCGCGGTGGCGTCGGACACGGTGCTGGTCGACGATGATATCGAGGTGACAACCTCGATCACCGGCGCCGATGGAACCGTGCACGTCACGTGTCTTCCCGGCGCGGGCTTCTGGGTGACGAGGAACGGACCCGCCCGGGACGCTGCCCAGACCCACGACGTGCTGGTCGACGGCCACACGACCATTCACTCGGCGCTTCCCGCCGCGCAGTGGGGAATGCACGATGTGGGCCGGGTGCGGATCGTCATCACGGAGCCCTACGGGCTGCTTCGCTGGGAGGGCGAAGCGGGCCGACCATTGCCGGTCCGGGTACACCCGAATCCGGCCGATCTGCGGAACCTCCTGGCGCCCCGGCTGGTGCGGCGCGTGGCCGGTGCCCACCGTTCTACTGCCGCCGGGCGGGGAGTTGAGTACGCCGACATCCGGCCGTTCGCGACCGGCGACTCCTTGCGCGATATCAACTGGCGGGCGAGCGCCCGCTCAGAAGATCTCTGGGTTTCCCAACGCCACCCGGATCAGGCAACCGACGTGATCTTGCTGCTCGACTCGTTTGTGGAATCCGGCCATGACGTCCGCACCGTCTTCGGGCTCGCGATCGAAGCCGCGGTGGCGCTCGCCGAGAGCCATCTGGCGGTCACCGATCGGGTCGGCCTCGTCGAGCTCGGGGGCGTGGTTCGGTGGGTCTCCCCCGGCGCCGGACAGATCCAGCTGCAGCGAATGGTGGACACGCTGCTGGCCACAGGGCTCTACGCCAACGTCGCCGAGCGCGACCTGCGTGGGCTCATGACCCGGGCGCTGCCGCCCCGGTCGTTCGTCGTCGCCCTCACGCCGCTCCTAGACGATCGCTTCATCGACGCCCTGTTCGCATTGGGCGGCCACGGCCACGATGTCGCCGTGATCGAATGTGCGTCCGCGTGGCCGGACGAAGGCGGCGAAACGAGCGAGACGCGGCAATTGGCGCTGCGGCTCTGGCAGGCCGATCGCCAGATGGTTCGCGACCGTCTGGCCGAGCGCGGGATCGCCGTCGCCGACTGGCGCCGCGGCGGGCATCTGGATCTCACGCTGGACGAGCTGACCCGGCGCCGGCAACGAACCGGGCACGTGAGGCATCGATGAAGCGACGCAAGATTGTCCTGTTGGCTGGAGGCCGGATGCAGTCGGTGGCTGCGCTCGGGCTTGCCGGCGTGATCGCCGGCATCATCACCGTGTCTTCTCGCGGTCAGGCCGAGATAGCCGGCCAGCTCGCGGCCTTCGGCCTCATTGTCGTCGCCTTTGCGCTCGCGCTCGGCTCGGCACGGCTAGTCGGGGTGGCAACGCTGCCGATGCTGGGGGCCGCTTTGATCGCCTCGGCTGCAGCCGACGAACCGGCCTGGGCTCGCTCGATCGTGTTGGGGATCCTCTGGTACGTGACCGCCGAACTGGCCTGGGACGCCATCGAACGGAGGGACGGCGTCACCCGCTCGAGCGCATTCAACAATCGCCGCATCGACGAGGGTGCGATCGTAGTAACCCTATCGCTCGCGATCACGGCCGCCGGGTTGCTTGCTTCGTCGTTCGCCCCGGTGCGCACCGTCTTGACGGTGGGTCCGGTCATCGTTGGCCTGCTGGCCGCTCTGGTGCTCGCCACCCGTTTCATCCGCAAGGCCGCCGAAGAGGACGGCACGACCAGCGCCCAGGAAACTCCTAATGGTCTGCGTCGATGAATCGGAGGCCTTCGGCCGCCGGCAACGGCACCTCAGCCATCAGGAGCGACACCGTGTCCGTCTCGATCGACGGGGATGAGATTCAGCCCTCAAGATGACCGCACCGGCACCGGCGGCGGGACGGGTATCGGACCGTCGCTCACTCCGGCGGGGAGGGTCAGCCGGAAGCGACTGTGGCTGCCGTCGTGGTTGTAGTCCAGGTCGCCGCCCATCAGCTGGGCCAGCGCACGGGAGATGAAGAGTCCCAGCCCGATCGATCCCACATCGGCCACCGCTATTTGGGCAGTGGTGTAGGGATCGAAGATGGCGTCGCGCCGGTCCTTGGGGATCGGCTCTCCATCGTCGGCGATGATCAAAGATGCCGTCGAGCTGCTCGCTTCGAAAGAGACGGCAATGTGGGGACCGCCGTAGCGGTTGGCGTTGGTCACCAGGTTGCGAACGATCTGCCTCACCCGGCGCGGATCTGCAAAGGCTGAGGCCGTATCGTCGCTGACCACGATGTCGAGATCCTCGATCGGCGAAATGGCCTTGAGGACGTGCGCTCGCAGATCAATCGATTGCTGATGAATCCTCACATTGCGAATGTCGGTACGAGCGGCCACCAGGAGGTCCTCGATAATGGCGGTCATCTCGTCCGCCTGCTGGGCAACCTCGCCCAGGAGCACCGTGCGCTCTCCAGATTCGAGTTGATCGCCTCTGTCACGCAGCTCATGAGCGAAGCCCGCCACCACCGTGAGAGGCGTACGAATCTCGTGGCTAACGGTGGCGAGGAAGCGATCCTTGTCTTCGGCCGCCTGCTGCAAGGAGGCGATTCTGCGCCTGTCCCGGCTCCGCTGGGTCAACCCATCGGCCAGTACCGCCAGAACGAGGGTGGCGAGAAGTCCGGCAACGACCATGAGCCAGGGCGGCGTCCCCGAGAGCGAGGCCGACGATTCCTCGGTTGGCCGCACGGTCAGCATCCATGTTGTGCCCGCGATATCAATGTCCTTCGACCAGTAGTGAAGGGATTCCACTGTTGTGCCGCCGGGGGAGTCGATCACCCATTCGATCTCTCCGCTCAATCCGCCGAGGTAGGGCGTGAGCAGGACATCGAGCGCGACCGCTCCCACTATTCCAATGATCTCTCCGTCCCGATACATGGGATCGAGAATCACGAACGCTTTTCCGATGTTCAGCTCTCCTAATGAGAAGAACTCCGATACGACCAGGTCGCCACTCTCGAGCACCTTCTGTACGCCGCTGCTCCAGCCACCCGCAGAGGCGGCGTCGAAACCCAAAGCGCTCTCCATGCTGAAGTCGGGCTGCGCCGCGGCGTACCGCTCGAGGAAGGGTCCGGGAAGTAGGTACTGAACCGGATAGAAAGTGTCGCGATCGGCGGCGGCCACCATCTCAGCCGCGGGATCGAGCTCCGTGACTCGATACGACGGGATGGCCCGACGCATCTCGGCCACGAAGTCGTCGAGTCCTTCTGCCGGGACCACCCGGGCAATCAACTCGCCCCTACCTGCCAGCGACCGGTAGGCCTCCTCGGTCTGTGGGGTCACGTCGGCATCCTGCCATGCGGTTATGCCCAGGGACAGAAGGTAATCCTGGGCAACTCCAAGACCTTGCTCAAAGTCGGAAACCGTGTCCGGCGGCACCACCCGGCCAACCAACCCCATCGCTCCCTCCTGGAGGGTCCCGGCCGGAGTTCCGTCTGCTTCCCTCTCGATGCGACCGTCGGGCGGATCTGCCGTGGCAGCGTCAATACCGGCCTCGTTGAGAGCCCGGCTGTTTACCCACGCACCGTGACCGTCGCGATTGACGAGGAACACCGGCCGGTCGGGAACGATGCGGTCGAGATCCTGGCGAGTGGGTGTACCGCCGGGGAAGGCGTCCATTGCCCACCCACCGCCCAGCACCCACCCCTCGTCCTGGTGCTGCTCGGCGTAGGAGGCGACCGTATCCAGGTAGGAAGCCCGATCATTGCTTTTGTGAAGATTGCACCGCACGAGCCCGAGACCGGCGGTCGGAGGGTGGATGTGCGCATCCTGAAACCCGGGAAGCACCAACCTGCCGTCGAGTTCTACAACGTCGGTGGAGGGCTCGATCCACTCCTCCAACTGCCGGTCATCTCGGGTAACGGCCACGATTCTGCCGTGGTCGACGGCCACTCCCGTCGCCCAACTGCGGGCAGCATCGACCGTGAAGACGACCCCATTCCGCAACACCAAATCGGCCAATCACACCTCCTCAGCGCAGGGTAGTGATGCCACCCGACGGCCCGCCACACAGGATGGGAGCCACGCGTTAAAGTCGCGGGATGAGCGCTTTCTGGCATCCGTTCGCAGACATGGGAGCGGTCGACGGGCACGAGGTCGTCATCGATCGCGGGGAAGGTGTGTACGTATTCGACGAGCAGGGCCGGAGGTATCTGGACGCCACGGCCAGCCTTTGGTACTGCAACGTGGGATATGGTCGGCAGGAAATCGTTGCGGCCGTCGCCGCCCAGATGCAGAAACTGCACGCCTATCACACGTTCGGCGACTTCGTTTCGCGCCCGGTGATCGAACTCTGCGAGAAGATCGCTTCCGTCGCTCCGGTGCCCGGCAGCAAGGTCTTCCTCACCAGCGGTGGCTCGGATTCTGTTGATAGCGCAGCCAAGCTGGCCCGACGTTACTTCCACCTGATCGGCCAACCAGAGCGGAAAGTATTCATTGCCCGCGAATGGGGTTACCACGGGACCCACGCTTACGGAACCAGCCTGGCAGGGATAGGGCCGAACAAGGACGGCTACGGCGATCTGGTCGGCGACGTCGTGACCGTCCCGTGGGACTCGATTGAAGCCATCGAAAAGGTGATCGAACAAGCCGGCCCGGATCGAGTCGCGGGAATCTTCTGCGAGCCGGTCGTCGGGGCCGGTGGGGTCCGGGTGCCGCCGGAGGGCTACCTGGCAGCCGTCCGGGACGCTATTCGCGCCGCCGGCGCGCTTTTCATTGCCGATGAGGTTGTAACCGGTTTCGGGCGGGCTGGAGACTGGTTTGCCTGCAACCGGCTCGATCTGCAGCCGGACATGGTCACCTTCGCCAAAGGGGCAACTTCGGGATACCTGCCACTCGGCGGTTTGATTGTTGCCCCCTGGATCGCCGAACCGTTCTGGCAGGGCGGAGTGATGTGGCGCCACGGCTACACCTACTCAGGTCACTCAACCGGCGCAGCCGCGGCAATCGCCAACTTCGACATCCTCGAACGGGAACACCTGCTGGAACGCGCCCTGCAGCTCGAGTCGGAATTGACCGCCGCCCTGGCGCCCTTGGCCCACCATCGGCTGGTGACGGAGATCCGGTCGGGTCTCGGCGTACTCGGAGCAGTGCAGATCGATCCCGAAGCCATCGAGACCGACCCGGGCCTCCCCGCCCGGACCTTTCGAGCCATCCGGGAGGCTGGGGCTATCACGCGGGCGGTTGGAGGCGGCGGTCTGCAGGTCTCTCCACCTCTCATCACCACATCCCAACAAATCGACGAAATGGTCGAAGCGTTTTCTGCCGGTCTCGACTCGGTGGAAGTGTGAAGACCAGCTGTTTTTGGACCGACGACTACCCGCGCCCGTCGACTCTGACGACGGGAGACCTTCCCAAGCGGGCCGACGTGCTCGTTATCGGCGGTGGCATCACCGGGCTCACGGCCGCACGACGACTGGCCCGGGCGGGTATCGACACGGTGGTGGCCGAAGCGCAATCCTTCGGCGAAGGGGCAAGCGCTCTGAACGGGGGCATGGCGATCTATGGCCCGAAAGCTCCGCCGGAGATCGTCATCAAACGCTTCGGTGACCGGCTCGGCAGGGAGCTGTGGACTGCCTCCAATGCGGCTATCGATCGCATCGAACAGACTGTCGAAGAAGAGGCGATTTCGTGTGACTTCGTCCGATCCGGATCGGCCGAGCTGGGTTTCACCCGTCGCGATGACCGGGTTCTGGCTGCGTACGCCCGCTGGGCGGCCAGCGACCTCGAATTCCCCATCGAGTACGTGCCATCGGAGCGGCTCGGCGAGATCGTCGGGAGCAAGCGATTCTCGATGGCTCTCATTGAAAACGTCAGCGCCGGCCTCCACCCCGCCAAGTACACCTTCGGGCTGGCAGAGGCCGCCGTCCGGGCGGGGGCCCGGTTGGTCGAGCACGCCGAGGTGACGGCCGTCGAAAAACAGGGCGGACACTTCGCTGTGAAGACGGGACGCGGTGGAACGGAAGCCGGTCGCATCCTGGTTGCCACCAACGGATACACCGGGACCCTCTTCCCGGAGATTCGGCGGGGAGTCGTCCCTATCGGGAGCTACTCGGTCGTGACCGAGCCGCTTCCTGCTGCCCTGGCCGAAGAGATCCTGCCGGAGAACCGGATGGCGTGGACTGCTCGTCGCCTGCTCAATTACTTCCGCCGCACCCCCGACGACCGGCTTCTCATGGGAGGACGCCGCAACCTGCAGACCGATCTCGATCCGGCGGAAAGTGCTCGAGAGCTGCGAGGCCGAATCCTGGAGTTCTTCCCGCAACTGGGGTCCTACCCGGTCAGCCACGTATGGGGCGGCACGTTGGGGGCTACGTTCGACCTCCTCCCCCACATCGGCCAACGGGAGAACGTTTGGTATGCGATGGGATACGGCGGCCACGGAGTGCCGCTGGCCACCTACCTGGGCAACGAGGTCGGGATGTTGATGGCGGGTGAGATCGAACGTAGTCCCTTTGCCGAAATCCCCCATCCGACCCGATGGTTCTATCGAACGAGCCCCTGGTTTCTGCCCCTGGTTGCGGCCGCCTACCGGACGTTGGACCGTTTCGGTCGATGACTGCCCGACCGTCGGCGCACGCGTGTGGCGACTACCGCAGCCGCCCCGGCCATAGCCAATGGTATGTAGGTGTGACTGCCCAGGAGCGTTGAGACCCCGGTCCCGAGCGGTGAGGCGCCGCCGCGAGGATCGGCGATCCATGATCCAAGTCTCAGCATGACCGCCAGCGACAACGATGTCAGCATCAACCGATAAGCAAGGTTCCGGACGGCCGCTACCCGATCGGGGCTGGTCAGCACCGCGCCGCCGCCGAAAACCACCATTGCTATCCCCGATAGCACCGCCGCCAGGCTGAGGGCCGCCGAGGCTTTGGTTGCAGCAGAGGTGACTCGAAACTCGCCGATATCGTCGAGGGGAATCGGTTCGATGCTCGACACCATCGCAGCGACGGTGCCCTCTCCGACCGCAACCCCTTCGTCGGCCAGAACCCCGGTCAGGGCGGGGACGGCCGGCAGCAGCGCGGCGGCCGGGTCGACAACGGCCGTACTCCCCACCGGCGCAAAAGCGGCATCCACGACTTGATCGGTGAGTTCGGCCAACGCTTGCTCCGTCTCCGGCAGCGCCATGATGCGATCAGCGACCGGCGCGTCGTCGGGAACAATCAGGCCAACGGACGTCAGCCCATCGATGATCCAACCAGCGAATCGCTCCTGGGCGATTTGTTCCGCCGCCAGATCCCCCATTACGTCGGCTACGGCAGTCCTGCTCCCGGTAACTGCGCTGCCCCACAGGGATCCGATCAAGACAGAAGCCGACAAACCGAACAGCCAGAAGGAGGTGCCGCGTACGAACCGACGGGGGAGGCTCAGCGGCGGGTCGGGAGGCGGATTCACCTGCGGGAACCTGGTTTTGGTGAGCGAGGCGATCACTTGATGACCAGCTCCGGATGTGTGCGCACTCGCGGTCGGGCAGCGACTACTCCCCGGGCGAGCTCATCGAATGCTCGAGCCGTTTCGCTTTCGGGAGCTACGGACACCAAAGGGCGACCTTCGTCGGCGCCCGCTCGCATCGCGGACAGGAAGGGTATCCGGGCCAGCAAAGGAACTCCGAGCTCTCCGGCCAGCGCCGACCCTCCCCCTTCGCCGAACAACGCATAGCGGGTTCCGTCGTCGCCGGTGAACCATGACATGTTCTCAACCACGCCCATGACTTCCTGATTGACCTTCTCGGCCATCAGAGCCGCACGTTTTGCAACTCGTTGCGCCGTCGGTTGCGGAGTGGTTACTACGACCACCTGGGCGCGAGGCACAAACTGCGACACGGAGATGGCCACATCACCGGTCCCGGGCGGCATATCGATCAGGAGAAAATCGGGGTCGTCCCAGAACACATCATTCAGAAACTGCTCGAGGGCCTTGTGCAGCATCGGACCTCGCCAGATCACAGCCTGGTCGGGGCGCACGAAGTAGTCCATGGAGATAACCTTCACACCGTGCGCCCGTGGCGCGATGATCGTCTCGTCGATCACGGTCGGCAGCCGGTTGACTCCCAGCATCTTGGGAATAGAGAACCCCCACACGTCCGCGTCGATCACTCCGACGGAGTAGCCCTGGTGGGCCAAGGTGACGGCCAGGTTGGCCGTCACCGACGATTTGCCGACGCCGCCTTTTCCGCTGGAGATAGTCACGACCCGGGTAGGAGAACCGGGGCGGGTCAAGGTCATACCGCGCTCAGGCCTCACGGCTTCCATCATTCTGCTGCGATCGTCATCGTCCATGTCGATGAAGCTCACGTCGATGGCCGTAATGCCGTCGAGCCCGGACACGGCGCCTTCCACCTCCCGGGCCAGGAGATCGGCCGACCCGTAGCCGGGGACCGGCATCGCCAGCTGCACCTCCGCCCGCCCGGCGCGAGTGACATTCAGCGACCGGATCATCCCCAGTTCCGCCAGAGATCGGCCCAGTTCCGGCTCCTGAACCGCCCCGACCAGAGCCTCAACGGCCGCTTTGTCTGTCATTCTTTGTCCTATCCACGCAGTGTTTAAAGCCAGCGCAAAACTATAGTGACGGCGTCCACCTACTCGATCGAGCCTATGAACACCCGACAATTGGAGCGCACCCTCAGCGATCTGACCTCCACCCTCGGAGATCCGACCCGGCGCTCTATTTATCTGACGGTGCGAGAGTCCGCCGATCCCGTCACAGCCGCTCAAGTCGCCGCCAAGTTCGACATTCACGCCAATGTCGCCCGGCACCACCTGGATCGCCTGGCCGATGAGGGTTACCTCGAAATCACCCACAAACGCCCCCGGGGTAAGAACGGTCCCGGCGCCGGCCGGCCGGCCAAGTGCTATTCGTCGACCGACAAGGAGATCGAGGTCCAGTTCCCCGCCCGGCGCTACGACCTGCTGGCCGACCTTCTCATTCGCGTGGTACAGCGGCTCGAACCGGAACGCGCCTCCCAGGTTGCAGCGGAGGTCGGCCACGAATACGGCCTGGAATTGGCGAGCACGTTGGAGTTGCCTGATACCGGCGGTTTTGCTTCCGTCCTGGCGACCGTTCAACAGGCAATGGTGGACGTTGGTTTTGCGGTCGACGCCAATGCCAACAGCCGGCAACTGCTGACAAGCCACTGTCCATTCGGCCGAACTGCCTTCGACCATCCAGAGGTGGTGTGTTCTCTCGATCGCGGCATCGTCAACGGTCTGATGGAAGCCCTGCACCATGCAACGGACACCGTCACCGTTCCGAAGGAAACCTGGGGCGAAGGCTGTGTCACCACTGTCTGAAGGCCTGCCGCACCGCTAGTGTCGAGTAGGTCCCGCTAGGCCCGAGGAGGTTCTTCCATCATGTCAGTAACCGTTGGGGATCGCGCCCCCAATTTCGAACTGCTCGACCAGGACGCCAACGAAGTATCCCGGGCCTCACTCGAGGGCCGCAAGTCGCTCGTCGTCTTCGTTCCGTTTCCCTTCTCAAGCATCTGTGAGGCAGAGCTCTGCTCGATACGCGACAACCTGGCCAGGTTGAACAGCATGGACGCCAATGTCGTGGTCATTTCGTGTGACACGAGGTTCGCGCACAAGAAGTGGGCGGCGGAACAAGGGTTCGAGTTCCCGCTGCTTTCCGACTTCTGGCCCCATGGGGAAACGGCGCGCGCTTACGGAAGTTTCAACGAAGACAAAGGGGTCGCCAACAGGATGACCTACGTGCTCGACGACACCGGCGTCGTATGGGAGATCATCGACTCCGGCAGTCTTGGCGTAGCCCGCGAAATGGTCGCCTACATGGAGGCTTTGGCCAAGGTGTAACGGCGAGTGCAGCCTGGCCCGGCGGCCATGACTTGCGGCCGGTTGGTGGTTCGCCTGTCGCCCTCCGTCGAGCTTCCTCAGGGTTGATACCCCCCCTTCCCGATGAGCCACGCTCGAGCGATGGGAGGCTGCGAGGCTATCCGAACCAGCTTCGCCAGAGGCGGGCGAAGAATCCCGGACGGCCGGGGTGGGGCAGATCGGCGAGCACAGCCTCTTGCAGGTCGATCGGAAGGTCTCCCAGGAGGGCATAACCACCGACACGCGATTCCCAGGCGTACACGACCTGGCCAGGCTGGAACAGACGCTGGTACTTCCTACCCGCAATCTCGGCCGTAGGAGCGTCTTCCAGCTCAGGAATGGTGACCGTCTTCCGGGAAGCTATGACGGTGAACGAGAATACTCCGTCCGAGTAATAGGCGACCGTGGAGCTCTCCGGGCCCTCGTACACGTCCAGCCGGTCGAAGCCGCCTACCCGGGCGGGAAGAGCCTCTTCATCGATCGAGGCGAAATCCACGGTCTCGACCGACTCGGGAGTCCCGCGACGCACCGATTCGTCGATGGCCCGGGGTTCTTCGCTGAACGAGACGAACGAACTCGAGCAATACATCGAGCGGTCACCATTGCGTACTTCGGATCGGAGCAGGGCGCCCGTTCCGTCGTCGAAATGCAAGGTGACCCGTTCGACATCACCTTCCATCACGGTGACGACCTGTACGGGACGCTCCAACTCTTGCGCCCGGCCCGTGTCGAGAACTGTGTATTTCGTGCTCAGTTCCCAATCGGCAGAACTATCAATGCGAGTTGCCTGAACGGTCCCGTCCGGAGCACGCTGGTACAGCTCACCGTTGGATGCCACAGCCTCGCTCTCGCTCGTCTTCACCCACAGCTCTCCGGCCGATCTGGTGACTTCAACGAATTGGGCGACGGTCCCATCGGGCGTGTCACAAACGACAAAGACTTCGCCCGAGTATTCAGACTGCGCAGAGCGCTCGAGGTATTCGCCCAGGTCAACAGCAGAAGCAGGCATCGCCTGGCCGACCAGTGCCACGACGGTGAGCCCCGCGACGATCAGTGACCGTTTCATTCGATCGGCCCCGCTACTCGTTCGAGGACCGGCACCGGAGTCCTCGGGGTAATGGCCGGCTCGAGCGACGTCCGGGCGCCGTACTGATCGGACAATTGGTCGAGCCGGACTTCCAGGGTCGTTGGGGGGGCGAGGATGGTGGCAATCCCGACGAACAGAGCAAGGATGGCAGCTGCGGCCGCCGCCACCCATACCGGCGGCCGCCGGGTCAGGGGAACCACGTTCGCTCCCTCGTCACGGGCGGGACCTGACCCAGGGGGCAGGTCGAGCAGGGGAAGCGAACGAACGGCCGCCCTGGCGAAATGAAGACCGTTGAGTTCTTCCTCGCAGGGGGAGCACGTTCTCAAGTGATCCATCACATGAGCGCGTTCCTGCTCGGAAAGCTCTCCGTCGAGGAGCGCCGAGAGAAGCTCGCTCGGATGGATCATTGCAATCGTTCCTTCAGCATTTTGCGCCCTCGATGTATACGGCTGCGCACGGTCCCGATCGGCGCAACCACCGCAGCC
>CAMYIJ010000089.1 GCA_947258375.1 uncultured Acidimicrobiaceae bacterium
GACGGCGACCTGGTGAAGGTGCACTACACCGGCGCCCTCGAAGACGGAGAGGTGTTCGACAGCTCGGAGGGCCGAGCTCCGCTGGAGTTTGTGGTCGCCAGCGGCCAGGTGATCAAAGGCTTCGACGATGCGGTGCGTGGTCTGGCGGTGGGCGAAACGCGGACCCAGCGCGTGGAACCGCTCGACGGCTACGGCGAGGCCGACCCCGCTGCCATCATCGAATTCCCGTTGGAGAATCTCCCTGAAGGTGTTGTTGCCGGTGACGAGCTGACCAGTCAGACGGGGGCGCGTGCGACCGTGGTGTCCGTCGACGAGGAAGCCGGAACGGCCCAGATCGACACCAATCATTTCCTCGCCGGCAAGGTTCTCATCTTCGACGTGGAGCTGGTCGAGATCGTTCCGGGCGGGTAGCGGACAGGCCGTCCCCGGCGTGACGACGTGACGATGCACCCCATCGACCGTGTCGCATCCGTCATGGTGCGGCGCGGCCCGCGCCGGCTGCGGATCTTTCCCGGTGGGTGGGGCGATCCAGCCGCGATCGCCCAGCTCGACAACATGCAGGAGCTACAGGCAGCTCCACCCGACATCTCCATCACGTGGGCACCCGCGACCCACCTTGCGGACCGGACGTTGCGCGATGGCAGTTTTGATGCCGTCAGTGACGTCCCGCCCGCAGCCCGCCGGGCCACAATTCGGCTGATCGAACCGCCCGGCGGCACCGACAGGTTGTGCCTGCTGATGGCGGCCTGGAACGACCATGGCTACGACACCAGGCAGCGCATTGCCGATGAGCTGATTGCGCACGGGATCGGCAGCCTCATCCTGGAGATTCCCTACTACGGGAGCCGTCGAGTAGTTGCCGATGGAGAGCAGCCGATTCAGACCGTGGGCGACTTTGCCTTGATGGGCATGGGAGCGATCAGCGAAGGCCGCGCACTGCTGAACCACTTCCGGGATCGATATCAGATGGGCGTTTCGGGCTACTCCATGGGTGGCAACATTGGCGCCCTCGTCGGAGCCAGCGCTGGGTTCCCTGTGGCCATGGCGCCGCTGGCGGCGTCGCATTCGCCCGGACCGGTCTTCCTCGACGGGGTCATCAGCAACGGGATCCAGTGGGGGGCGCTCGGTGGCCGGGAGGCCGCGGCCAGTCTCCGCGAGACGCTCACCGCGGCTTCGGCGCTGCGGCTGCCAGCCCCTGCCTGGTCGAGTGCCGCCGTCCTGGTCGCCGCCAAGTCGGATGGATTCATCCCAACGACGGCGGTCGAACAGCTGCACGAACACTGGACCGAGTCGGAGCTGCGCTGGCACCGCGGGGGCCACGCCACGCTTTTGTGGCGCCGGCGCGCCGTCCTTGCCCGGGCGATCGTCGACAGCTTTGATCGCCTCGCTGCCGGCTAGGTCCCGTTCCCGTTACCGATCCCGGTCCACAGCGCGTTGAACGCATCGCTGGACTCACGCAGCTCGGCGAATGTACCGACGGCTGCGATCCGACCGTCCTCCATGACAATGATCTGATCGGCGCGTTGCAGAGCCGGTCGCCGATGTGACACGACCAGGGCCGTGGCGCCGTTGTGCTCCTCGAGCAGCCTGGTCCACAATGTCTGTTCCGTTTCCACGTCGAGCGCGCTCGAGAGATCGTCGAACACGAGCAACTCGGGTCGGCGCAGGAGCATCCGGGCCGCCGCGGTCCGCTGTACCTGGCCGCCCGACAGCCGCATTCCGCGCGGGCCGACCATCGTGTCGAGACCGTCCGGCATGTCTTCCAGATCGCGTTCCAGCGCCGCCGAGCGGATTGCGGCGCGGATCTCATCGTCCGAGTCGTCGCGCCCGAGCCGCAGGTTGTCACGCAGCGACATCGAGAACAGGCTCGGGACCTGCGGCGTGTACGCGGCGTGCGGCGGGATCATCCACGTCGCCGGATCCGCCACCGACTCACCGTTCCAGCGGATCTCGCCTGAATCGGCGCGCACCAGACCGAGCAGGGCGCGCAGCAGCGTCGTCTTGCCGGCGCCGATGCGTCCGGTGACGACGGTGAAACTGCCGCGCGCCAGATCGAGGTCGATGTCAGCGATGCCGTTGTTACTACCCGGATATCGGTATCCCAGCCCCCGCACTTCCAGCCTCTCCAAACTGCCGTTCCCTGGACCGGGCTGGGGCGGGACGCCCGGGCGTTCTGTGCCGTTCAGGTTGAGGTCGACTGCATCGACGAGACGCATTGGGGATCCGCCTCGCAGCAGCTTGATCATCCGGGTGTAGGACACGCCCGCCTGCTTGAACCGAGCGATGAAGATCCCGACGAAGTAGCCGGCGTCGGTGACGAATCCGAGGAAGTACACGAACAAGGCGAACTCACCGATCGTCAGCCCGTTGTCCGCCGCCAGCGACGCCGCGCCGATCAGCAGGATCAGTCCCGTCCCGATGCTCACGGTGTTCCAGAACACCGACTCGAGCCCGGCCGTCAGCACCTTGTCCCGGACCATGGCCCGCCGCCGGCGATCGTTGAGACCCCGGAGGTTGTTGACCGTCGAAGCCTCGGCGCCGGCGACCTTGATCGACTGCACCGCGCCGAACATCTCGCCGACCGCTTCAGTGATCCGGCCGGTTGCCGCCTGGGCTTCCTCGCGGTAGCGCTTGATCCGGCCGCCGAATCGTTCGGCAACGATCACCATGACGATCAGCGGTGCAAAGACGGCGAGTGTCAGCCCCCCGTCGATACCGGCGAGGATCCATACGGCGACGGCGCCGAACAAAGACGCCCCGACCATGTCGACGGTCCAGCTCAGTGTCTCCTGGACGTGGTCGACGTCCTCGCGGAACCGGCTGATCATCTCGCCGGGAGAGCCCTGGACCGCCTGTGCAGCCGGCATTTCGTAGATCCGGCCGATCATGTTCCTCCGCAGCAACGAGCTGACCCGGAACTCCAGGTGGACGTCGTTGTGCATCGCCAGGAACATGACCGCCATCCGGCCGAGCCCGTAGGCGAGAATGCCGCCGACGAACCACGCCGGATTGACTCCCGTCTCCAGCTCGAGGGAGTCAAAGAACTCGCGGGTGATGAGAGCCGGGATCACGGGCATCAGCCAGATCGTCGACCACAAGAACACATTGGCCAGATAGCGCCACGGCACAAAACGCACCGAACCGGCCATCAGCCGGGCCGTGGGAGCTTGCCGTTCAGTCATGCCAGCACCTCCTCGAGGCCGGTGGCCAACAGATGCGAGAGCCTCGAATCGGGGTCGTTGGCCAGGGTCATCCGGTCGCCCGACTCGATGATGTGGCCGTCTTCGAGGATCAGGATGTCGTCGGCCCGCTCGATCGTGGCGAGGCGGTGGGCGATGATGATCCCCGTCCGGTCTTCGAGCAGCCGGCCGACGGCACGTTCGATCAGCTCCTCCGTGGCGGGGTCGAGCCGGGAAGACGCTTCGTCGAGGATCACCAGGCCCGGGTCGCGCAGGAAGATCCGCGTGAAGGCCAGCAACTGCGCCTGGCCGGCCGACAGGCCGGAACCACTCGCCTCGAGGCGGCTGTCGAGGCCGGACGGCAGCGTCTCGAGCCACGGTGTGAGCCCCAGTTCCTCGATGACCTCCAGCAGCCGGTCGTCGTCGATGGTGTCGTTGAAGAAGGTCAGGTTGTCGCGAATGCTGGCGCCGAAGAGCTGGACATCCTGGGTGACCATTGCCACCCGATGGCGCAGGTCGGGCACAGGCACGCCGGTGAGCGCCGTCCCGTCGAGGCGGATCGCTCCGGCCTGCGGGTCGTAGAGCCGCGTCAGCAGGCGGGCCAGCGTGCTCTTGCCGCTCCCGGATCTCCCCAGGACGCCGAGAACCCGTCCCGCCGGCAGCGTGAAGTCGAGTCCGTCGAGCACCGGCAGGCCATCGTCACCCTCGTCCTCGTAGCCGAAAGTGACGGCGTCGAAGTGCACCGCAAGTGGGCCGCCCCGGAGGCGGGCGGTTCCCGTATCGGCGATGTTCGAGTCTCTGTCGAGAAGATCCTCTACCCGAGCAATCCCGGCGCCGGCCTTCTGGAAGTCCTCCATCTGCGCCCTGATCTGTTCGATCGGATCGTGCGTCATCTGCACGTAGTGGAAGACCAGGTACACGCCTCCGAGCGTCATGATTCCGTCGTTGAACAGTATCGAACCGAGCCAGATCACGACTGTGAGGCCCGTGATGTAGGTGGTGATGCCCATCGCCCACAGCATCGAGAAGCCATGGCGCCCGCGTACCTGTTCGGGCAGCCATTCCCGCAGGATGCCGTTGAAGCGAGCGAGCATGAACTGATCGCCACCGTTGGCCTTGATGTCCTCCGTGCCGCCGAGTTGCTCGCCGATGAAGCCCATCAGCTCGGCACTACGCGCCCGCACCGCCTTCCAGCGGGGGACGGCGATCGTCTGCACCTTCACCATGCCGGAGAGGATCAGCACGACGAACAAGGTCACGCCGAGCCCAACCAGCAGGTTCTCGATCCACAGCAACGCCAGGATGCCTGCGATCAGGATCATGTTGCCGATCACCTGGATCGTGAAGGCGGAGAAGAAGTTGGACAGCGCCGTCACGTCGCCGTCGATCCGTTCGATCAAAGCCCCGGGAGTGTGCGTCTTGTGGAACCCCATGTCGAGGTGCAGCACGTGCTCGGCGAGGTCGGCCCGCAGGTCGTTGGTTGCCGACCAGCCAACGTCAACCGAGAGGTACGTCGCCCACACTTTGGCCGCCTGCTGAAAGACGGCGATCGCGATGAACCAGACGGCCAGGGGCACCAGGTCGTCCGGGGACTTGCCGCCGGTGGCGCCATCCAGGAAGGCGCGTATCAGCTGGGGGCCGGCGAGCTGCAACCCGATTCCGGTGAGCGCGACCACGGTGAGCAGGAACACCCGGCCGCGCAGCGGTCTCAGGTACTTGCTGAGTATTCGGAGATAGGAACGGACGGGGATCATTTTCTTGGTGACCTTCCACAGACGGGCAGCGGTGCAACGGAGTGCGGGGCGTTCCGGGAAGAACGGGGGGCTGCCTGAAAAACAGGACGGCGGGGTGGCGGCTGGCGGGCCGCCGGATCATTCGCTCAGTTAGCCGTGAGGGCTACAGGAACGCCGGGACGTGAGCGAGATCCACGGCGCTGTCATACATCTTGTTGAACACCGGAACTCACCTCCCTCGGGGCGCACCAAACTGGTCGCCAAGAAATTCGGACTGCAGTGTCGCACGGCTGAGCGCGACCTGTCAAGGGTCTGCGGGGGTGGTGAAGTCGAAACCGCGATCAGTGCCCTTGGCCTCTACCGCACGGAGGCCGGCGGTGCGAGCGTTGGGACGAACGCGAGGAGTTTGGGCACAGATGTGAGCGTGAGGTACGCCGATTTTCTCCACGAGGTGTTTCCGGACCTGAACCCGGTGGTGGACGACTTGTTCCTCCTGGAGGCGCACCAGATCGCCGGCCTGCCGGAGCGAGCCCCCGCCCCAGAGCTGGCCGCGGTATTGCACGCCTACCCCCGCCTGCAGCGGTTCTTTGTCGCGAGACGTCCCCAGATTGAGAGGTTCCTGACACGGTTGCTGGCCGAGCACAGCGCGGTCAGAGCAGGCGACCTGGCGGTCTGCGAGCAAGTACTGCTGTGGGAGATCGCCGACTGGATTGCCTACCAGCGGGCACCGGAGAGCTACCACTCCGGCGCGAAAGTCGATTGGGATGTTGCGGCGGTGACCGAGGTTGTGACCTTGGACGGGAAGGTAGTGATCGACGCCGGAGCCGGCACGGGGCGGGTGGCGTTCGACGCGGCTCCCGCTGCCAGGCACGTGTTCGCCGTGGAGCCGGTCGCGACTCTACGCCTGTATCTGCGGGACAAGGCCGGCCGGTTGGGGATCGACAACCTGTATGTGCTGGATGGCTTCCTACACGCCATCCCTCTCCCGGCCGGGAGCGCCGACGTGCTCCTCACCTGCCAAGCGATCGGCTGGAACCTGCCGGAGGAGCTGCCCGAGATCGAGCGGGTTGTGAAGCCGGGTGGAACCGCAATGCACCTGTTCGGTACCTCCAGTGCCGCCCAACCCGGCAACCCGCTTTACCAACAGCTGATGGAACGCGGCTATCAACCCGAGACCTACCAGAAAGGAAACATCCACATCCGCCGGTACTGGAAGCAGATAGGAGCCTGAGCCGTCCGCCCGCGCGTCCACCTCGCCGCCTACTGCTTGCTCTTCCCGGGGATGTACGCCAAGTCGGTGTACACAAGCGCACATCGCACGAACCCCGCGCCATCGGCTTTGAGGGGCGGCCGCGAACACCCGGCGTAACATCGTGGCCATGACAGATGTGTCGCGTGGCCCCGGTGCTGGAGATGGCATCATTGGGCGGATGATTGAACGCGAGCCCGACCGCCCCGCTTCCGTGCCGGGACACTGAGTCGAGCGTGGACCGTTTCCATCGTCTCGTGCTCCGCATCGCCTGGGTCGGCCTCCGCATCTACTGGCGGCTGTTTCACCCCGAGGTTCGAGGGACGGCGGTCCTGGTGCGGGTGGATGACAGATTGCTCGTGATCCGCAACTCCTACCGGCGCGTGCTCACCATCCCCGGCGGCCGGGTGGGTCGCAACGAGGAACATCGGCTAGCCGCGGCTCGAGAGCTCGAGGAGGAAACGGGGATCTCCGTCCCGGCTGAGGGCCTCGTACCCGCAGGCCACGTACTCTGCACTGCCCTCGGTTCGAAGGACGACGTCTACTTCTTCGAGCTGCGCCTCGAGCAGGAGCCGGCGGTCCAGGTCGATGGGCGTGAAGTAATCGAAGCGCGCTTCGTCTACGAGGACTCTCTCGATCGCTCGACGTTGTGGCCTCCGCTGCGCCAACTGTTCGACGAAGCCGACGATCTCGGTTCCGCGTAGACGTCACCGAGGTCATTCGGTTTACGCCATTGCGAAGGTGTAACTTCGGGGGCATGTTTGTTGCAGAGATTGCTCCACAGGTCGACCGGCTCGTCTGGACTGTGAACGGCGTCACCGGGCTCAGCGGTTCGTATCGCCCGGCATTCGATGCCGCGGGCATCGGCCATGTGGACTTCTCGAGCCTCGGCAACCTGGTGCCGGTGCTGCAAGCCGGGCCGCTGCCCGAGTCGACGTTCCTGCTTCGCTATCGCTATCGGGACCCGGACGTTGTCCGCGAGATGATTGGCGATCTGGTCAATGCGGGGTGCCTCGATGGGGGCCCCGAGGGATACGCGGCCACGGCCCGACTCCAAACCGTGATGACGGCGATTCGAGCGGGGGTTGCCGCCACCGCCGCCGACCTGTGGGCGGACCACGCGGAGGCCATTGACGTTCTCTCCGGATTGGTGCGCAGAGTCCTCGACGCCGCTCCGGCGGGCGAGCTGTTTGCCGCCTATCGACATGTGCCGGAACCCGAGGAACCACGGGCGCGACTCCACCAGCGGCTCGCCATACTGCGGCTGGTACGGAACGAGGCCCACGCCCTGGCTTGGGCTTCCCGGGGGCTCACCGCGGCCGACATGGTCATGCTGACGGCGCTCTGGAACGGTGATGAAGTGCCCCCCGGAGAACTGTGGTCGGGCCCGGAGGGTCTCGTGAGCAACGAGCGCCTGACGGACCGCGGCGAGGCTCTACGGGAGGAAATCGAGGCAGACACCAACGCTCGTAACGAGCCGGCCTTTTCGGGCCTGTCGCCGACCGCGCGAACCGAATTTCTCGGCGCAGTGACGCAACTCCCGGGAACGCCTCCCTGATACCCAGCCGGCGGTGAGTGCGATTTCGGGCGCATCCTTCGACCTGTGCCCAAAGCCTCTACCGCGACCCGGCCCTGCGGGCTACAGCTGAACTGGTACCAGCTCAAATGGAGGGGACATGCGGACGCAAATGATGATCATGGTGGTAGTCGGCACGATTCTCCTCGCGGCCGTTGCGATCCTGATCGGCCTGATCGTGTGGTTCGGATGGCTCGGGGGCATCCTGGTCGCGCTGGGTGCTCTCGTGGTGCTTCTGGCTCTGTACTTCCGGTTCATCAAACCTTGGCACTTGCGCTGGGGCGCAACCGACGAGGAAGTCTCGATGACCATGCCGGGCGACGAGCTGATTCCCGACGCCGCCGGAGCTACTCACGCCATAGGCATCGACGCCAGTCCACAGGACGTATGGCCGTGGCTGGTGCAGATCGGATACGGCAAGGCCGGTTGGTACAGCTATGACTGGATCGACAACGATTTCAAGCCGAGCGCAGATCGGATCATCCCCGAGTTCCAGGACCTGGCCGTCGGCGACAAGATCCTGATGATGCCGACGATGGGGTTCGTGGTAGATGCAATCGATCCTGCCAGTTCAATTGTGAGCGTGCTCGAGGACGGCTCTACCAGCTGGTGCCTCGGGCTGTACCCGGACGGCGACGGGGGGAGCCGGTTGGTGAGCCGGTGGCGGCCCAAATTCGAGAGGACACCGGCTACGGTCGTAATGCAGGTTCTGGCGGAACCCGGCACCTTCGTCATGGAGCAGAAAATGCTGCGCACCATCCGGGACAGGGTGGAGACGGCAAGGCGCGATTAGCCGTCTTGCGCCACGGTGTGTCGAACCCAACCATCCTCGTGAACGACTTGGGATCAACCGGGAATCGGGATCTCCAGCTCGGGATTCCTCTCGGTGACTTCCCAGGTGACGACCGGGAAGCCTGTGTTGTCGCCGGTGGCGTACCAGGCGGTGTACTTCACAACCTCGTTGAACTCGTCGCGCCACACGTCGACGAGGGCGAGGGTCCCGAGTTCCCAGTCACGGCCCTTCATCACATCGAGGCGCTGGATGTGGCTGGCGGGAACCCCTGCGACGATTTCGCTGCCGGCCCCAGTCCAGGTCTCCTCCTCGATGAGCAGAACGGCGATCTGGTCGGGCAGGATGAACCCGTTGTTGCTCAGGTACTGCTCGACGTATTCGTTGTTCAAGTCGAGCTCCGGGTGCTCGAGATCCCACCAGTCGGAGCCATCGGTGACCAGGTCGAATGAGTCGTCGCGGAGTTCCCCGACGATGCGCATCGCCGGCGGTGCGCTGGTCGCCTCGCCCGCCAGCTCGAAGAGCTGATGTACTTCGTCGTTGCCCGGCTCGGTGGTCAATCCCAGGGTGAGCACGAACCGCGACGACTCGAGGGGCTCGGCCGCAGGAGGGGGCTCGCTGGTCGTCGTAGATGCCGGTGGGGAAGTTGTTGTTGTCGACGATGTAGTTGAGGTCGGCGCGGGTGCTTCCGAGCTCGTGGTGCTCGCAGGCGTCGCAGTCGCGGGGGGCTCCGGGTCGGCAGTGCCGCAGGCAGACACGAGAAGGGCCGCCGCGACGAGGATGTACGTCAATCGGTTCATGGCAGCATCTCCCGGGTCGCATGTTGGGCAGGGTGGGGTAGCCGGATCTGCAGACGATCGGCCCTCACTGAGAACCGCTCGCAACTTCTCACGTAGGCACTATCGGTATACCGTCCGGGCCTGCATGAGTGTTTCTCCCGAAGACGCCCACGACGATCACGACGCGGCAGGGCAGGGTTCGTGGTTCACGCGCCTCCGGAGTCGCGTCGGTCATCTGGTCAGCCACGACCACGATCACAGTTCGGCCGCGGGGAACCTGCACGACTCCGGAGCGGAAGGAATCAGAGCCACCAAGGTGTCGCTGGTCGGCCTCGGTGTAACCGCTCTCCTGCAGGCGGTCATCTTCTTGTTCAGCGGATCTGTGGCGCTTCTCTCCGACACCGTCCACAACCTGGCCGACGCCGTCACCGCGATTCCTCTATGGGTCGCCTTTGCGCTCGGGAGACGTCAGCCGACGCGTCGGTATACGTACGGCTTCAATCGGGCAGAGGATGTTGCCGGTCTGTTGATCGTGGTCGGGATCGGAGTATCGGCTGCCCTGGTGATTTGGGAATCGGTGCGACGTCTCGCCGAGCCCCGGCTGATGGAACACATCCCGTGGGTCATAGCTGCCGGCCTCGTAGGAGTGCTCGGCAATGAACTCGTTGCCCGGTATCGAATCATGGTTGGTCGCGACATCGGCTCCGAGGCGCTGATTGTCGACGGACACCATGCACGATCGGACGCCCTGACGTCACTCGCAGTTGTCGCCGCAGGGCTGGGGGCGGCCTTCGACCTCGCCTGGGTCGACCCGGTAGCCGGGCTCGTGGTCGCCGCCGCCATCCTCTGGATATTGGTTCGCTCGACCCGCAGGATCGCCCGGCGGGTGCTTGATGGGATCGATCCGGAGATCGTCGACGAGGTCGAGTCCACGATTCGAGAGGTGTCCGGGGTTCGTGGCATCACCGACGTGAGGGTCCGGTGGCACGGTCACCAGCTCCGGATCGCGGCCTCGATCGCCGTCGACGCCGAGCTCACCGTGGGCGCAGGCCACGAGCTGGCGCACGTGGTCGAAGGCGTTCTGCAAAGCCAGTTCTCGGTGCCTGTGAATGCGCTCGTGCATGTCTACCCCCATGAAGAGGCCGACACCCCCGGGTGAGGGGCACTCGATCTGGGGGTCATTCCCCATGGCGGCGCCGCCGGTTCTCCGGCACTGTTGCGTGGTCGCCCAACAAGGGGAGGAACCCATGCGACGTACCACAATCACCATGGCCGTGGCGCTCATCGTCTCAGCCTCGATCACGGCACCTGCTCTCGCCGGTGCGCCCGACGGACCGGTCCACATCGCGCTGGGCGATTCGATCGCGGCCGGGTCGGTGGCGAACAACTATGACGTCACGGCATACGTCCCGCGGCTCAACCGCTGGCTCCGCTCTGTCGACTGCACCGAGGACGGACCGGACGCCTGCCCGCATCTGCAGCTGAGCAATTACTCAGTTGGCGGAGCGACCAGTAACGACCTCGTTGCCGACCAGCTGCCGGCCGCAGTCGCCGAGATCGTCACCCGTGCCGGCGATTCGGACCCGGGCAATGACGTGACATATGTCACGATCACCGTCGGCGGCAACGACGTGTTTCGGCCGGTGATCGCCGCGTGCACCGTGGGAGACGACCAGCTCTGTGCCGACACGATCCAGGCCCTATTTGCCAACTACCAGGCGAACCTCGGCCAGATTCTCGGCACGCTGCGAGCGGTCGCCCCCGCCGCGGAAATCGCCATCATGACCTACGGCAACCCGCTGGGTTCGTGTGACCAGGCAGCGCTGGCGCCTCTGGCCGACGTCGTTCTGGAGGGCGGCAACGGGCTGCCCGGGGGCCTCAACGACATCATCCGCGGTGTTGCCGGCGCCGTCGGCGGTGTCACGGTCGTCGAGACCTATGGGCTGCTCCAGCCGAGCGACTTTGTCGGCGGGAGCGACTGCCTGCATCCCGATGACAGCGGCCATCGCAAGATCGCCCGAGCGTATCTCGCGGCAATGACTTCCTAGGGGGGCGTTGCGACCACACGGTCGCACCCGAAAAGACTCGTGGGCTCGGCAGGGGGACCGGCCCACGAGGCGCGTCAGGGGCCGGCTTGTTCCGGTGTCGGCTCACAGTCGTCGACCTCGAAGAACGGCGCGATCTGTTCGGCGATCGTTCCGAGAGGGGCCACACCGCCCGCGGCCTCATGGGCCAGAGCTTCGCCGATGTCCCGACCCCACTGGGTCAGCGACGAGTAGCGGTCGGCACGCATGCACAGCTGCGGAAACCGGGCGATCTCGAGAGCGAACGCTTCGGCGGCTTCACGGGTCGTTCCCGTCGGCACGACCCGGTCCGCCAGACCCCAGGCCATCGCCTCGGCGGCGCCGACCTCACGGCCGGTGAGGATCATGTCCAGGGCCCGCCCCTGACCGATGAGGCGGGGCAGTCGGATGGTTCCGCCATCGATGAGCGGCACGCCCCAGCGTCTGCAAAACACACCGAAAGCGGCATCCTCGGCGACGACCCGCATGTCGCACCACAAAGCCAATTCGAGGCCACCGGCAACGGCGTAGCCCTCAACGGCCGCGATCACCGGCTTGAGGAGAGTGGTCCTGGTTGGACCCATAGGGCCGGGGCCGTCGGGGTCGTAACCGACGTCGCCGGCCATCGCTTCCTTGAGGTCGTACCCGGAGCAGAAGGTGCCGTCCTCTCCCCACAGCACTGCCACGAGCTGGTCTTCCCGGCCCTCGAACTCGGCGAACGCCTCACGGAGGGCGACCGCGGTGGCTGCGTTTACGGCGTTCCTCACTTCGGGGCGCGCCAGGATCACGGTGGTGACCGGCCCCGAGACCTCGGTTCGGATTGACATGGGGCTTTCTCCAGTCGCGAGCGGCGCTGCTGCATAGACTATTGACAAGCACTGTGGCGCGCTGCACGACGCGGAGCCGTAGATGAAGAAGAGGTTGCTGGCGGCGCTTGTCTCAGCCTCGATATTCGCCGCCTGCGGCGGGGCGGAGGCCCCCGCCTTTCCCGTCCCCGACGAGGACTACTCCCATCTCGGGCTCTCCGACGCCGAGGCGGCCGGCTTGCTGAGCCTGGAGCAGATCGACGACTACCCGCTCTACACGATGCATCACTACGCCGAGTACGACTACGAGGAGTATGACGCCCTGAGTGCGGTCCCTTCTGAGACGGCCATGCCCTGGGGATGTTCGCTGTTCGCGGCGCTGTCTGATTCGGCCTCGAGAATCTTCGGGCGCAACTTCGACTGGGAGTTCAGCCCGGCGCTCCTGCTATTCGCTCACCCCGGCGAGGGGTATACATCCGTGGCGATGGTTGACATCGCCTACCTCGGGTTTGCCGGCGACCTCTCGCAGAACCTCACGGCGCGACCAATCGAGGATCTCGTCGGCCTCCTCGATGCCCCGTACATACCGTTTGACGGGCTCAATGAGGCCGGCCTCGTCATCGGGATGGCTGCGGTCGCTCCGGGGAACATGCCGGTCGATCCCGAAAAGGAAACCATCGGTTCCCTCGGCGCGATTCGAGTCATGCTGGACAAAGCGGCGACTGTCGAAGAGGCTCTTGACATCCTGTTGGGCTACAACATCGACTTCGAAGGTGGCCCGCCGGTTCATTACCTCATCGCCGACGCCACCGGAGACTCGGTGCTCGTCGAGTACTACGACGGCCAAGTTCACGTTTTCGAAAGCACCACAAAGTGGCACCAGGCCACCAACTTCCTTCGTGCCGCCGTCGATTCTCCCCAAGGCCAGTGCAGCCGCTATGACACCATAGCGGCCGAGCTCGAGGCCACCCAGGGCGACCTCGATGTCGACGGCGCGCTGCAGTTGCTGGCGACCGTAGCGCAGGGCCACACGCAATGGTCGGTTGTCTACAACGCGTCATCGGGCCAGTTGAAGGTCGTCATGGGCAAGGATTTCGACCGGGTCTATCCGTTCTCCCTGGAGATGGCGCCATGACGGCGCCTCCGCCACCTCCGGACCGCCTCAATACTCTGGCCGATGGCGTCTTTGCAATCGCCATGACGGTGCTCGTTCTGCAGCTCGGCGTGCCGGTCGCGACCGGCGATGATCAGCTCGGCGACCTCCTTCTCGGGCTGTGGCCCGAGCTGCTGATGTATGCACTGAGCTTCCTCGTATTGGGGATCTTCTGGCTGGTCCACCACATGATCTTCTCGGTGATCGTCGGCTCCAACTCGACCCTGGTGTGGCTCAACATCGTGTTTCTGATGTTTGCGGCTTTGATACCTTTCGCCACGGCACTCATCGGCGAACACGGCGCCGAGACGGGCACAGCGCTCTTCTACGGGGCCAACATGCTGGCCCTGTTCTTCATTGGCTGGGTCATGTGGACATACAGCACATCCGACCGGGCCGGCCTGACGAACGACGTGGACCGAGACCTCGTCCGCGGCGGCCGCATCATGGGGCTGATCTACTTCGCGGTCTTCGCGGCACCGTTGGGATTGGCCTTCATCAGCCCGACGGTCTCGATGGTCATCTACGGCTTCATCGTTGTCGTGTTCATCAGCTTCACCATGACCGGCCGCGACGAGGCCGTCACCATCTGGGGGGCCAGCCGGCGCGAATAGCCCGGGGGAATGTACCGGGGGCGGCAGCTCCTCGATGAAGGTGGCGTCGCTAGCCTGGCCGATCAGAGGAGGCGAATATGGGTGACGAATCCCCGCTCGTGAGGGCCGCGGCCGTGCAAGCTGCGCCGGTGTTCCTGGATCGGGAGGCGACGACCGAGAAAGCCTGCGCCCTAATCCGGGAGGCCGGCGCCAACGGAGCCCGGGTGATTGCGTTTCCCGAGGGCTTCATCCCGGCTCACCCGATCTGGTTTCATTTCCACTCCGGCACAGATGCCACCGCCACCCGTCTCAGCACGGAGCTCTTCAAGAACAGCGTCGAGATCCCGGGGCCCGAGGTGACTGCGCTGGCCGCCGCCGCCCGCGACGCGGCGGCATACGTCGTCATGGGCGTATGCGAGAAGGACCCCGGGACGTTCGGGACCATGTACAACACTCAGGTGTTCATTGGGCCGGACGGTGCCGTGCTGGGCAAACATCAGAAGCTGGTCCCGACGGTGGGGGAGCGGCTCGTGCATCGCCCCGGCGGCGCCGACACGTTTGGTGCTTTTGATACCGAGTTCGGGCCGATGAGCGGCCTGATGTGCGGCGAAAACTCGAACCCGCTCGCCATCTTCGCGTTGACCGCCGAGTACACGCGTGTCCATGTCATGGCTTGGCCGAACCACTTTCCCAAGATCAGTGTGCCAATGGCCGACATCGCATTGACCATGGCCAAAGGCTTCGCCCAGATGTCCAAGGCCTTTGTCATCAGCGCGGCGAGCGTCGTCGACGACCGTATACGAGAAGCGATCGCGCAGAACGAGGACGATGTCGAGTTCCTCTCGAGGCCGGAGGTTGCGGGCGGAACGGTCATCGTCGGGCCGGACACGCGCATCCTGGCCGGTCCCGTGCCCGGCGATCGCGAGGAGATCATCTACGCCGACATGGACTTCGAGGTCGGCATCAAGATGAAGCTTCGTCACGACTTCGCCGGCCACTACAACCGGGGCGATGTGTTCCGCCTTCTCGTCAACCGGGACGCCACGCGCCTGATGGAGACATTTGCCTCTACCCCACACCGGCTGGGCTCGGACATCGAGATTCTCGACCTACCGCCCCAGCCCGGGCTGGGACAGGGCGACGGCTCTGCCGGCTTTGCCGATTCCTAGTTTTGGTGCCCACCTCGTAGGGTCGACCGACTTGTTGCGGGCGCGCGCGAAGGCCCGGACGTCGGTGGTTCGCCGTCAAGCGGTTCGCTTGGCTGGGGCTGGAGTCGGTTCGCCCTGGTTGGATGATGTGGGTTCAGCGTTCGTTGGTTTGAGACGGGTGCCCTCTAGTTGGGGGGTGGGGCTCGGGTGACGCCGGGTGCAAGGAAGCGTCTTCGTTTCGGTGGCGATTCGGGGTCGATGGTGAAGCCTTGTTGGTGGACGACTATGTGGTGGTGGAACCAACACAAGAGTGTGAGTCCTTTGGGTTCGTGGGTGCCGCCTTGGCTGCGGGGTGTGATGTGGTGGGGTTCGAGCCGGTAACGACTGGTACACCCGTCTGCGGTGCAGCCTCCGTCTCTGAAGAACACATAGTCCCGTAGCCGGTTCGGTAGCCGGTCCCCATCAGTCCGCACCGCCTTCAAACCGTCAATATCGATGAGGGTGGTTTCGGTTTCCCCGCTACAGAGGATCTCGTTGAGGGTGTTGGGTCCGACTTTGAGCCCCGAGCGGGTGATAGCCCCGGTTTCACCGTTGGTGCGAGCGCATTGGTCGGCGTCTATGAAGATCAGGGCCTTCAAGCGTCGCGGCGCCACAGCTTCGCTCTCTTGGGGAACTGGGACATTGGCGTCCAATGCCAAAGAGACGAGGGCATCTAGGCGGCGTTGCTCCAGTGTTGGCCGGTTGGGATCGTCGGGGTCGATGATCTCATCGGCCCTGGCATCTATAGCTGCGATTAGTGACTCGGCGTCAGCTCCTGGCATATCGAAAGTCCCGATAGCCCTGGTGTTACCCAGGTTGGGTTGGACCCACAAG